>NZ_JALBGB010000006.1:0-170478 GCF_022631395.1 Calidifontimicrobium sp. SYSU G02091
GCGTCGCGGTGTCGACCTCGTGGCCCTTGAGCGCCCTCACCCAGCCTTTGCGGCTCGCGACGACCGTCACCGGCTCGTCGATCACCTTCACTTCGGCCACTGCGCGCCGGTCGGCCTGGATCAGCGTGCGACGCGCGTCGCCGTACTGCTTCGCGTCGGCCTCGATCTCCTTGATCAGCGTGCGCTTGAGCGCCGCCGGGCTGCCGAGGATCTCGTCGAGCTTCTTCTGCTCGTCGCGCAGGTCCTTGAGCTCCTGCTCGATGCGGATCGCCTCGAGCCGCGCGAGCTGGCGCAGCCGGATCTCGAGGATGTCCTCGGCCTGGCGGTCGGTCAGCTTGAAGCGCTCGATCAGCGCCGGCTTCGGCTCGTCGGCGTTGCGGATGATGCGGATCACCTCGTCGATGTTCAGCAGCACGAGCTGCCGGCCTTCGAGGACGTGGATGCGGTCGAGCACCTTGGCCAGGCGGTGGCGGGTGCGCCGCTCGACGGTGGCGCGGCGAAAGCCGATCCACTCCGTGAACACCTGGCGCAGGCCCTTCTGCGTCGGCCGCCCGTCGGCGCCGACCATCGTCAGGTTCACCGGCACGCTGGTCTCGAGGCTGGTGTGCGCGAGCAGCGTGTTGACGAGCTCGTGCGGGTCGACGCTGCGGCTCTTCGGCTCGAACACGAGGCGCACCGGCGCGTCCTTGCTGCTCTCGTCGCGCACCGCGTCGAGCACCGCGAGCACGGTCTGCTTGAGCTGCACCTGCTCCTGCGTCAGCGCCTTCTTGCCCGCCTTGACCTTGGGGTTGGTCAGCTCCTCGATTTCCTCGAGCACCTTCGCCGCGCTCGTGCCCGGCGGCAGTTCGGTGACGACGAGCTGCCACTGGCCGCGCGCGAGGTCCTCCGTCGTCCAGCGCGCGCGCACCTTCAGGCTGCCGCGCCCGCTCGCGTACGCGTCGCGGATCTCGGCCGGCGTGCTGATGACCTGCCCGCCACCGGGGAAGTCGGGGCCGGGCAGCAGCGCGAACAGCTCGTCGTCGGGCAGCTTCTCGTCGCGGATCAGCGCCACCGCGGCGGCGGCCACTTCGCGCAGGTTGTGGCTCGGCACCTCGGTGGCCAGCCCCACGGCGATGCCGCTCGCGCCATTGAGCAGCACGAAAGGCAGCCTCGCCGGCAGCAGGCGCGGCTCGTCGGTCGAGCCGTCGTAGTTCGGCACGAAGTCGACGGTGCCTTCGTCGAGTTCGTCGAGCAGCAGCCGCGCGATGGGCGCCAGCCGCGCCTCGGTGTAGCGCATCGCCGCCGCGCCGTCGCCGTCGCGGCTGCCGAAATTGCCCTGGCCGTCGATCAGCGGGTAGCGCTGGCTGAAGCCCTGCGCCATGCGCACGAGCGCGTCGTACGCGGCGGTGTCACCGTGCGGGTGGAACTTGCCGAGCACGTCGCCGACGACGCGCGCGCTCTTGACCGGCTTGGCGCCCGCGGCCAGGCCCATGCGCTGCATTGCGTACAGGATGCGGCGCTGCACCGGCTTCTGGCCGTCGCACACGTCGGGCAGCGCGCGGCCCTTGACGACCGACAGCGCGTATTCGAGGTAGGCGCGCTCGGCGTACTCGGCCAGCGCGAGCGATTCCGCCGGCTCGGCCGGCGGCGGGGACAACAGGTCGGGCATGGCAGCGGGGCGATTCGCGAAGCGCGCGATTCTGACTCAGCCCGCGGCGAGCAGCTCGCGCAGCAGCGGGTGCGGATAACGGCGCTGCACGGTGATGGCGTAGAACGTTTCCTCGATCGACGGAATCGAACAGCGCTCGACGAGAACGCCTTGCGCCAGCTCGTCGTGCACGACGACCGGCGGCACGAGCGCGAGCACGCCGGTCTCGCGTGCGAGCAGGCGCAGCATCGCCATGTCGTCGACCTCGGCCAGCACGCGCGGGCGCACGCCCGCTGCCTCGAGCGCCAGATCGAACGCCGAGCGGTAGCCGCTCGACTCGCCGGGCAGGACGAGCGGCTGGTCGTGCAGGTCGTGCGGGAAGCGCAGCGCGACCTCGGTGCGCCCGCGCGGCTTGCGCGACACGAGGCTCACCGGCTGGCGCGCGATCAGCCGGCTGCGCCAGCCGCTCGCGCGGTCGCCGGGAACCGGCTCGTTGGTCAGCACGACGTCGAGCGCGTGCGCACCCAGCTGCACCAGCAGCTCGCGCAGCCGCCCGGCGTGCAGGTGCACGCGCACGTCGTCGCGCCCGAGCAGCGGGCGCAGCCACGCGAGCTGGAAGTTGCGCGACAGCGTCGCCACCGCCCCCACGTGCAGCACCGGCACGGCCGCGCGCGGGCGGCCCTTGAGCGTGCCGACCAGCTCGTCGCCGGCCTTGAAGATCGTGTCGGCGTGGTCGAGTGCGATGCGCCCGGCCTCCGTCAGCACGAGGCGGCGCTGCCGCCGCTCGAACAGCGGCTGCCCGAGCCGCTCCTCGAGCTGGCGCAGCTGGATCGACAGCGCCGACGGCGAGACGTGCAGCTCCTCGGCCGCGCGCGTCAGGCTGCGCCGGTGCGCGATGACCCAGAAGTAGCGCAGGTGGTGGAAGTTCAGTTCGGCCATCCGCTCAGTTTGATGCAGTCGAACGACTTGTGCCAAACGTTGAACTGGACGAGCCGTGGGCCGGTTCCTAGCATCGCGACCCAGTGTCGACCTGGAGCCCCGCATGCCCGGCCTGGACCTGCTGCTCGCAAACCTGCTGCAACCGATCGTGCTCGCCTTCGTGCTCGGCGCCGTGGCCGGCTTCGTCAAGAGCGAGCTCGAGCTGCCCGACGCGGTGATCAAGCTGCTGTCGATCTACCTGCTGTTCTCGCTCGGCCTGACCGGCGGGCGCGAGCTCGCGCAGGCCGAGATCGGCGCCGTGCTGCCGCTGCTGGCGATCACGCTGCTGATGACGTTCGCGATCCCGACCGCGGCCTACGTCGTCGCGCGCCGGCTCGGCCGCTTCGACGTGTCGAACGCGGCGGCGATCGCGGCGCACTACGGGTCGGTGTCGACGGCGACGTTCTTCTCCGCCATTGCGTTCGCCGCGGCGATGGGCACGCCGGCCGAAGGCTACATGGCGGCGATGGTCGCGCTGATGGAGTTCGGCGTCGTCTATTCGCTGGCGCTGGCGCGCTTCGCGATGGGCCGCGCCAGCGGTGGCGTGCAGCCCGGCGCGCTCGTGCTCAGCGTGGTGCGCGGGCGCGGCATCCTGCTGCTGGCCGGCGGCATGGCGATCGGCGCGCTCGCCAGTGACCGCCAGTGGCAGCAGATCGAGCCGTTCTACGGCGACCTCTTCCGCGGGATGCTGATGCTGTTCCTGCTCGAGATGGGCATCACCGCGGCGCGGCAGATCCGGGCGTTTCGCGAGGTCGGCGCGTTCATGGCCGCGTTCGGCGTCGTGATGCCCGTCGTCCACGGGCTGGCCGGGGTCACGCTCGCGCACGCGGTGGGGCTGGGCACCGGCGCAGCGTTCGTGTTCGGCGCGATCTGCGCCAGCGCCTCGTTCATCGACGCGCCGGCCGCGTGCCGTGCGTCGCTGCCCGAGGCCAACCCCGGCATCTACCTGACGGCATCGCTCGGCGTGACCTTGCCGTTCAACCTGCTCGTCGGCCTGCCGCTGTACTACCAGTACGCGTCATGGCTGGCGCGCTGACGGCGTGGCCGCGTACCGTCGGCGCAGCTCGAGCTTGTAGAACTTGCCGGTCGACGTGCGCGGGATCGCATCGATGACCTCGATGCGGTCGGGCAGCTGCCACTTCGCGAAGCCGTGCGCGAGCAGGTGCTCGCCGAGCGCCCGCGCGTCGGCCGACTGCCCCGGCTTGAAGACGACGCACGCCAGCGGCCGCTCACCCCATTTCTCGTCGGGCACGGCGATCACGGCCGCTTCGGCCACCGCCGGGTGCGCCATCAGCGCGTTCTCGAGGTCGACGCTGCTGATCCACTCGCCGCCGCTCTTGATCAGGTCCTTCGTGCGGTCGGTGATGCGCACGAAGCCCAGTACGTCCATCGTCGCGACGTCGCCGGTGCGCAGCCAGCCGTCGGCGGTGAACTTGTCCGGCGGCGAGCCCGCGCCGTGGTAGCTGCCGGTGATGAACGGCCCGCGCACCTGGATCTCGCCCATCGTCTGGCCGTCGTGCGGCGCGTCGGTGCCGTCGTCGGTGCGCAGGCGCAGTTCGACCAGCGGCACCGGCACGCCCGCCATCGCGGCGCGGCGAAAGCGCTCGTCTTCGCTCGCGTCTTTCAGCGACGCCGTCGGGTACGAGATCGTGCACACCGGCGACGTCTCGGTCATGCCCCAGCCCTGCAGGATCCAGATGCCGTGGCGCGCGAACGCGCGGATCAGGCTCTCGGGCACCGCGGCGCCGCCCACCAGCGAGCGCATGCCGGCCGGCAGTTTCCAGCGCCCGGGCTGTTCGGTGAGCGCGCGCTCGTAGGTCTGGATCAGCGTCAGCCAGATCGTCGGCACGCCGAGCGCCAGCGTCGGCGGCTCGAGCTGCATCAGGTCGAGCAGGTCGTCGGGGTGCAGGTGCGGCCCCGGGAACACCATCTTCACGCCCATCATCACGCAGCCGTACGGGATGCCCCAGCTGTTGGCGTGGAACATCGGCGTCACCGGCAGCACGACGTCGGTACCCTTGAGGCCCCAGTAGTCCGCGAGGCTCGCGACGAGTGTGTGCAGCACCGTCGAGCGATGCGAGTAGACGACGCCCTTGCTGCGTCCCGTCGTGCCCGACGTGTAGCACATCGCCACCGGGTCGTCCTCGGCGTGCGGCGCGTAGACGAAGCCGTCGGGGTCGGCGGCGGCGAGCAGCGCCTCGTAGTCGTCGAAGCCTTCGGGCACCGGCGCCCCCGAGAACGGGAACACGATCACGCGCTCGAAGCGGTGCGCGTCGGCGAACTGCCGGTACAGCGGCAGCAGCACGTCGTCGACGATCAGGAAACGGTCGGCCGCGTCGCTGGCGATGAAGCCGATCTCGTCGGGCGACAGGCGCAGATTCAGCGTGTGCATCACGCCGCCGGCGGCCGGGATGCCGAAGTAGCACTCCAGGTGCGCGTGGTGGTTCCAGCACAGCGTGGCGACGCGGTCGCCCTTCTTCAGCCCCAGCCGCTGCAGCGCGCTGGCCAGCGCGCGCGTGCGACGGTACCACTGGCCGTAGGTGTGCGTGACGAGGCTCTTGTCGGGCCGGCGGCTGACGAGCGTGTTGTCGCGAAACAGCGTGCCGGCGCGCTCGAGCAGGTGGTTCAGCGACAGCGGCACCTGCATCATCGTCGCTTGCATCGGGCGTCTCCTCGGGTGGTGTCCCGCACCCGATTCTTCGCCCGCGGTGCCGGATGCGCCACCGGGACAACCCAGCGCCGCTGCGCCGCGCTGCGCAGGCCGGCTACACGTCGACCTCGACCGCGTCGGCGCGCAGCTCCATCAGCTCGCGCCGTGCCGCGGCCTCGCCCTTGCCCATCAGCTTGTTCAGCGTCGCCACCGTCGCGTCGAAGCCGAACGCCCCGACGCTGACCGGCAGCAGCCGGCGCGTGTCGGGGTTCAGCGTCGTCTCCCACAGCTGCTCGGCGTTCATCTCGCCCAGCCCCTTGAAGCGGCTGATCGTCCAGCTGCCTTCGCGCGCGCCTTCCTTGCGCAGCTTGTCGAGCGTGGCTTCGAGTTCGCCATCGTCGAGCGCGTAGAGCTTGGCCGCCGGCTTCTTGCCGCGCGCCGGCGCGTCGATGCGGTACAGCGGCGGGCGCGCGACGTAGACGTGACCGCGCTCGATCAGCTTCGGGAAGTGGCGGAAGAACAGCGTCAGCAGCAGCACCTGGATGTGCGCGCCGTCGACGTCGGCATCGGACAGGATGCAGATCTTGCCGTAGCGCAGGCCCGACAGGTCGGGGTCGTCGTGCGGGCCGTGCGGGTCGACACCGATCGCGACCGCAATGTCGTGGATCTCGTTGTTCCTGAACAGCAGGTCGCGCTCGACCTCCCACGCGTTGAGCCCCTTGCCGCGCAGCGGAAGCACCGCCTGCGTCTCCTTGTCGCGGCCCATCTTGGCGCTGCCGCCGGCGCTGTCGCCCTCGACGAGGAACACCTCGTTGACGCTCAGGTCGCGGCTCTCGCAGTCGGTGAGCTTGCCCGGCAGCACCGCGACGCCCGAGCCCTTCTTCTTCTCGACCTTCTGCGCCGCGCGCTGGCGCACCTGCGCCTGGCGGATCACGAGCTCGGCGAGCTTCTTGCCGACGTCGACGTGCTGGTTCAGCCACAGTTCCAGCGCAGGGCGCACGTAGCCCGACACCAGCCGCAGCGCATCGCGGCTGTTGAGCCGCTCCTTGATCTGGCCCTGGAACTGCGGGTCGAGCACCTTGGCCGAGAGCACGAAGCTCGCGCGCGAGAACACGTCGTCGCTCATCAGCTTGACGCCCTTCGGCAGCAGCGCGTGCATCTCGATGAAACCCTTGACGGCGGCGAACAGACCGTCCTTCAACCCGGCCTCGTGCGTGCCGCCGGCGACCGTCGGGATCAGGTTGACGTAGCTCTCGCGCAGCACCGCGCCCTCGTCGGTGAACGCGACGCACCACGCGGCGCCCTCGCCTTCGGCGAAGTTCTCGGTCTCGCCCTCCTCGGCGTAGTGCTCGCCCTCGAACAGCGGGATCAGCGGCTCGGCGGGCAGCGACTGCAGCAGGTAGTCGCGCAGGCCGCCCTTGTAGAGCCAGGTCTGCGTCTCGGGCTCCTTCTGGCCCGGCTTCTCGACCGTCAGCGTGACGGTCACGCCAGGCATCAGCACGGCCTTGCTGCGCAGCAGGTGCACGAGTTCGTGGCGCGGCAGCTCGACGCTGTCGAAGTACTTCGCATCCGGCCACACGCGCACCTGCGTGCCGTGGCGGCGCTCGCCCGGCTGCGCCTTGCGCACCGCCAGCGGCTGCGCGACGTCGCCGCCGGCGAAGCCGATCGTCGCCACTTCGCCGTCGCGCCACACGGTGACCTGCAGCTTCTTCGCCAGCCCATTGGTCACGCTGACGCCGACGCCGTGCAGGCCGCCCGAGAAGCTGTAGGCGCCGCCCGCGCCCTTGTCGAACTTGCCGCCGGCGTGCAGCCGCGTGAACACGATCTCGACGACCGGCACGCCTTCGTCGGGGTGCAGCCCGAACGGGATGCCGCGCCCGTCGTCGTCGACGCTGACCGAGCCGTCGGCGTGCAGCGTCACGCCGATGCGCTTGCCGAAGCCGGCGAGCGCCTCGTCGGCGGCGTTGTCGACGACCTCCTGCACGATGTGCAGCGGGTTGTCGGTGCGCGTGTACATGCCCGGGCGCTGCTTGACGGGCTCGAGGCCCTTGAGCACCCGGATCGAGGCTTCTTCGTAACGGCTGGTCTTGCTGCTGGGCATGGCGGCGGATTCTAGGGACGCCACCTGCCCGCCCGACGCGGCGCCTACTTCGCTTCGACGAGCCGCTTCAGGTTCGCCAGGCCCGTCTGGTAGACCTGCGTCACGGCCCGCACCGCCGCCTCGTCGTTCTTGTCGGGCGGCGGGTCGTTGTTCGGATGGCCGCGGTAGAACGCACCGCGCCACTCGACCACGGCCTTGCCGCCCTCGTCGCCGACCTGCAGCGTCGAGGTGTAGTTGGTCACCGGCAGCGCACCGCCGTCCTTCGCGCGGTACGCGTAGCGCATCTGCGCGTCGTCGTAGCGCTCGAGCGTCTCGATCAGCGTGCCGCCGTTCTTCAGCTTCAGCGTGCGCACCGAGCCGACCTCGTTGCCCTTGTCGGCGGGACTCTCGGCGACGTCGGGGTGCCAGTCCTTCAGCGCGTCGAAGTTCTTGATCCGCGCCCACACGGCCGCGGCCGGGGCGTCGATCACGACCTTCTCGGTCACCTTCTGCCGAGTCGGTCCGTGCGCGGCTGCGGGCACGATGGCGCCGACCGCGGCGGCCAGCGCCACGACCAGCACCGCACGGCGTGGGCGGGGGTGCATCTGCATTCGCATCGTCTCCTGATGAGTCCGTCGGGGGTCAGCGGCCGGCGGGTGCGCCGATGAACGCACCGAAGCCGCGGCTATTCTGCCCGGTGCGCACCGTCTTCAGCAGCCGGCCGCTGGCGGCGTCGAGCACGCTGAGGCTGTCGTCCATCCAGTTGACGACGAACACCTCGCGGCCGTGCGCGGCCACGCCCTCGGGGTAGCCGAAGCCGTCGAGCGTGCGCACGACCTGCAGCGTGTCCGCGGCTATCACGCTGACGGTGTCGTCGCGCTGGTTCGTCACGTACAGCAGCGCGCCGTCGGCGGTGAGCGCCGCGCCATACGGCGCCTTGCCGACCGCCACGCGCGCCACCGGCTGCAGCGTGCGCGTGTCGATGACGCTGACGTCGTCGCTGTAGACGTTGAGCACGTACAGGCGCTCACGCGCGGCGTCGAACGTGACGGCGAACGGGTGCGCACCGACGCGCACGCGCGCACGCACGCGGCGCGCGTCGAGGTCGACGACGGCGACGTGGTCGTCGTCGCGCTCGGCGACGAACGCGGTGCGGCCGTCCGGATGGACGGCGACACCGGCCGGGTAGCGCCCCACCGCGATCGCCGAGACGGGCCGCGCCGGATCGGCGACGTCGATCACGACGACGCGGTGGCCGGCCCAGTCGGTGCCGACGACGAGGCGCCCGTCGCGCGTCGCGTCGAGCCCCATCGGGCCGAAACCGGGCTCGATCGTCTCGACGACGCGCTGGCTGCGCATGTCGATGACGCTGATCGCCTGCGCGTCGGGGTGGCCGACGTAGACCCGGCCCGTCGCGCCGACGGCGACGACGCCCGCCGGCGCGCGCCGCACCGGTACGGTGGCCACCGCCTCGCGCGTCGCGAGGTCGACGACGGTGACGTCGTGGCTGCCCTGGTTCGTGACGTACGCGAACGGCGCGCCGGACGCGAATCCGGCCGGCAGGGCCGCGAGCAGAGCGACCCTCATCGCGGTCGACAGGCGGTGACGCAGGTTCATCGCACGACGATAGCAGCCTGCGCCGCGGGGCCGCCGCCGCCCGCGCCACACGGCCCGCCGCGGTCTCGGCCAGAATCGCGCCGATGACCCCTTCGACCTCGTCACCGAGGCTGTCGATGACGCAGGTGCTGCTGTGCGGCGCCGCCATCGTCACGCTGAGCATGGGCATCCGCCACGGCTTCGGGCTGTGGCTGCAGCCGATCACGATGGAGCGTGGCTGGACGCGCGAGACGTTTGCGTTCGCGCTCGCGGTGCAGAACCTTGCGTGGGGGCTGGCCGGACCGTTCGCCGGCATGCTCGCCGACCGCTTCGGCGCCTTCCGCGTGCTGATCGCCGGCGGCGTGCTGTACGCGGTCGGCCTCGTGCTGATGGCGCTGGCCACGTCGGGGCTCGCGTTCACCGGCAGCGCCGGCGTGCTGCTCGGCATGGCGCAGGCCGGCACGACGTACGCGGTGATCTACGGCGTGATCGGACGCCAGGTCGACCCGGTCAGGCGCTCGTGGGCGATGGGCGTGGCCGCTGCGGCCGGCTCGTTCGGCCAGTTCCTGATGGTGCCGGTCGAGAACTGGCTGATCGCCAGCTTCGGCTGGCAGTCGGCGCTGTTCATCCTCGGCTGCACGGCACTGGCGATCGCGCCACTGGCACTGGGCCTGCGCGAGCCGAAGGCCGCCGCGCACACCGGGCCGACGCAGACGGTCGGCGCCGCGGTGCGCGAGGCCTTCGCGTACCCGAGCTTCCGGCTGCTGATGGCGGGCTACTTCGTCTGCGGTTTCCAGGTCGTGTTCATCGGCGTGCACCTGCCGAGCTACCTGAAGGACCAGGGCATGACGCCGCAAGTGGCCACCGTCGCGCTCGCGCTGATCGGGCTGTTCAACGTGTTCGGCACCTACGCCGCCGGCGCGCTGGGCCAGCGCCTGGCCAAGCGGCACATCCTGGCGGCGATCTACTTCCTGCGTTCGGTGGCGATCGTCGCCTTCCTCGCGGTGCCGGTCTCGCCGTGGAGCGTCTACGTCTTCTCGGCCGTGATGGGGCTGCTGTGGCTGTCGACGGTACCGCCGACGAATGCGGTGGTTGCGCAGATCTTCGGCGTGCAGTACCTGTCGATGCTCGGCGGCTTCGTGTTCCTCAGCCACCAGGTCGGCTCGTTCCTCGGCGTGTGGCTCGGCGGGCTGCTGTACGACCGCACCGGCAGCTACGACGTCGTGTGGTGGATCGCGATCGCGCTCGGCGTCGCGGCCGCGGCGGTCAACCTGCCGATCCGCGAGCACCCGATTGCGCGGCCGGCGCCGGCGGGGGCCTGAGCGATGTCGCTGCGACGCGTGCTGCTGTGGGCCACGGCGCTCGCGGTGCTCGCGACGGTGTTCGCCGCGTACCTGCGCCCGCAGCTGATGCGCGACATGGCCGACTTCCTCTGGTCGTGCTTCTGATGCACGCCGGTTCGGGCCCGCATGACGCCGTGTCGCCGTGGGTGCGGCGCTGGAGCCCCCTCGTGCCCGCAGGCGCGCGCGTGCTCGACGTGGCCTGCGGCGGCGGGCGCCACGTGCGCTGGTTCGCCGAGCGCGGCTGCGCCGTGACCGCCGTCGACCGCGACGCGGCGGCGGTCGAGCCGCTGCGCGCGATCGCCCGCGTCGTCGTCGCCGACCTCGAGGCCGGCGCGTGGCCGCTGCCCGGCGAGACCTTCGACGCCGTCGTCGTCACGAACTACCTGTGGCGCCCGCTGCTGCCGACGATCGTGGCCAGCGTCGCGGCGGGCGGCGTGCTGCTCTACGAGACCTTCGCGGTCGGCAACGAAACGGTCGGCCGGCCGTCGAACCCCGACTTCCTGCTGCGCCCGGGCGAGCTGCTCACCGCGGCACAGGGTCTGCGCGTCGTGGCCTACGAGGACGGCTTCGTCGAGCCGCCGCCGCGCTTCGTGCAGCGCCTGTGCGCGGTGCGTGCCGTTGCGGCGGCGGCCGTGCCGGTGCGCTATCCGCTGTAGCGACCGGCGCGCCGCGGCACGCCGGTCGGCCTCGACCCCGCCCGGTAGAATCGTCGCACTGCGAGGATCCACCATGAGACCGATCACCGGAAGCATCGTCGCGCTCGTCACGCCGATGCACGACGACGGCCGCGTCGACTACGACGCGCTGCGTCGCCTGATCGACTGGCACGTCGCCGAAGGCACCGACTGCATCGGCGTCGTCGGCACCACGGGCGAGTCGCCGACGCTCAGCGTCGAGGAGCACTGCGAGGTGATCCGCGTCGCCGTCGAGCATGCCGCCAAGCGGGTGCCGGTGATGGCTGGCGCTGGCGCCAATTCGACCGCCGAGGCGATCGAGCTGACGCGCTTCGCGAAGAAGGTCGGCGCCGACTGCACGCTGCAGGTCGTGCCGTACTACAACAAGCCGACGCAGGAAGGCATCTACCGCCACTTCCGCGCGGTGGCCGAGGCGGTCGACCTGCCGCTGGTGCTCTACAACGTGCCCGGCCGCACGGTGGCCGACCTGCAGCACGACACGGTGCTGCGCCTCGCGCAGGTGCCGGGCATCGTCGGCATCAAGGAAGCCACCGGCGACATCGCGCGCGCGGCGTGGCTGATCCGCGAGGCGCCCGCCGGCTTCGCCGTCTACTCCGGCGACGACCCGACCGCGGTCGCGCTGATGCTGCTCGGCGGCCACGGCAACGTCAGCGTCACCGCCAACGTCGCGCCGCGCGCGATGCACGAGCTGTGCGTCGCGGCGATGGCCGGCGACGCGAAGCGCGCCACCGAGATCCACCTGTGCCTGCTGCCGCTGCACAAGCAGCTGTTCGTCGAGCCGAACCCGGTACCCGTCAAGTGGGCGCTGGCACGGCTGGGCCGCTGCGGCGGCGCGCTGCGCCTGCCGCTGGTGCCGCTCAGCGACGCCGCGCAGCCGGTGGTCGAGCGCGCGCTGCGCGACAGCGGCGTGCTGTGAGCCGCCACCGCCGCCCGCTGGCCTCGCGCGCCACGACGGCGCTTTCCGCCCCCTGCCCTGCAGGCCGCACGCACGGCCGCCCCGACCCGATGCCCGCCACCCCTTCCCGCCTCGCCCGCGCCTTGCAGCTCACCGGCCTCGTCGCCGCCGCTGCGGCGCTGACGGCCTGTTCGTCGACGGACTTCTTCAGCGGCGACAAGATCGACTACCGCAGCAGGGCCGCGAAGACCTCGCCGCTCGAAGTGCCGCCCGACCTGTCGCAGCTGTCGCGCGAAGCCCGCTACGTGCCGCAGGCCGGCAGCGTCTCGGCGACGACCTATCAGGCGGCTGCCGCACCAACCGCCCCGGCCGCCGCCGGCGCGCCGACGGTGGCCGTCGACGCACGCGGCGAGTTCCGCGTCGAGCGCAGCGGCAACGAACGCTGGCTCGTCACGTCGCTGCCGCCCGAGGCGCTGTGGGCACGGATCAAGGGCTTCTGGCAGGAGCGCGGCTTCACGATCGTCTACGAGAACGCCGACGCCGGCGTGATGGAGACCGACTGGGCCGAGAACCGCGCCAAGATCCCGCAGGACTTCATCCGCAACACGATCGGGCGTGTACTCGACGGCCTGTGGTCGACGGGCGAGCGCGACAAGTTCCGCACGCGCATCGAGCGCACCGCCGACGGCGGCAGCGAGATCTACATCAGCCACCGCGGCCTGGTCGAGGTCTACGTCGCGCCGCAGCAGGCCGAGACGAAGTGGACGACGCGCCCGAGCGATCCGCAGCTCGAGGCCGAGTTCCTGACGCGGCTGATGACTTCGCTCGGCGCCCCCGAGGCGCAGGCGCGCGCCGCGGTGGCCGAGGCGCCGCAGCGCCCCGAGCGCGCACGCGCACTCACCGGCGGGCCCGGCGCGGCGCTGCAGGTCGACGAGCCGTTCGACCGCGCGTGGCGGCGCGTGGGCCTCGCGCTCGACCGTGCCGGGTTCACCGTCGAGGACCGCGACCGCGCCGGCGGGCTGTACTTCGTGCGCTACGTCGACCCTGGCGTCGAGGCGCGCGAGTCGTCGCAGCCGGGCTTCTTCGGCCGTCTGCTGTCGCCGCTGACCGGCCGCCGCGAAGCGGCGGCCGCGCCGGTGCGCTACCGCATCGCGGTGCGCGCCGACGGTGACACGCGCACGACGGTCGCGGTGCTCGATGCGCAAGGTGCGCCGGTGGCCGACGACGTCGGTCGGCGCATCGTCGCCGCGCTCGTGCAGGACCTCAAGTAAGCGGCGCTGCGCCGCGATGCGCTTCTGCAGCCTCGGCAGCGGCAGCCGCGGCAACGCGACGCTGATCGAGGCCCGCGACGGCACGCGCGTGCTCGTCGACTGCGGCCTGTCGCTGCGCGAGCTCGGCCGCCGCGCGGCGCGCCGCGGCGTCGAAGTGGCGACGATCGACGCGGTGTTCGTCACGCACGAGCATGGCGACCACGTGGGCTGCGCGCTCGCGCTGGCGCGCCGCCACGGCACGCCGCTGTGGATGAGTGCGGGCACGCGCGACGCGATCGCCGCTGCTCTCGGCGACGCCGACGTGCCGCCGTCTCTGCGCGTGGCGCGTCACGGCGACGCGATCGCCGTCGGCGCGCTGGAACTGCGCCCGTTCGCGGTGCCCCACGACGCGCGCGAGCCGCTGCAGCTGACGGTCGGCGACGGCGCACGCCGCCTCGCACTGCTGACCGACCTCGGTTCGTTCGACGACGGGATCGAGGCGCAGGTCGCAGGCTGCGACGCCCTCCTGCTCGAATGCAACCACGACCGCGGCCTGCTCGCCGACGGCCCGTACCCGGCGTTCCTGAAGCGGCGCATCGGCGGCGACCGCGGTCACCTCGCCAACGACCAGGCCGCGGCGCTGCTGCGGCGCTGCGCGCACGGCGCGCTGCGGCACGTCGTCGCCGCGCACCTGAGCGTGCACAACAACCGCCCGGAACTGGCCGCCCAGGCCTTGGCCGACGCGCTCGGTGCCGATGCGGCGGACGTCACCGTCGCCGATGCCGACGACGGTTGCGACTGGCTGGGCTTGGCGTGACCGCGCCGCGCGACACCCGGGCATGAAAAAGCCGCCCCGCAGGGCGGCCCGTCGTGCACCGTGCCGGCGCGGGCGCCGGCACCGCGCGCCGCTTACTTGCCGACGGCCGAAGCCGCCGCGCCGACGGCCGAGGCCGCGGCGTCGGCAGCCGCGCCGACGGCCGACGCGGCGGCGTCGGCGGCGGCACCCACCGCCGAAGCGGCTTCCGACGCCGCTTCAGCCACCGGCGCCGGGGCCGGAGCCGGAGCGGCCACCGGCGCCGGAGCCGGCGCGGGGGCTTCTTCCTTCTTGCCGCACGCGGTCAGCGCGACGGCCGCGAACAGCGAGGCCAGCAGGAGCGACTTGTTCATCTTCATCCTCGAGTGTTGTGGCAGGTTGGGGATAGCCGCGGCGGGGCACGGCAGACGTGCACCAACGTGGTCAACCTGCGATTCTATCCAGATTCGGGAAATTCCTTAGAAACTTCCTACAGCCCCAGCGTCGTCGCCGCGAACGAAGGCACCGACTGCTGCTGCAGCGCATCGACGATTTCGCGCCGCTGCCGCCAGTCTTCGGCCCCATCGAACCACACGCCGCGCCAGCGCACGCGTTCGAGCACTTCGAAGCCCTGCGGCGCGCGCGCGACGAACAGCGTCGGCATCTGCGACGCGTCGACAGCGACCTCGCGCCCGAGCACGCGATGCGCCTGGTGGCGCCGCCATGCGACGAAACGCGGGTGCCGGCGCACGAGTTCGTCGAAGCCGCAGGCCAGCAGCGTGAGCTGCCGACCCGGGCGCGCGAGCCATGCGCCGAGCGCGGCGATCAGCGCCGGGGCGTCGAGCGGCCAGTCGGCGAAGTCGGCGTCGCACCACCACCACTCGACCGGCGCGCGCTCGCCGTCGGCGGCCGACGCGAGCGCGATCACGGCGGCGCGAAACGCCTGCCGGCTGTCGATCGGTGCGCGCGGGGTCTCGGTCATCGTGCCCCTCCTGCAGCTTGTGCGTCGTCGGGATGCAGCCAGCCGGCCGCGACCCAGTCGGCGACGAGCGCGGCAGCCTCGGGCGACAGGCGTGCCGTCTGCGCGGCGTCGAGACGCCCGGCGTCGGCGAGCCGGCGCAGCAGCCTTGCGTCGCGGCCGCCGGCGCGGAACGACTCGCCGTTGACGAACAGGTGCCGCGCGTCGTACAGCATGCGCGTGCGGCGGTCCAGCCGCAGGGCTTGCCCCGGCCGCCAGGCGCCGCCCGGTGCGAACCACACCTGCGGCTTCGGCTCGCTGAGCCACTCGCCCAGCGCGGCGTCGAGCCGCTGCGTCTCGCGCAGCAGCGCCTGCAGCTGCGCGCGCGCGTGCGCCGACAGCGCGGCGGGCACCTCGCCGGGCGTCGGCGTCGCGCGCTGCCCGGGGTCGCGATACAGGCGCGCGTCGTCGTCGACGCCGTCGGCCAGCCGCTGCAGCAGCTCGCGCAGCAGCTCGTCGTGCCGCGGCGCACGAAAGCCGACCGAGCACGTCATGCACTCGCCCACCGCGACGCCGTCGTGGCCCCAGCCCGGCGGCAGGTACAGCAGGTCGCCGGGCTCGAGAACCTCGTCGTGTTCGGGCGTGAAGCGGCGCAGGATCTTCAGCGGCACGCCGGGCACGAGCGACGCGTCGGCCACCGGCCCCCAGCGCCAGCGCCGCCGCCCGTGCACCTGCACGAGGAACACGTCGTACGAGTCGACGTGCGGCCCGACGCCGCCGCCGTCGGTCGCGTACGAGATCATCACGTCGTCGAGCCGCGCCTGCGGGACGAAGCGAAAGCGCGCGAGCAGCGCGTGCGCGGCGTCGACGTGCGTGTCCAGCCCCTGCACGAGCAGCGTCCAGCGCGGCTGCGCGAGCGGCGGCAGCGCGCGCCGCGGCAGCGGCCCGTGGCGCAGCGCCCAGCGCGCGCCGTCGCGCACGACGAGGCGCGACTCGACGTCGTCGCGCGCGGCCAGCGCGAACAGCGCCGCGCGCGGCAACGGCGGCGCAACGCCGGGCAGCGCCTGGCGCACCAGCAGCGGTTTCTTCTGCCAGTGGCGGCGCATGAAGGCGGCCGGGCTCAGCCCGCCGAGCAGCGGGGTCGGGGCGTCGATCGGTAGGCTCACGCGAGCATTGTCGGCGCTCGCGCGGCTTGTGCCATCATGCCTTCATGCGCATCACCGCTCCTTGCGTCGTCAGCCTCACGTGGACGCTGTCGAACGCACAGAACCAGCCCATCGACGAACTGACCGCCCCGGTCGAGTTCTTCTTCGGCGGCGACGACCTGCTGCCCCAAGTCGAAGAAGCGCTGGCCGGCCACGCCGTCGGCGACGAGGTCCGCCTGCAGCTCGAACCCCAGCACGCGTTCGGCGACTACGACCCCGCGCTGGTGTGCTTCGAGGCCCGCGCGCTGTTCCCGGACAACGTCGCGCCCGGCATGTCCTTCGAGGGCCTTCCCGAGGGCGCGACGACGCCGGGCATGCCGCGCGACCGCGTCTACACCGTCACCGAGGTCTACCCCGAGCACGTCGTGCTCGACGGCAACCACCCGCTGGCCGGCATGGCGCTGCGGCTGCACATCAAGGTGCGCGACGTGCGCGAGGCCACCGCCGCCGAGATCGAGGCGCGCAGCGTCGGCACGCCCGACGTCAGCGTGCTGCCGGTGGCGCCGTCGAGCGCGACGCGGCACTGACGCGCGCGGCCGCCAATGTCGCCCGACATCGCCTGGGGGCTGTTCCTCGCTGCGTCGCTCGCGCTGGCGATGACGCCCGGCCCCGACATGGTCTACGTCGTCTCGCGCGCGCTCGCGCAGGGGCCGCGTGCCGGCCTGGTGTCGGCCGCGGGACTGTCGGTCGGGCTGGCGGCGCACACGCTGCTGGCCGCGTTCGGCGTGTCGGTGCTGCTGCGCGCGTCCGAGACGGCGTTCGTCGCGCTGAAGGTGGCCGGCGCGCTGTACCTGCTGTGGATCGGCGTGCAGATGTGGCGCGCCGCGCCGCACCTGGACGTGCACGCCGCGCGCGACCGGCTCGACGCGGGGCGGCTGTTCTGGCAGGGCTCGCTGTCGGCGCTGCTGAACCCGAAGCTCGCGCTGTTCTTCCTCGCGTTCCTGCCGCAGTTCGTGCCGGCCGCCAGCACGACGCCGGTGGCCGACGCGGTCGCGCTCGGCCTCGCGTTCTCGGTGCTCGGCATCGGCGTGCAGGCGCTCGCGGGCCTCGCCGCCGGCCACCTCAGCGACGCGCTGCGCCGCAGCGACCGCGCGGTGCGCGCGCTGTTTCGCACCAGCGGCACGCTGATGGTCGTGCTCGGCGCGCGGCTGCTGCTCGCGCCGAAGTAGCGGCGCTCAGGCCTTGCCGGTCGAGCCGAACCCGCCCTCGCCGCGGTGCGACGCCTCGAACGACTCGACGCGGCGGAACCGCGCCTGCACCACCGGCACGATCACGAGCTGCGCGATGCGCTCGAGCGGCTCGACGACGAACGGCGCGTGGCCGCGGTTCCAGCAGCTGACCATCAGCGGGCCCTGGTAGTCGCTGTCGATCAGGCCGACGAGGTTGCCGAGCACGATGCCGTGCTTGTGGCCCAGCCCCGAGCGCGGCAGGATCAGTGCGGCCAGTCCCGCGTCGCCGATGTGGATCGCGATGCCGGTGGGGATCAGCGCCGTCTGCCCGGGGTCGAGCTTCAGCGGCGCGTCGAGGCACGCGCGCAGGTCCAGCCCGGCGCTGCCGGGCGTCGCGTAGGCGGGCAGCGCGTCGGCGACGCGCTCGTCGAGCACTTTCAGGTCGATCGTCGTCATGCGGCGTCCTTCGCTGGCAGGCGTTGCGCGATCTCGCGCACGAGTGCGCGCGCCAGCGCGAGCTTGGTGCCGGGGCCCATCTCGCGCTCGCCGTGCGCGTCGACGAGCAGCAGCGCGTTGTCGTCGCGGCCGAACGTTGCCGGGCCCAGGTTGCCGACGACGAGCGGCACGCCCTTGCGCACGCGCTTGTCGCGCGCGTGCTGCGCGAGGTCGTGGCTCTCGGCGGCGAAGCCGACGCAGTACGGCGCGTTCGGCAGCCGCGCGACGGCGGCGAGGATGTCGGGGTTGGCGGCCATCGCGACCGTCGGCGCGTCGTGGCCGTCGGACTTCTTCAGCTTGCGCTCGGCGGCCTGCGCCGGGCGCCAGTCGGCCACCGCCGCGGTGGCGACGAATACGTCGTGGCCCGGCGCGAGCGGCAGCACCGCGTCGTGCATCTGCTGCGCAGTACGCACGTCGAGGCGCCGCACGCCGCGTGGCGTGGGCAACGCGACCGGCCCGACCACCAGCGTCACCTCGGCGCCCGCCTCGGCCGCCGCGCGCGCGATGGCGAAGCCCATCTTGCCGCTCGACAGGTTGGTGATGCCGCGCACCGGGTCGATCGGTTCGTAGGTGGGCCCGGCGGTCACGAGCACCTTGCGCCCGGCGAGCACCTTCGGCTGAAAGAACGCGATCACGTCGTCGCGGATCTCGTCGGGCTCGAGCATGCGCCCGTCGCCGACTTCGCCGCAGGCCTGGTCGCCGCTCGCGGGGCCGAGCACGACGGCGCCGTCGGCGGCGATCTGCGCGACGTTGCGCTGCGTCGCCGGGTGCGCCCACATCTCGCGGTTCATCGCCGGCGCCACCAGCAGCGCGCAACGCCCGATCGGCCGCGCGAGGCAGGCGAGGCTGAGCAGGTCGTCGGCGCGGCCCTGCGCGAGCTTCGCGATGAAGTCGGCGCTGGCCGGCGCGACGAGCACCGCGTCGGCCTCGCGCGTCAGGTTGATGTGCGCCATGTTGTTCGGCGCGCGCGCGTCCCAGGGGCTCGTGTAGACGGCGCGGTTGCTCAGCGCCTGCATCGTCACCGCGGTGATGAACTGCTCGGCGGCCTCGGTCATCACGACCTGCACCGTCGCGCCGGCCTTCACGAGCTCGCGCGTGAGCTCGGCGGCCTTGTAGCAGGCCACACCGCCGGTCAGGCCGAGGACGAGGTGGCGGCCGGCGAGGTCGCCGGCGGCGTCGGCAGGGGTGGCGCCCGGCGAGTCGCTCATGGTGGCGCGCAATGTACCCCAGGCCGCCACGGCGGCCGGCCCGGCGCCGCCATGCCGCCGGCGGCCCGCCGCCAACGACGCTACAAAGACCACAATTTTCAGCAATTTCTGAAACTCGCAACAATCGCCGAGTCGTCGCTCGACACCTGCCCCGGAACCCGCCGTGACCCACCTGACCCCACTCGTGCGCAGCTTCGTCGCCCACTTCGGCGAGATGGGCAGTCGCTGGGGCATCAACCGCACCGTGGGCCAGATCTACGCGCTGATCTTCGTGTCGCCGACGCCGCTGAACGCCGACGACATCGCGACGAAGCTGGAGTTCAGCCGCAGCAACGTCAGCATGGGGCTCAAGGAACTGCAGGCGTGGCGGCTCGTGACGCTGCGCCACCTGCCCGGCGACCGCCGCGAATACTTCGAGGCCCCGCACGACGCGTGGGAGGTCTTCCGCACGCTCGCCGAGGAGCGCCGCCGGCGCGAGATCGAGCCGACGCTGTCGATGCTGCGCAACGCGCTGCTCGAGGAGCCCACCGACGAGGCCGACCGCATCGCGCAGGAGCGCATGCGCGGTATGCACGAGCTGATCGAGCTGATGATGACTTGGTTCGACGACGTGCAGCGACTCGACCGCCGCACGCTCGAGCAGCTGATGGCGATGGGCGCCAAGGTGCAGCGCCTGCTCGAGTTCAGCGGCAAGGTCAAGGGCGCGGTCGCGCTCAAACCCTGAGAGGACGACGACGATGGACGCCCTGATCCTGGCGCGCATGCAGTTCGCCGCCAACATCACGTTCCACATCCTGTTCCCGACGATCACGATCGCGCTGGGCTGGACGCTGCTGTTCTTCCGCTGGCGCTGGATCGCGACGCGCGACGACGCGTGGCTCGGCGCCTACCGCTTCTGGACCAAGGTGTTTGCGCTCAGCTTCGCGCTCGGCGTCGTCAGCGGCATCGTGATGAGCTTCCAGTTCGGCACCAACTGGCCGGGCTTCATGGAGCGCGTGGGCAACATCGCCGGCCCGCTGCTCGGCTACGAGGTGCTGACCGCGTTCTTCCTCGAGGCGACGTTCCTCGGCGTGATGCTGTTCGGCCACGGCCGCGTCAGCGAACGCGTGCACCTGCTGGCCACGTTCCTCGTCGCCCTCGGCACCACGCTGAGCGCGTTCTGGATCCTGAGCCTCAACTCGTGGATGCACACCCCGGCCGGCTTCGAGATCCGCGACGGCGAGTTCTTCGTGCTTTCATGGCTCGAGGTCGTGTTCAACCCGTCGTTCCCGTACCGGCTCGCGCACATGCTGCTCGCCTCGGGGCTGACGGTGGCGTTCCTGCTCGCCGGCGTCAGCGCGTGGCAGGTGCTCAAGGGCAAGGCCAACGTCGCGACGCCGAAGGTGCTGCGCGCCGGCCTGACGCTCGGCGCGGTGCTGATCCCGGTGCAGATCCTCGTCGGCGACCTGCACGGCCTGAACACGTTCGAGCATCAGCCGCAGAAGGTCGCGGCGATGGAAGGCGTCTGGCAGACCGAGCGCGGCGCGCCGCTGCTGCTGTTCGCGTGGCCCGACGAGGCCGCGCGCGAAAACCGCTTCGAGATCGGCATCCCGAAGGGCGCGAGCCTGATCCTCACGCACGAGCCCGACGGCGAGATCCGCGGGCTCGACGAGTTCGTCGGCTCGCACCCGCCGGTGGCGCCGGTGTTCTTCGGCTTTCGCATCATGGTCGGCACCGGGCTCTTGATGCTCGCGGCGAGCTGGGCCGGGCTGTGGTGGTACCGCCGCCGCGGCTGGGTCGCCGAGCGGCTGCCGCGGCCGCTGCTGGGCGCGCTGGCGTTGATGAGCTTCTCGGGCTGGGTGGCCACCGTCGCCGGCTGGTACGTCACCGAGATCGGCCGCCAGCCGTACATGGTCTACGGGCTGCTGCGCATCGACGAGGTCGCCTCGCGCGTGCCGGCGCCGATGATCGCGCTGACGCTGGCGCTGTACGTCACGGTCTACCTGGCGCTCGTCGTCGCCTACGTCGCCGTGATCCGGCACATGGCGGCCAAGCCGCTGGACCTGCCGGCGCCGCCGGCGCCGAAGGCCGTGCCCGCCGGGAGCGCCGCATGAGCTGGGCCGAGTCGCTGCCGATCGTCTTCCTCGGCCTGATGGGGGTCGCGATGCTGGCCTACGTCGTGCTCGACGGCTACGACCTCGGCGTGGGCCTGCTGCTGCACCGCGCGACCGACGCCGAGAAGGACACGATGATCGCCAGCATCGGCCCGTTCTGGGACGCCAACGAGACCTGGCTCGTGCTCGGCGTCGGCATCCTGCTGATCGCGTTCCCGAAGGCACACGGCATGGTGCTGACCGCGCTGTACCTGCCGGTGGCGCTGATGCTCGTCGGCCTGATCCTGCGCGGCGTCGCGTTCGACTTCCGCGCCAAGGCGCACGACGAGCACAAGCCGCTGTGGAACTTCGCGTTCTTCGCCGGCTCGGGACTCGCCGCAGCGTCGCAGGGCTGGATGCTCGGGCGCTACATCACCGGCTTCGCACCGGGCTGGGAATACACGCTGTTCGCCGCCGTCATCGCGCTGCTGCTGCCGGCGGCCTACGTGCTGCTCGGTGCCGGCTGGCTGATCATGAAGACCGACGGCGCGCTGCAGAAGCGCGCGGTGCGCTGGGCCAAGCTGGCGTGGCCGCCGCTGGTGCTGGGCATGGGCCTGATCTCGGTCGCGACGCCGTGGGTCAGCGAGACGGTGCGCGCGAAGTGGTTCGCGCTGCCGGCCTTCATCGCACTGATGCCGATCCCGCTGGCCACGCTCGTCGCGCTGGCCGGCGTGCGCTGGGTGCTCGACTCGCCGCGCGTGCTCGGCCGCTGGTGCTGGGCACCGTTCGCCGGCACCGTCGCGGTGTTCGTACTCGGCGCCGTCGGGCTCGCCTACAGCCTGTTCCCGTACGTCGTGATGGACCGGCTGACGATCTGGCAGGCCGCCAGCGCGCCCGAGTCGCTCGCCGTGATCCTGATCGGCTGCGCCGTCACGGTGCCGGCGATCGTCGGCTACACCGTGTTCTCGTACCGCGTGTTCTGGGGCAAGGCGCAGCCGCTGTCGTACGGCTGACGCCGGCGCGATACCGTGGCCGGGCGCTCAGTGCAGCGTCGCGGCGCCGCAGCACTTCTTGTACTTCTTGCCGCTGCCGCAGGGGCACGGGTCGTTGCGGCCCGGCTTCGGCGCAACGCGCACCGTCTCGGGCCGCGGTGCGTGGTCCAGCCAGTACACGCGCAGGTCCTGCACCGCGTAGCAGGCCTCGTCGATCAGGTCGTCGCGGTCGAGCGTCTGGCCGGGGTAGTGCTCGGCGAGATACTGCGCGAGTTCGGCCTCGCCGAGCGTCAGCGCGACGACGCCCATCAGCGCGTCGCCGTAGAAGCGGCCGTCGTCGGTCGATACGTCGGGCTCGGGCCAGTCCTGCGCGAAAGCCTGTGTCGCATCGAGGAAGCCCTCGGCCCAGATGGCGCCAGTGGGCGGCAGCCGCGCGATGTCGGCCTCCCTCAACGCGCATTCGGCGAGCAGGCGCGCGCGCGACTCGTCGCCGAGGTCGGACATCAGCGGCGCGAGCCGCAAGCGGTCGGGCTCGTCGAGCAGCGCCTCGGGGTCGAGCTGGCGCGCGACCACGTTCCAGCGGCCCATCAGCGCAGCCATCGCCTGGCGCACGTCGTCGGGATCGGCGAAGGTGCGCTCGAACGCGTCGCCGAACATCGCCGGCAGCCACTCGCTGGGCATCACGGTGCGCGGGCCGGCGAGCAGCGCCGTCATGAAGCCGTCGACCCACTCGAGCGAGACGTCGAGGTTGAAGCCCGCGAGCCGCTCGCACACGGTCTCGAGCGCGTCGATCTCGGCTTCGGAACTGGTCGGTGGCGGGGGCGTCGTCATGGTCGACAGTGTCGCAGGTATGCTGGCTGCATGCACCGCCCGACCCCACGCCGTCCACCGCTGCGTCCGACGCATCTTGCGATCGCCACCGCGCTCGCGGGGATCCTCGCCGCGGCCTCGCCTGTGGCCCCGGCCGCCGTGCTGATCTTCGGCGAACAGCACGACCAGCCCGACCAGCAGCGCCAGGTCGCCGACGAGGTGCGCGACCGCGCCGCGGCCGGCACGCTGGCCGCCGTCGTGCTCGAAATGGCTGACCGCGGCCGCGACACGCGCGGCCTGCCGCCCGACGCGGGCGAGGCGCAGGTGCGCGAGGCGCTCGCGTGGAACGGCTGGCCGTGGGAGGCCTATTCCGCGGTCGTGATGAACGCCGTGCGCGCGCGCGTGCCGGTGCACGGCGGCAACCTGCCGCGCGGCGCGATGCGCGACGCGATGCGCGACGAGACGCTCGACGCGCAGGTCGCCGACGGCGTGCGCGCGCTGCTCGCGCGCGAGGTGCGCGACGGCCACTGCGGGATGCTGCCGGCGAGCCAGGAACCGGGCATGGTGCGCATCCAGATCGCGCGCGACCGCGCGATGGCAGACACCGTCGCCGCGCTGGCCGCCGACGCCGGCGGCCGCGACGTGCTGCTGCTCACCGGCGCGCAGCACGCGTCGCGCGACCGCGGCGTACCGCTGCACCTGCCGCCGGCGCTGCCGCTGCGCGTCGTGATGTTCGGCGAGCCGGTCGCGGGCCTCGTCGCCGACGAATGGCGCGCGGCCGCCGTCACGCCGCGGCCCGACGCGTGCGAGCAGATGCGCGAGCAGCTGCGGCGGCGCGAAGGCGGCCGCTGACGCGCCTCACGCGCCGCCGGCCAGCGCCGGCGCGGGCAGCGCCGCGGCAGGGCGCTCGGCCATGACCATCACGTCGTGCAGGATCTCGGGCACCTCGAACACGGCGCGGTTGTCGATGCGGCGCACCGCTGCCTGAAGTTCGGGCAGGCGCGCGACGACGTCGTCGACCGCCTCGCGCACCGTCGCGAAGCTGCGGTGCACGACGCCGACACCCTGCTCGCGCACCCACTGCGCGTTGTAGCGCTCCTGCGGCATAGTCCAGCGGTTGAGCGTGACGACGACGGGCAGCCCGCAGTGCACCGCCTCGCTGAGGCTGCCCGGCCCCGGCTTGCCGACGAAGTAGTCGCCCAGCCGCATCCAGTACGCGACGTCGGGCGTGAACTCGACGACGACGCGCGGTGAGGTGGCCGGCAGCTCGCGCAGCCGCTGTGCGAGCTCGCGGTTGTGGCCGCACATCAGGATCAGCGGCCGGTCGGCGAGCCGCCGCGCGATGCCGAGCATCGCGCGCGAGCCGTGGCCGCCGAACAGCACGACGCCCACCGGCCCGTGGCCGGCCAGGCCCAGGCGGCGGCGCTCGGCGTCGCGGTCGACCGCGGGTGGCGCGTAGAAGTCGGGGCGCAGAATCATCCCCGACGTCAGGTGCAGCTGCGGCGGCGCGTAGCCGGCAGCGCGCGCCTGCGCCAGCGCCTGCGGCGTGCCGCACACCAGGTGCTGGCGCTGCCCGGCCTCGATCCAGAACCGCGGCGGGTGGTCGGCGAGGTCGGTCATCACGGTCACGAACGGCACGCCGGGCAAGGCGCCGGCGACGCTGTCGTACAGTGCCCGATTGAAGTTAGGCACCAGCGAGACGACGAGGTCGGGCTCGGTGCGCAGCCAGTGCTGCTGCAGCGTGCGCACCAGCGTCGGGTGCGCGAGGCGGATTCCGGCCTGCAGCAGCTTGAGCTCGTGTGCGAGCCCGAGCGTCCAGCCGCGCTGCAGGCGCTTGTTGTACAGGTCCTCGGGGTCGAAGCCGGTGAGCTTGCGAAACAGCCCCTGCGGGTCGAGCACCTGCGTCAGGTTGACCAGCCGCACCGTCCACGGCCGGCGCTGCGCGCGGATCACGGCCTCGAGCGCCTGCGCGGCGGCGCGGTGGCCGCCGCCGGCGTTGAAGTACACCAGATCGACCGTCGCCTTCTTCGCCATCGCCGCCGTCCGTCGAGATGGCGGCGATGCTCGGCACGGCCGATGACGGCGCGATGACCGCGCCGCGTCGGCCGCGTGACGGCGTGGCCGGTCGCCCTACACGCGCTCGCCGACCCAGCCGGCGACGGACGCCAGCGCGCGCGGCAGCGCGGCGGCATCCGTTCCGCCGGCCATCGCCAGGTCGGGCTTGCCGCCGCCCTTGCCGCCGACTTGCTGCGCGACGAAATTGACGAGCTCGCCGGCCTTGACCTTGCCCGTGCGGTCGGCCGTCACGCCGGCGGCGAGCTGCACCTTGCCGCCGTCGACCGTGGCCAGCACGATCGCGGCGGTCTTGAGCTTGTCCTTGAGCTTGTCGAGCGTCTCGCGCAGCGTCTTCGCATCGGCGCCGTCGAGCGTCGCGGCGAGCACCTTGACGCCCTTGACGTCGACGGCCTGCGCGACGAGTTCGTCGCCCTGCGCGCTGGCAAGCCGGCCCTTGAGCGCCGCGACCTCCTTCTCGAGCGCACGCACGTGCTCGAGCACGGCCGCGACGCGCTGCGGCGCCTCGGCCGGCGCGACCTTCAGCGCGGCGGCCACGCCGTCGAGCGTCGCCTCGAGCCGCTGCAGGTACGCGAGCGCGCGGTCGCCCGCGACGGCCTCGACGCGGCGCACGCCGGCGGCGACGCCGGTTTCCATCACGATCTTGAACAGGCCGATGTCGCCGGTGCGCGCGACGTGCGTGCCGCCGCACAGCTCGCGGCTCGAGCCGATGTCGAGCACGCGCACCGTCTCGCCGTACTTCTCGCCGAACAGCATCACCGCGCCCATCTTCTGCGCCTCGTCCAGCGGCACGACGCGCGCCTGCGTCGCCGCGTTGGCGAGGATCTCGGCGTTGACCAGCGCCTCGACCTGCGCGATCTGCTGCGGCGTCATCGGCGCCGGGTGGCTGAAGTCGAAGCGCGTGTGCTCGTCGTTGACGAGCGAGCCCTTCTGCTGCACGTGGCCGCCGAGCACCTCGCGCAGCGCCTTGTGCATCAGGTGCGTGACGCTGTGGTGGCGCATGGTGCGCGCGCGCCGCTCGGCGTCCACGCGCGCGACGAACACGTCGCCGAGCTCGACCTCGCCCTCGACGATGCGGCCCTGGTGGCCGTGCACGCTGGCCTGCACCTTGACGGTGTCGTCGACGACGACGCGCGAGCGCGCGTTGCGCAGCTCGCCGCGGTCGCCGACCTGGCCGCCGCTCTCGGCGTAGAACGGCGTGTGGTCGAGTACGACGACGACGTCGTCGCCCGCGCGCGCCTTCACGACCGGCGTGCCATCGACGTACAGCGCGACGACCTTGCTGTGTTCGCACACCAGGTGCTCGTAGCCGTGGAACGCGGTCGCGTCGCCGGTGTATTCGAGCCCCTGCGCCATCTTGAACTTGGCCGCCGCCCTCGCCTGCTCGCGCTGGCGGTTCATCGCGGCGTGGAAGCCCGCCTCGTCGACCGTCACGCCGCGCTCGCGGCACACGTCGGCCGTCAGGTCGAGCGGGAAGCCGTAGGTGTCGTGCAGCTTGAATGCGAGCTCGCCGTCGAGCTGCTTCGTGCCGCGCGAGAGCTCGCCCTCGAGGATCTCCATCCCGTTGGCGATGGTCTGGAAGAAGCGCTCCTCCTCCTGCTTGAGCACGTCGGTGATGCGCACAAGGTCGCGCCGCAGCTCGGGGTAGGCGTCGCCCATCTCGGCGGCGAGCGGCGCCACCAGCGTGTGGAAGAAGGGCCTGCGCGCGCCGAGCTTGTAGCCGTGGCGGATCGCGCGCCGCGCAATGCGGCGCAGCACGTAGCCGCGGCCCTCGTTGCCGGGGATCACGCCGTCGGCGACCGTGAAGCTGCACGCGCGGATGTGGTCGGCGATGACCTTCAGGCTCGGCGTCTGCAGGTCGGCCACCCTCGGGCCGCCGGCGGCCTGCACGGCGTCGCGCGTGGCCGCGAGCAGGTTCGCGAACAGGTCGATCTCGTAGTTGCTGTGCACGTGCTGCAGCACCGCGGCCAGCCGCTCGAGACCCATGCCGGTGTCCACGCTCGGCTTGGGCAGGCGGTGCATCTGGCCGTCTTCGGTGCGGTTGAACTGCATGAAGACGTTGTTCCAGATCTCGATGTAGCGGTCGCCGTCGGCGTCGGGCGACCCCGGCGGGCCGCCGGCGACCTCGGGACCGTGGTCGTAGAAGATCTCGCTGCACGGCCCGCACGGGCCGGTGTCGCCCATCATCCAGAAGTTGTCGCTCTGGTAGCGGCCGCCCTTGTTGTCGCCGATGCGCACGACGCGTTCGGCGGGCAGGCCGATGACCTTGACCCAGATGTCGTACGCCTCGTCGTCCTCGGCGTAGACGGTCGCCCACAGGCGGTCGGCCGGCAGCTTGAAGTGCTCGGTCAGCAGCTCCCACGCGTAGACGAGCGCATCGCGCTTGAAGTAGTCGCCGAAGCTGAAGTTGCCCAGCATCTCGAAGAACGTGTGGTGGCGCGCCGTGTAGCCGACGTTTTCGAGGTCGTTGTGCTTGCCGCCGGCGCGGATGCACTTCTGCGCGGTCGCGGCGCGCGTGTACGGCCGCTTGTCGAAGCCGAGGAACACGTCCTTGAACTGGTTCATCCCGGCGTTGGTGAACAGCAGCGTCGGGTCGTCGCCGGGCACCACCGGGCTCGAAGGCACGATGGTGTGACCCTTGGACTCGAAGAACTTGAGGAACGTGGAGCGGATCTCGGCGGCTTTCATCGTCGGTCAGCGGGTCGAAGGTTCGAATTGAAGGTGGGCGAGGTAGATCGGCACGCCGATGCGGCGCGCGGTGTCGGCGAGCTGGCGGTCCCTGGTCGCCAGCGGCAGGCGCTGCTGCAGCGCCGCGTCGAGGTAGCAGGCATCGTAGGCGCAAAGGCCCCAGTCGGCCGCGCGCTGCGCCCAGTGGCGCGCGTCGGCGGCAAGCGGCAGCACCCGCAGACCGACGACGCGGATGCGGTCCCAGCTGTCGTCGATCGCATCGGGCGTGATCCGCCCTGCACGCAGCGCGCGCGACAGAATGTTGCCCATCTCGAGGTGCCACAGTGCCGGCACGAAGGCCTGTGCCTCGTCGAGCGACTGCCATACGGCGATCGAGTACGCGTCCTGCTCGTCCTCGAAGAAGGCGCCGAGCGCGACCGAACTGTCGAGCACGAACCCGCCCGCCGGCATGCTCACCGGCGGCCCTCGTCGCGCAGCGCCTTCCAGTCGAGGCCGAGCCGACGGCCGCGCGCCGAGCGCAGCAGCGCGTCGACCGCGGCGCGCCGCGCGGCCGCGTCGGGCTCCGTGCTGCCGACCGGCACCAGCTTGGCCACAGGCTTGTTGTGACGCGTGATCACGACCTCCTCGCCGCGCTCGGCGCGCGCGATCAGTTCCGACAGGTGCGTCTTGGCCTCGAACAGCCCCACCGTTTCCATCGCTCGCCTTCCAGCCGATTGCATGTCACGCTGTTGGTTGAATCAACCAAATTCTAGCCCGCCATCGGCGAGTCAGGTGGCTGCGGTGTAATCGGGTTCCGTTTCGACGACCCGTGTCCCACCCGATGAACGACGCGCCGCTCGCCCGCATGGTCGCCGCGCTGCTGCTGGCGGCGGGGCTGATGTTGGCCGGCTTCCTCGTCGGCACCGGGCTCGAGCGTTTTCGCATGGCCGACCGCTCCGTCACCGTCAAGGGGCTGGCCGAGAAGGACGTCGAGAGCGACTTCGCGACCTGGACGCTGGCGTTCCGCCGCGGCGGCAACGAGTTCGGCGCGGTGCAGAAGGCGCTCGCCGACGACCGCGACCGCGTCGTCGAGTTCCTGCGCGCGCAGGGCTTCGCCGACACCGAGATCGAGGTGCGCCCGCTGCAGGTGCAGGACCTGTTCGCGCGCGAGTACGCGCAGGGCAACCAGCCGCTGCGCTTCAACGGCGTCGGCCGCGTCGTCGTCAAGACGGCGCGCGTGGCCGCCGTCGAGGCCGCGGCGCTCGCCGTCGACCCTCTGATCCAGGCCGGCGTGCAGCTGACCGGCAACGACGACGGCCCCGGCGGCCCCGGCCCACGCTACCAGCTGCGCGGCTTCAACGACGTCAAGGCGCCGCTGCTCGCCGAGGCCACGCGCAACGCGCGCGAGCAGGCGCTCAAGTTCGCCGGCGAGGCCGGTGCACAGCTCGGCAAGCTGAAGAACGCCAACCAAGGCGTGATCACGATCAGCGGCAGCGACGGCCAGGGCTTCGACGACGGCAGCTCGCGCACGAAGCGGCTGCGCGTGGTCAGCACCTTCGAGTACGAGCTGCGCTGACCAAACTGCGCTGAACGGAATCCAGGAGACTCCGATGGACATGAAGACTTCCCCGCTGTCGACGCTCGCCGACGCGACGCTGCTGAAGACCGACGCGCTGATCGACGGCGCGTGGGTCGGCGGCGGTGCGCGCTTTGCCGTCACCGACCCGGCCACCGGGCTGAAGCTCGCCGATGTCGCCAACTGCGGGCCGGCCGACGCCGAGGCGGCGATCGCCGCCGCCAACCGCGCCTGGCCGGCGTGGCGCGCGAAGACGGCCAAGGAGCGCGCGGCGATCCTGATGCAGTGGTTCCGCCTGCTGCACCAGCACGCCGACGACCTCGCACGCATCATGACCGCCGAGCAGGGCAAGCCGCTGGCCGAGGCCAGGGGCGAAGTCGTCTACGGCGCGAGCTTCGTCGAGTGGTTCGCCGAAGAAGCCAAGCGCATCTACGGCGAGACGATCCCGACCACCGACCCCGCCAAGCGCTACCTCGTGATCAAGCAGCCGATCGGCGTGTGCGCCGCGATCACGCCGTGGAACTTCCCGATCGCGATGATCACGCGCAAGGTCGCGCCGGCGCTGGCTGCCGGCTGCCCCGTCGTCATCAAGCCGGCCGAGCAGACGCCGCTGTCGGCGCTCGCGGCGGCCGAGCTCGCGCAGCGCGCCGGCATGCCCGCCGGCGTGCTCAACGTGCTCAGCGCCGACAGCGCGAACTCGATCGCGATCGGCAAGGTGCTGTGCGCGAGCGACGTCGTTCGGCACCTGAGCTTCACCGGCTCGACCGAGGTCGGCCGCATCCTCGCCGCACAGTGCGCGCCGACGATCAAGAAGATCAGCCTCGAGCTCGGCGGCAACGCGCCGTTCATCGTGTTCGACGACGCCGACCTCGACAGCGCCGTCGAAGGCGCGATGATCAGCAAGTACCGCAACGCCGGCCAGACCTGCGTGTGCGCGAACCGGCTGTACGTGCAAGCCGGCGTCTACGACGCCTTCGTCGCCAAGCTCGCCGAGCGCTCGAAGTCGATCAAGGTCGGCAGCGGCTTCGAGGCCGGCGTCACGCAGGGCCCGCTGATCGACGACCACGCGATCGCGAAGGTCGAAGCCCACGTGGCCGACGCCGTCGCGAAGGGCGCGAAGGTCGTCGTCGGCGGCACGCGCATCGGCGAGCGCTTCTACACCCCCACCGTGCTCGCCGACGTCACCAGCGAGATGCTGTGCGCGAAGGAGGAGACCTTCGGCCCCGTGGCGCCGGTGTTCCGCTTCGAGACCGAGGCCGAGGCGATCGCGCTCGCGAACGCGACCGAGTTCGGGCTGGCGAGCTACTTCTACAGCCGCGACATCGGGCGCATCTTCCGCGTCGCCGAGGCGCTCGAGTACGGCATGGTCGGCATCAACACCGGGCTGATCTCGACCGCCGAGGTGCCGTTCGGCGGCGTCAAGCAGTCGGGCCTCGGGCGCGAGGGCTCGCACCACGGCATCGACGACTACGTCGAGATCAAGTACCTCTGCCTCGGCGACCTGAACCGTTGAACGCGCCCGACATCGTCGAGATCGCCGGTGTCAAGCTCGAGGTCGGCGACGACCTCGACCCCGCGGTGCGCGAGGCGATGCGCACCGGCACCTACGAGGCGCCCGAGCTGCGCGCGCTGGCGGCCACCTTGCAGCCCGACGACGTCGTGCTCGAGCTGGGCACCGGCGTCGGGCTGCTGTCGACGTTCTGCGCGCAGCGCATCGGCAGCGACCGCGTGCACACGTTCGAGGCCAACCCCGAGCTCGAGCCGCGCATCCGCACGACGTACCGGCTCAACGGCGTCGCGCCGCAGCTGCAGATGTGCATGCTCGGTGAGCGCGAGGGCGTGCGTCCGTTCTACCTGCACGACGCGTTCTGGGCCTCGTCGGCCGAGCCCGGTGCCGGCGCGACGCGCGTCGTCGAGGTGCCGGTGCGTCCGCTCAACGCCGTGATCGAGCGCCTGCGCCCGACCCTGCTCGTGATGGACATCGAGGGCGGCGAGCACGCGCTGCTGCCGATCATGGACCTGCGGCCGTTCACGCGCATCGTCACCGAGCTGCACGAGCGCCAGCTCGGCCGCGAGCGCACGCGCGCGATGATCGAGCGGCTGTACGCCGCGGGCTTTCGCATCCGGCGCGACCTGTCGGCGTGGGAGGTCGTCTGCCTCGAGCGCACCGGCGACGAGGACCCCGCGCGCCACGTCGCGCTCGACGAGGTGTTCGACAGCGCGTGGCGGCTCGGCGACCACTGGGCCGCCGAATGCTTCGACGAGCTGATGGCCGTCGTGCCGCCCGGCAGCCGCTACGCGCTGATCGACGACGACGCGTGGGGCAGTCTGCAGGTGCTGCCGCGGCGCACGCGCGTGCCCTTCGTCGAACACGACGGCGAATACGGCGGCGCGCCGGCCGACGACGCCGCGGCGCTGGCCGAGCTCGAGCGCCAGCGTGCGCAGGGGCTGCAGTTCGTCGTCGTCGCCGCCGCGTGCGACTGGTGGCTGCAGCTGTACCCGCGCTTCGCGCAGCGGCTGCGCGCCGCCGGGCCGCGCGCGGTGCACGACGACGGGCGCTTCGTCGCGTTCGACCTGCGCTGATCGCGCGGCCGCCCGCCACTCAGAAGGCCGGCGGCAGCTCGTCGTTGGCCGCCGTCGCGGCACCGCGCTCGACGCGGTTCGCGAAACCGGCGCGCCCGACGCTCGCCGCCGCGGTGGCCTGGCCGATCGCGCGGCGCAGCAGCGAGTCGGCGTCGCGCCCGTGCTCGGGGTAGTCGCCGATGCCGACGCTGACGGCCAGCGTCGCCGTCGTGCCGGCCACCGTGAACGGCTGCTGCAGCGCGGTGACGAGCTTGTCGGCCACCAGCCGGCTCGACGCGTGCTCGTCGATCCACGCCAGCAGCACCGCAAACGTGTCGCTGCCCAGCGCCGCGACGACGTCGCTCGCGCGCAGGCCCGCACGCAGCCGCACCGCGGCCTTGCGCCGCAGCACGTTGGCCGCCTCGACGCCGAGGTTGCCCGCCACGGTGGCCAGCCCCTCGATGCGCAGCACCAGCAGCGCCATCGGCGCCGGTTCGCGCTCGCGCAGCGCGAGCAGGTGCGTCATGTGCTCGAGCAGCTGCGCGTGGTTCGGCAGGCCGCTGGCGAGGTCGGTCGCGTAGGCCTTGCGCGCCGCACGCTCGATCGCCTTGCGCTCGATGCCCAGCCGCAGCGAGCGCGCCAGCGTCAGCGCGCTGGCCTCGGCGTGGGCCAGCACGTCCTGCACGCCGCGCTCGAGCAGCGGCACCGCCAGCGACGGCGTCACGACGGGCACCGCGACGACGACGGCGGCGTCGAGCGTCGCGTGCGACAGCGCGCTCCAGTGCAGCAGCCGCTGCGCGTCGCCGTCGGTGGCCGGCGCCAGGCACAGCGCGTCGACGTGGCGCTCGCGCAGCGCGGCCGCGGCCGCGTCGAGGTCGGCGCAGGCGTGCACTTCGAACGGCCCCCACGGCGACGACGACAGGTCGGCCGTGTGGCCGACGCGCAGCAGTTGGTACGGTGTGGTGTTCATGCGCGCTCCCCGCGGCCGGCGCCACGGTGGCACCGCAACGATGAGGGCCGCACGCGGCGGCCCTCGACATCTGGAGCGGGTGAAGGGAATCGAACCCTCGTATGAAGCTTGGGAAGCTTCCGTTCTGCCATTGAACTACACCCGCAAGCCATGCAAGTGTAGCGCGGCCGGGCGCTAGACTGCCGCATGGATCACCCCCGGAGACCGTCGATGGACAGGCGCAGCTGGTGTCGCCGCAGCATGGCCGCCGTGGCCGCGTTCGCGCTGGCCGGCCTCGGCGGCTGTGCCGGTGTGCTCGGCCGCGAGCCGCTGCGCGTGAACCTGGTCGGCGTCGAGCCGCTGCCCGGCGAGGGGCTGGAGATGCGCCTTGCGGTCAAGCTGCGCGTGCAGAACCCGAACGAGGTGCCGCTCGAGTTCCAGGGGGTGTCGCTCGACCTCGACGTCGGCGGCCAGTCGTTCGCGTTCGGCGTGAGCCCCGAGCGCGGTCAGGTGCCCGCCTTCGGCGAGACAGTGCTGACGGTGCCGGCCTCGGTGTCGGCCTGGGCCGTGGTGCGCCAGGTCATCGGCCTGGCCAGCGGCGAGCGGCGGCGCTTCGACGTGCGCCTGCGCGGGCGCATGCACGGCCCGGGAATCGGCGGCGCGCCGTTCGAGTCGACCGCCGAGATCGAACTGCCGGCCTCGCTGCTCGGGCGCTGACGCGCCGCTTCGCCGGCGCGGCGACAATGCGCGCCCCGCGCGCTCCCCACGCGCGACCGCAGCAGCCCGCCCCGATGACGACGCCCGACGACGCCCCCCCGCCCCGCAACGGCCCGCCGCGCGCGGTGCGCAGCTTCGTGCTGCGCGGCGGGCGCATCGGCAGCGGCCAGCAGCGCGCGCTGGCCGAGCTGGGGCCGCGCTTCGTGCTGCCGTACACGGCCGCGCCGCTCGATGCCGCCGCCGTGTTCGGCCGCCGCGCGCCGCTGGTCGTCGAGATCGGCTTCGGCATGGGCGACGCGACGGCGCAGATTGCCGCCGCGATGCCCGACCACGACTTCCTCGGCATCGAGGTGCACGTGGCCGGCGTCGGTGCGCTGCTCAAGCGCATCGGCGAACGGGGCCTGACCAACGTGCGCATCGTGCAGCACGACGCCGTCGAGGTGCTGCGCACGATGATCGCGCCGGGCACGCTGGCCGGCGTGCACGTGTTCTTCCCCGACCCGTGGCCGAAGAAGCGCCACCACAAGCGGCGGCTGATCCAGCCACCGTTCGTCGCGCTGCTCGCCGAGCGGCTCGCACCCGGCGGCTACCTGCACTGCGCGACCGACTGGCAGCCCTACGCCGAGCAGATGCTCGAGGTCCTCGCGGCCGAGCCGCGGCTCGTCAACACCGCCGACGGCTACGCGCCGCGCCCCGCCTGGCGCCCGCTGACCAAGTTCGAGGCGCGCGGCCTCAAGCTCGGCCACGGCGTGTGGGACCTGGTGTTCCGGCGGCGGGCGGACTGACGCGCCGACCCACCCCGATCGCCGCGCCACCGGGCTGGCGCAGCACATCCTGCCGCGCCACGATCGGCGCGGGACGCATCGATCCCCTCCCGCGCGATCACCCCGTCCACTCGACCCAGCCGGTCCACGCCGTCAGCAGCACGATGCCACCGAACACGATGCGGTACCACGCGAACGGCACGAAGTCGTGCGTCGACACGTAGCGGATCAGCCAGCGGATGCACACGAGCGCGGCGACGAACGACACCACGGTGCCGACAGCGAACATCGGCAGGTCGTCCCAGCGCAGCAGATCGCGCTGCTTCCACACCGAGTACGCGCCCGCGCCCATCAGCGTCGGGATGCCGAGGTAGAAGCTGAACTCGGTGGCCGCCTTGCGCGAGAAGCCGAGCACCAGCGCGCCGATGATCGTCGCCCCCGAGCGGCTGGTGCCCGGGATCAGCGCCAGGCACTGCAGCAGCCCCACCTTCAGCGCGTCCAGCGGCGTCATGTCGTCGACGGTCTCGACGCGCGCGCGGCGCCCGCCTTCGAGGTCGCGCGCACCGTACAGCCGTTTGTGGCGCGCCTCGACCCACAGGATCACGAAGCCACCGGCGACCAGCGCCACCGCCACCGGCACCGGGTGGAACAGGTGCTGCTTGATCCAGCCGCCGAACGCGAGCCCGAACACGACCGCGGGCAGGAAAGCGACCAGCACGTTCAGCGCGAAGCGCTGCGCGACCGGGTCGTGGGTCAGCCCGGTGACCGTCGCCATCAGGCGGCGCCGGTACTCCCACACGACCGACAGCATCGCGCCGGTCTGGATCGCGATGTCGAACGTCTTGGCCGACTCGCCGTGGAAGCCGATCAGCGACGCGGTCAGGATCAGGTGGCCGGTCGACGAGATCGGCAGGAACTCGGTCAGCCCCTCGACCAGCCCCATCACGGCGGCCTTGGCCAACAGCATCCAGTCCACGTGCGCTCCCGAGTTCGGCAAAGCGGGCGATGATAGCCAGCGGCGCGCCCGCGCCGGCGCGCGGCACGCGCATTGACCCGGCCCGCCTCGCGCGGGTACATTACTGACCAGTCGGTCAGTAAATCCATGCCTTCCAGCGAAACCCTCGTCCCCGCCGCCCACGCGCCGGCGCGCCAGCGCCGCAAGGACGCCCGCCCGGCCGAGCTGCTCGACGCCGCGCTCGCGCTGTTCGTCGAGAAAGGCTTCGCGCTGACGCGCGCCGAGGAGGTCGCCGCGCGCGCCGGCGTCTCCAAGGGCACGCTGTACCTGTACTACGCGAGCAAGGAAGAGCTGCTCAAGGCAGTGATCCGCGAGCGGCTGTCGGCCGAGATCGAGGCCGGCGCCGAGCAGCTCGAGCGCTACGCCGGCCCCACCGCCGAGCTGATGCGCCAGGTCCTGATCCCGTGGTGGCAGCGGCTGCTCGACAGCCCGACGTCGGGCGTGTTCAAGCTCGTGATCACCGAGGTGCGCAACTTCCCCGACATCGCCGAGTTCTACGCGCGCGAGGTCATCGAGCCGGGCACGCGGCTGATCGCGCGCATCCTCGAGCGCGGCATCGCGCGCGGCGAGTTCCGCGCCGTCGACGTGCCCACCGCGGTGCACTCGCTGGTGCTGCCGATGATCATGCTGTGCCTGCACAAGCACACGTTGAGCGCCTGCGGCTGCGCGCCGCGCGGCATCGAGCCGGCGCGCTTCATCCGCGACCACGTCGAGCTGATGCTGCAGGGGCTGCTGGTGCAGCCGCCGCCGGCCGCGGAGCGCCGGCGATGAACGCGTGGCTTCGTCGCGGCGCGGTGGTCGCCGTGGTCGGCGCCGTCGCCGTCGGCGCCGCGCTGTGGGTCAAGACGCGCATCGACGCGCGGCGCGCGGCAGCGGCCGTGGTCGCTGCGCCGGCGGTGGTGCCCGCGCTCGAGCTCGGCGAGCCCGACGTCGTGCGCGTCGCGCGCGTCGAGCTCGCGCGCAGCGTCGACGTCGCCGGCGGGCTGCGCGCCGTCGACACCGCGCTGGTCAAGGCGCGCGTCGCGGGCGAGGTCGTCGCCGTCACGGTGCGCGAAGGCGAGCCGGTGCGCAAGGGCCAGGTGCTGGTGCGCATCGACCCCACCGAGTACGACTGGCGCGTGCGGCAGGCCGAGCAGACGGCCGACGCCGCGCGCGCGCAGCTCGACATCGCGCGCCGCACGCTCGACAACAACCGCGCGCTCGTCACGCAGGGCTTCATCTCGCCGACCGCGCTCGACACGTCGCTGGCCAACCACGCCGCCGCACAGGCCAACCTGAACGCGGCGCTGGCGGCCGTCGAGATCGCGCGCAAGGCGCGCGCCGACGCGACGCTGGTCGCGCCGATCGACGGCGTCGTCTCGCAGCGCCTCGTGCAGCCGGGCGAGCGCGTGCCGGTCGACGCGCGGCTGCTCGAGATCGTCGACCCGACGCGCATCGAGCTCGAGGCGGCGATCCCGCCGGCCGACGCGGCGGCGCTGCGCGTCGGCGCGCCGGCGCGGCTGCGCGTCGACGGCCTCGCCGAGCCGGTGGCCGCGCGCGTCGCGCGCATCAATCCGGCCGCGCAGGCCGGCTCGCGCGCGGTGCTGGCCTATCTCGCGCTGCCGGCACAGCCCGGCCTGCGCCCGGGCCTCTTCGCGCGCGGCAGCGTCGAGCTCGACCGCCGCGAAGTGCCCGCGGTGCCCGCGTCGGCGCTGCGCATCGACCAGGCGCGCCCGTACGTCGTCGTCGTCGAGGGGCCACCCGACGCCGCACGCGCGGTGCACCGCACGGTGACGCCTGGCGCGCACGGGCGCGTGGCCACGCGCGGGGAGGAGGCCCAGGGCGGCGACGACTGGGTCGAACTCGTCGACGGCCCGGCCGAAGGCACGCTGCTGCTGGCCGGCACCGTCGGCCTCGTGCGCGACGGCACGCCGCTGAAGCTCACGCGCCCCGCCGCCGCGCCGGTGGCGGCCACGCGCCAGCGCTGACCGGGCGGCCCCGCCATGTGGTTCACGCGCGTCTCGATCGCCAACCCGGTGCTGGCGACGATGGTCATGCTGGCCTTCGTCGTGTTCGGGCTGGTCAGCATCCAGCGGCTGAAGGTCGACCAGTTCCCGAACATCGAGTTCCCGACCGTCGTCGTGCAGATCACCTACCCCGGCGCGGCGCCCGAGATCGTCGAGAACGAGGTCACGCGCCGCGTCGAGGAGGCCGTCAACACGATCGCCGGCATCAACCAGCTGTTCTCGCGCAGCTACGAGAGTGCGTCGGTCGTCGTCGTGCAGTTCAACCTCGACGTCGACGGCCGCCGCGCCGCCGACGACGTGCGCGAGAAGCTGTCGCAGGTGCGCCCGCTGCTGCCCGCCGAGGTCGAGGAGCCCAAGGTCTCGCGCTTCGACCCGGCGAGCCGGCCGGTGTGGACCGTGGCGCTGACCTCGCCCGACGGCAGCGTCGACGTGCAGTCGCTGACGACCTGGGCCGACCAGGTGCTGAAGAAGCGGCTCGAGAACGTGCGCGGCGTCGGCGCCGTGACGCTGGTCGGCGGCCTCAAGCGCGAGGTGCACGTCTACATGCGCCCGGCGGCGATGGAGGCCTTGGGCGTCGGCGTCGACCAGGTGGTGGCCGCGCTGCGCACCGAGACGCAGGAGCTGCCCGCCGGCGCGTTGCGCACGCGCGAGGCCGAGCGCGCGGTGCAGGTCGACGCGCGGCTCAAGCGCGTGGCCGACTTCGAGCAGATCATCGTCGCGCGCCGCGGCGGCCAGCCGGTGCGGCTGGCGCAGGTGGCCGACGTCGTCGACGGGCCGCAGGAGGTCGAGAGCCTGGCGCTGCTCGACGGCCGGCGCACGCTGGCGCTCGACGTGCAGAAGAGCCAGGGCGAGAACACGATCGAGGTCGTCGACGGCCTGAACGCCGCGGTGGCGGCGCTGCGCGCCGAGCTGCCGCCGGGCATCGCGCTGGACGTCGTGCGCGACAACTCGCGCCCGATCCGCGTCTCGGTGGCCAACGTGCAGCGCACGCTGATCGAGGGCGCGCTGCTGACGGTGGGCATCGTGTTCCTGTTCCTGAACTCGTGGCGCTCGACCGTCATCACCGGGCTGACGCTGCCGATCGCACTCGTCGGCACGTTCGCCTTCATGCAGCTGTTCGGCTTCTCGATCAACATGGTCACGCTGATGGCGCTGTCGCTGTGCGTGGGCCTGCTGATCGACGACGCGATCGTCGTGCGCGAGAACATCGTGCGCCACGTGCAGATGGGCAAGACGCCGCACGACGCGGCGCTGGACGGCACCAACGAGATCGGGCTGGCGGTGCTGGCCACGACGCTGTCGATCGTCGCCGTGTTCCTGCCGATCGGCTTCATGGGCGGCATCATCGGCAAGTTCTTCCACGAGTTCGGCATCACGATCGTCGCCGCGGTGCTGATCTCGATGTTCGTCAGCTTCACGCTCGACCCGATGCTGTCGTCGGTGTGGCACGACCCGGCCATCGACCGCGAAGGCAAGCCCTTCGTACCCAAGGGCCTGTACGACCATACGCTCGGGCGCCTCACGCACTGGTTCGACCGCGCGCAGCACAGGCTCGGCGACGGTTACGTCGCGCTGCTGGGCTGGTCGCTGAAGCACCGCGTGAAGACGCTGGCCGTCGCGCTCGCGACGATGGTCGGCGCCGTGGCCGCGTTGCCGCACCTGGGCACCGAGTTCGTGCCCAAGGCCGACTACTCGGAGACCTTCGTCACCTTCCACACGCCGGTGGGCTCGTCGATCGAGCTCACGGAGGCACGCGCACGTCAGGTCGACGCGATCGTGCGCGAGATGCCCGAGGTCAAGTACACGCTGACGACGATCAACACCGGCCAGGCGCAGGGGCGCATCTACGCGACGACGTACGTGCGCCTGGTCGACCGCCACGAGCGCAGCCGCAACGTCGACCAGATGTCGGTGCCGCTGCGCGAGCGCCTGGCGCGCGTGCCGGGCATCACCGTGACGCACGTCGGCCTGCTCGACCCGGTGGCCGGCAGCAAGCCGATCTCGCTGTCGGTGCAGGGGCCGGACCTGGCCGAGCTGCGCCGCATCAACGCGCAGCTGCGCGAGCGGCTGGCCGCGGTGCCGGGGCTGGTGGACCTCGACAGCAGCCTGAAGGCCGACCGCCCGACGGTGGCGGTGCAGGTGCGCCGCGAGGCGGCCTCCGACGCCGGCTTGAGCGTCGGTGCGATCACGCAGACGCTGCGGCTGCTCGTGGCCGGCGACGCGGTGACGACCTGGCGCGCGCCCGACGACCACAGCTACGACGTGCGGCTGCAGCTGCACCCGCACGAGCGCCAGTCGGCGGTCGACCTCGCGCGGCTGGGGCTGGTCGCGGGCACGAACAGCGACGGCAGCGCGCGCATCGTGCGGCTGTCGCAGGTGGCCGACGTGCAGCCGGCCAGCGGCGCGAACCAGATCAACCGCCGCGATCTGAACCGCGAGGTCGAGCTCACGGCCAACACCAGCGGTCGCACGCTCGGCGAGGTCTCGGCCGACATCCAGCGCGTACTCGACGCCACGCCGCTGCCGCCGGGCTACACGTACCGCTTTGGCGGCTCGACGCGCGACATGAAGGAGTCGTTCGCCTACGCGGTGCAGGCGCTGGCGATGGCGATCGTCTTCATCTACATGATCCTCGCGTCGCAGTTCCGCAGCTTCGTGCAGCCGCTGGCGCTGATGACGTCGCTGCCACTGACGCTGATCGGCGTCGTCGGCGCGCTGTGGATCTGGGGCTCGACGCTGAACATCTTCTCGATCATCGGCATCGTGATGCTGATGGGGCTGGTGACGAAGAACGCGATCCTGCTGGTGGACTTCGCGATCCGCTCGCGCGAGGCCGGCATGGCGCGCGCCGACGCGCTGCTGCACGCCGCGCGCGTGCGGCTGCGCCCGATCCTGATGACGACGCTGGCGATGGTGTTCGGCATGGTGCCGCTGGCGTTCGCGCTCACCGAGGGCAGCGAGCAGCGCGCGCCGATGGGCCAGGCCGTGATCGGCGGCGTGATCACGTCGAGCCTGCTGACGCTGGTCGTCGTGCCCGTGGTCTACGGCTACCTCGACGACCTCGCGACCTGGGTCAAGACCCGCCTTGCCGGCAGGTCGGCGTCAGCCCGCGCTGCCTAGAATCCGGAGTTGCCCTAAACTTATACCCAGCTAGGTATACAGATGAACGTCGAACAGGCCCGCTTCAACATGATCGAGCAGCAGATCCGCCCATGGGAGGTGCTGGATCAGGGCGTGCTCGACCTGCTCGCGGTCGTGCACCGCGAGGACTTCGTGCCGCCGGCGTACCGCGCGCTGGCCTTCGTCGACATGCAGGTGCCGCTGCGCGAGCAGGGACGCAACGGCCAGTGCATGCTCGAGCCCAAGGTCGAGGCGCGGCTGCTGCAGGAGCTGCAGGTGCGCAAGCACGAGAAGGTGCTCGAGGTGGGCACCGGCTCGGGCTACATGGCGGCGCTGCTGGCGCACCAGGCGCAGCAGGTGCACAGCATCGAGATCGTGCCCGAGCTGGCCGCGATGGCGCGCGAGAACCTCAGGCGCGCCGCGGTGCGCAACGTCACCGTGCACGACGGCGACGGCGCGCGCGGCCTGCCGGGGCAGGCGCCGTTCGACGTCATCGTGCTGTCGGGCTCGGTCGCCGCGGTGCCGCAGGCGCTGCTCGACCAGCTCAAGGTCGGCGGCCGCCTGGCTGCCATCGTCGGCGACGAGCCCGTGATGCGCGCCAGCGTCTATACCCGCACCGGCGAGCGCGAGTTCGGCCACGTCGAGGTGTTCGACACCGTCGCGCCGCGGCTGCTCGGTTTCGACGAGCCGCCGCGCTTCCGCTTCTGACCCCTGCGCACTGGCGTTGCGCCTACCGACCCGCCGCCGCGCGTCCGTCCCCTGCCCGCACCGGACCCACGAGGAACCGCTCATGCCCCGCCGCCCCACCCCCCGCCGACTCACCGCGCTGCTGTTGGCCGCCGGCCTGGGCTTCGGCCTGACGGCCCCGCTGCACGCGCAGACCCTGGCCGAGCTGTTCGAGGCCGCGCGCACCTACGACGCGACCTACCTCGCCGCGCGCGCGCAGGCCGACGCCGCGCAGTACCGCAAGGCGCAGGCCGACGCGCTGGCGCGCCCGACGCTGGGCCTGCAGGCGCAGACGGCGCAGACCTATCGCGACCAGCCGTCGTCGATCCCGTCGGCGGCGGGCAACGACGGCAGCGGCAACGTGACCTCGGCCGCGCTCAGCGGCCGCTACCCGCTGTTCAACCGTGCCAACGACGCGAGCATCGCGCAGGCCGAGCGCGCGCTCGCCGTCGCGCAGGCCGAGCTGACGCTGGCCGAGCAGGACCTGATCGTGCGCCTGTCGCAGGCCTACTTCGATGTGCTGGTGGCCATCGAGACAGTGGCCACCGCGAAGGCGTCGAAGGCGGCAATCGCCGAGCAGCTGGCCGCGGCGCGGCGCAACTTCGAGGTCGGCACCGCGACGATCACTGACACGCGCGAGGCGCAGGCGCGTTTCGACCTCGCGCGCGCGCAGGAGATCTCGGCCGAGAACGACCTGCTCGTCAAGCGCATCGCGCTCGACCAGCTCGTCGGCCGCACCGGCGTGCAGCCGCGGCCGCTGGCGCTGCCGGTTGCGCTGCCGCCCACCGTGCCGGCCGGCATCGACGACTGGGTGGGCCTGGCCGAGAGCGCTCACCCACAGGTCAGGCGCGCCCAGCTCGCGCTCGACGTCGCGACGCTCGAGATCGACAAGGCCCGCGCCGGACGGCTGCCCACCGTCGACGTCGTGGCTTCATGGCAGACCTCGTACAACAGCGGCACCTCGGGGCTGGGCACCTCGCTCGGCCCCTACAGCGGCAGCTTCAACAACGGCCAGATCGGCGTGCAGCTGAACTGGCCGCTGTACACCGGCGGTGCCGTCGACAACCGCATCCGCGAGACGCTGTCGCTGCAGGACAAGGCGCGCAACGACCTCGAGGCCGCACGCCGCGGCGTCGCACAGGCCACGCGCCAGGCCTTCACCGGCCTGAAGTCGGGCGAGGCCGCGGTGGGCGCACTCGAAGCCGCCGAGGCGTCGAGCAAGCTCGCGCTCGAAGCGACACAGACCGGCTACCGCGTCGGCGTGCGCGTCAACCTCGACGTGCTCAACGCGCAGAGCCAGCTCTTCGCGACCCAGCGCGACCTGGCGGCGGCGCGCTACAACGTGCTGCTCGGCACGCTGCGGCTGCGGCAGGCGGCCGGGACGCTGAGTGCGGCGGACTTGGAGGCGGTGAGTCGGTTGCTGCAGCCGTGATCTGCGGGCAAAACGCTGCCCCGTTGATTCATACCGCTGCTGGCGCACGGTCAAGCAGCCTGTCGGTCAAGCCGACCCGCTGCCAGTATTTGCTCAGTACCTGCCCGTCATTCGACGCACGATACGACGCACGCGCCCGATGAGCGTGTCGCGGTAGCGCTTGCGCACGAAGTGATGCGAATGGTCAGGCCCGCCCTTTTTCTGCACCAAGACCCAAAAGCCGTTCTTGACGGGCGTCAGCTGGATGAGATCGAAGTGGGGCAACAGCCTGTCGAGCCACCACGACACCGGCTGCTGGATCAGATGGGCATTGCGACCGTCGGCGAGGACCTTCTTCGCCGGCCCGCAGTGAACGGTGAAAAAGCCCACGGACTGGGTCAACGCGACGAGCTCGGCGATGACGTTGTCCAGCAGCTCGGGCTCGATGTGCTCGAGAACGTCGATGCACGTGACGACCTGTGCGGGAACGGCAGGCCCGTAATCCGGAAACGCCGGATCGTAGGGGTGATAGTCCAGGTCCTTGATCCAGCCGCGCAGTTCACCGCCGAGACGGCATTTGCCGGCCCCGTAGTCGCACAGCGAGCGATAGCCCGTGGCACGCAGGATGTCGCGCACCAGAGGTGCATACTCGAGCGACGCCGAGCCGTACTTCGGATTGCGGTGCAGCAGCTCCTGCTGCTTGCGGTACGCTGCGGAAATCGTCGTCATCGAAGCTCCATAGGCGCGAGCGTGGCATCGTTGCACGCGCCGCTGAGACCCACCGGCGAACCGCGAGCCCGCCTCACACTCCCATGCCCTGCTCGGCCCGCTGGTGACACGCATGCCACACGTCGGCCATGTCGGCATCGTGGTAGTCCTTGAAGCACGGCGTACCCAGCGTGTAGTGCAGCAGTTTGGCGTCGTAGTTGTCCTCGTATTCCGTCGTCAGCCAGTTCCATTCCTTGGGCAGGCTGCCGATCTCGCTGTCGTCGAGCCACGTGAAGCGGTGCAGGAAAGCACCGGTCTGCCCCATCAGGAACTCGGGCGTCAGGATGCGGTGCTTCGGGTGGCCACAGTTCCAAAGCACCAGGCTCGACCAGTTCTTGCGCGGGTAGTTTTGGTTCTTGTTGCCCAGGTACTTCATCGTCGCCTTGGTCTGGTAGTCGTGCTTGACGACCTGCACGGCCTTCGACGCGTCGCGCAACGCCCACAGTTCGGCGATGTCGGCGCGGCAGATCATGTCGCCGTCGGCGAAGATGGCCCAGCCCTCGAAGCCGCACAGGTACGGCGTCAGGAACCGCGAGTAGATGAATGCATTGCTGCCGTCGGTGTGCGTCTCGGTGTAGCCGGGCAGCGACTTGAGCACCAGCGGCGTGAAGCTCACTGGCTGGCTGGTCTGCTCCAGCACACTCTGGCAGAAGGTGTGGAAGGCCACGGCCTCCCGCTGGTCGAAACCGATGAACAGCCGAATCAACACGCTCTCCCGTCGACGCCGTGCGGCACAGGCCAGATCACGCCGCGGACACGCTCGAAACGGCAATGCCAACTTCGGCGTACCCTATGAACTTGATGACTGAAGTTTAGCTCTCCACCGCCCTGCCGGCGCCGCAGCGGGTGACCTGCCGGCGGCTGTCATCTGGCGGGCACCGTGGAGATGCGCTTCGAACCCGACATGCGTCAATGCAAGACTACTTTCTCATCTCGTCGCCGCTGCACTTGTGCCTGGCAGCCAGCATCGCGCTGAAGCATCCCGACCACGAGCGCACCGCCGTCTTCACGTACAAGGACCCGAAGACGTCGGCGCTGTATGCGCGCGCGCTCGAACGCTGCCCCGACGTGTTCTCGCGCATCGTGATCCTCGGCGACGAGAATGCGCGAGGCCGCTGGGCGCGCCAGCGTGTCGTCTACCGGCAGCTCGAGGCGCTGTTCGCTCGACCCACCGAAATGCGCGTGTTCACCGGCAACGACCGCCGGTTCGACTTCCAGTACGCGATGCACGTGGCGACCAAGGCTGGCGCCCGCGTACAGGGCATCTACATCGACGACGGTGCCTCGACCTACATGGGGCAGCGCACGATGCACCGGTTCCACAACCGCTACCTCAAGCCACTGCTGCGCAAGCTCGAGCACGGCTTCTGGCACAAGCACGCCGTCACACAGGGCAGTTCGGCGTGGACCACGGCCGCGTACGTCGCGTTCCCCTCGGAGGTCCACCCGCTGCTTCGTGGCAAGGAGCTGATCGAAGTCGACGTCAGCCCGCTGCGCAGCGAGCGCTTCCAGGCCGTCGTCGAGGGGCTGACGCACGACGCCGCGCAGCTGCGCCGCGTGCTGGCCAGCCTGCGCGTGGTCGTCACGCTGCCGAAGGAGCGTAATTACATCGACGACGACCCGCTGACCTACCAGCGGCTGTGGGAGCAGCTGCGCATGCACTTCGACGCGGCACAGATCGGCATCAAGGCGCACCCCAAATCGACCCGTCTCGACGCGCTAGAGCAGCTGTTCCCGGGCTCGTCGAAGGTCGACGCCGGCATTGGAATGGAGTTCCTGCTGACGATGCTGCCCGACGGCTGCATCGTCATCGGCGACATCTCGTCGACGGTGCTCACGAGCCGCTGGATCCGCCCCGACCTGCCGGTGATCGCGATGCAGCCCGGCGCCGGCATGGCCGCCAACCGCAAGGCGCTGTACGACAAGCTGCGCATCCCGGTCACGGAAGTCGCAGGCATCGGCGCACTGATCGGCCGGATCCTTCAGACGCCGACCCCCTGACATCGCGATGAACCCGCTTCCCGCCTCTCCCGCCCGGCTGCCGCGCGTCGTGCAGATCGGCTTCCACAAGTGCGGCTCGCGCAGCTTCGAGCAGCTGTTCGAGCGTGCCGGCCACCGGGTGCTCAAGCACAAGGTGCGCGGCCCGTTCGGGCAGCGCCGCAACGCCGCGCGGCTGATGCGCGACAACCTGCGCGCCGGGCGCAAGATCTTCGCCGGCATCGAGGACTACACCTTCTACGCCGACATCAATTACCACACCGAGACCGACAGCTTCGAGCCGATCTTTCACTTCCGCGAGATGCTGCGCGACTACCCGGACACGATCCTGCTGCTCAACGTGCGCGACCGCGAAGACTGGATCCGCTCGCGGCTACGGCACGGCCACGGCGAGTTCGCGCAGCGCGTGATGCGGCAGAAGGGTCTGACCAGCCTCGACGCCCTGGCGGAGCAGTGGCGCCAGGACTGGGACCGGCACCTGGCCGACGTGCGCGCGTTCATGGCGGAACGGCCCGCCCAGCTGGTCGAGTTCGACATCGACCGCGGCTCGGCGCAGGAGCTCGTCGCGCGCTTCGCCGCCTATGGCCTGAAGGCCGAGGACTGGGGCGACATCGGGCGCACCCGCGGTGTCAAACGACACCCGCTGGTGGCCTGGCTCAAGCGCACCTGGGCGCACCTGCGCCCTCGGCGCACCACCTGAGACGGCGCGCGCTCAGCGAGCGCGTTCGCGCGCGTCGCGGGCTGCGGTCAGCCGCTGCCGCCACCAGCGGCGCAGGCGGGCCATGACGCCACCGTCGGCGTAGCGGCCCTTGCTCGCGTGACGGATGCGGTGGACCTGCGGCACGTCGATCGGCACCCCCTGGGTCTGCAGCAGCCAGCGGTGCGCGCGGTCTTCGTGCGCCTTCTGCCAACGCTCGGCGGGGCGGTGGTAGAAGCCGATCGGACCGCAGTAGCCCAGCGCGCGCGCGACGTCGCCGTGCGTGATCTGCAGCGGACCTGTGGCCCGCGTGACGGCGAGCGGCACGAACTGCATTGCGCCGATGTCGGCCGCCGCGGGGTCGGCCGGGTGCAGCCGTGGGTCGTCGTCGGCGAGCAGTTCGCTGCAGGCCTCGACGCGCGGGTAGACGAGCGCGTCGCGGCGGCCCTGCAGCGCATCGGCCAGCGCGTCGAGGCAGCCGGGGCCGAAGACGACGTCGCAGTCGGTGAACCACACCCAGTCGGCACGCGTGGCCACCGCGGCTTCGTGGCGCCCGATGGCGCGCCGGAACAGGCGCTCCTTCGGACGCGGCTGCCAGTTCCAGCGCACGTGGGGCACCGTGATCGCACCGAAGTGCGCCAGCAGCTTCACCGTGGCGTCATCGTCGGGCGCGTAGAACACCGTCATCGTCACGCGCGCTCGCCGTGGTGGGTGACGAACCAGCGAGTTGAGCTGGAACGCGAGCAGGTGCGCGTAGCGCCAGCAGTGGCTGACGATCTCGATGTCGAGCACCCCGGTGCGCGCCTGGCGGGCTTCGGGCGGCGGCAGGCCGGCGTTGAACCAGCGCGCCGGCACCCAGCCGCTTGCGGCGGCGCGCCAGAACGCGAGTTGCACCGCGTCCCACGCACGGCGCCAGGGCGCCCGTACGGCAGTCATCGGGGGACTCCGGCGGCGCGGACGGCCTGCGCGCCAGTCCGCGCGCGACCCTCCCCCCTCGGCGCGTTCACGGGCACGTTCATGGGCACACTCATCGGCGCGGCACTGTAGCTCACCGCCACCACGCGCCCAGGTGCCGCACGGTGCACGCTGCCGCCCCCCGGCGTTGCGCGGCGAAGGCCAGCGCCCGCCCGGCCCACGCGGGGCGAGCGGCATCGACGGCCAGTGCGGCGGCGCGGCGGACGCCGTCGTCGATGTCGTCGGCGCGCATCGCGGCGCCAGCGTCGACGCTGCGTTGCGCCGCCTCGGCGAAGTTGAACGTGTGCGGCCCCATCACGACCGGACAGCCGCACGCGGCCGCCTCGATCAGGTTCTGCCCGCCCAGGGGGGCGAAGCTGCCGCCGAGCAGCGCGACGTCGGCGCAGCCGTAGTACAGCGCCATCTCGCCGACCGTGTCGCCGAGCCACACGTCGGCCGCGGCCGCCTCGGGCGGCGGCTGCCGGCCCCATGGCGAGCGTCGCCGCAGCGTCAGCCCGCGGCGCTGCACGAGTTGCGCGACCTCGTCGAAGCGCTGCGGATGCCGCGGCACGATCAGCAGCAGCGGACGTGGTGCCGGCACGCGCTGCCACGCGGCCAGCAGCGCGGCCTCCTCGCCCTCGCGCGTGCTCGCCGCGAGCACCACCGGCCGCGCGAGGCCGGCGCGCCACGCGCGGCCGCGCTCCACCAGGTCTTGCGCGGGCGTGACGTCGAACTTGAGGTTGCCGCACACGCGCACCGTGCGCGCGCCGGCTGCGCGCAGGCGCTGCGCGTCGTCGTCGGTCTGCGCCAAGGCAGCAGCCAGCCGCGCGACGGCAGGCCGCAGCAGCGACGCGAAGCGCTGCCCGCGCGCGAGGCTGCGCGCCGACAGCCGGGCATTGGCGAGCACGACCGGCACGCCGGCCGCCTCGGCCGCGTGCAGCAGGTTGGGCCAGACCTCGGTTTCCATCAGCACGCCAAGCCGCGGCCGGTGATGCCGCAGAAAGCGCCGTACCGCCCCCGGCGTGTCGTACGGTAGCCAGGCGTGCAGGTCGCCCGGCGCGAGCAGTTCGACACCCGCGTCCCAGCCCGTCGCGGTGCTGCAGGTCAGCAGCACCCGCACGCCGGGCCACTGCCGCCGCCACGCCGCCAGCAGCGGCGCCGCCGCGCGCGTCTCGCCCAGCGACACGGCGTGCAGCCACAGCGTCGGTGCCGGCGTTACCGCGTCGCGGTAGACGCCGAGTCGCTCGCCGATGCGCTCGCGGTAGCGGGGCTCGCGCCGGCCGCGCCAAACCAGCCGCAGCAGGTAGACGGGTGTCAGCAGCCTCAGCGCGAGCGAATACAGCGCGCGCGCCAGCGCTTCAGGCATCGTCGCGGCGGACCATCGGCATCGCGTCTCGACTGCCGTGGCCCCTCAGTGCGCCGCCGCCGAGATCTTCGCGTCGGGCTTGATGGCGCGCAGCGCGGCCATGAAGTCGGCCTCGATGCGGTGCAGCGCCTCGGGCGTGTGCCCCTCGAAGCGCATCACGAGCACCGGCGTCGTGTTCGACGCGCGGATCAGGCCGAAGCCGTCGGGGTAATCGGCGCGCAGGCCGTCGATCGTCGTGATCTCGGCACCGGGGAACTTCGCCTCGGCCTGCAGCCGCGCCACCAGCGCGTGCGGCTCGCCCTCGGCGCAGGCGACGTTCAGTTCCGGCGTGCTGTGGCTCGTCGGCAGCGCGTCGAGCACGGCGCTCGGGTCGTCGTGGCGGCTGAGGATCTCGAGCAGACGCGCCGCGGTGTAGGTCGCGTCGTCGAAGCCGTACCAGCGCTCCTGGAAGAAGATGTGCCCGCTCATCTCGCCGGCGATCGGCGCGCCGGTCTCCTTCAGCTTGGCCTTGATCAGCGAGTGGCCCGTCTTCCACATCAGCGGCACGCCGCCGGCCTCGCGGATCGCCACCGGCAGCCGCTGGCTGCACTTGACGTCGAAGATGATCGGCGCGCCGGGATGGCGCTGCAGGATGTCGCGCGCGAACAGCATCAGCTGGCGGTCGGGGAAGATGTTGTGCCCGTCGCGCGTCACGACGCCGAGGCGGTCGCCGTCGCCGTCGAAGGCCAGGCCGAGCTCGGCGTCGGTCGCGTGCACGACCTTGATCAGGTCGGCGAGGTTCTCGGGCTTGCTCGGGTCGGGGTGGTGGTTCGGGAAGTCGCCGTCGACCTTGCTGTACAGGTCGATCACCTCGCAGCCGAGCGCGCGCAGGATCGCCGGCGCCGAGGCGCCGCAGATGCCGTTGCCCGAGTCGACGACGATCTTCATCGGCCGCGCGAGCCGGCAGTCGCTCGCGATGCGGTGGCGGTACTCGGCGCCGACGTCCATCGTGCCGATGCGCCCTCGCCCGCTCACGTAATCCTCGGCCTCGATGCGCCGGCGCAGCCCCTGGATCTCGTCGCCGTAGATCGCGCGGCCGGCGAGCACCATCTTGAAGCCGTTGTAGTCCTTCGGGTTGTGGCTGCCGGTGACCTGGATGCCCGAATGGCAGCCGTAGCGGCCGCGCGTGGCCGCGACGTAGTACAGCATCGGCGTCGTCACGGCGCCGAGGTCGACGACGTCGAGGCCGGTCGACGCGAGCCCGCGCGCGAGCGCGCCCACCAGCCCCGGCCCCGACAGGCGCCCATCGCGCCCGACCGCGACGGCCTTCTCGCCCGCCGCGACGGCCTCGGTACCGAACGCGCGACCGAGGTGCTCGGCGAACGTCTCGTCGATCGTCTGGCCGACGATGCCGCGGATGTCGTAGGCCTTGAAAGCCGATGCACTGACCTGCACGCGAACCCCCTCCTGCCCCGCGATACCGGGGACCGATGCGCGGCATTGTAGGAACCGTCGCCGCCCGCAAGGCCGTCGCGACGACAGGTCCGAAAACGGCGAGCCGCAACCGGGCGCACGCCTATGATGCCCGCATGGTCCTCGACGCCGACGCCGCCTACCTCGCGCTGAAGACGCGCGACGCGCGCTTCGACGGGCGGCTGTTCGTCGGCGTCACGACGACCGGCATCTACTGCCGGCCGGTGTGCCGCGTGCGCACGCCCCGGCGGCCCCACTGCCGCTTCTTCGCCAGCGCCGCGCAGGCCGAGGCCGCGGCGTTCCGCCCGTGCCTGAAGTGCCGGCCCGAGATCGCGCCCGGCCTGTCGGCGATGGACTCGTCGCACGCGCTCGCGATGGCAGCCGCCCGTGCGCTCGAGCACGCGGTGGCCGCCGGCGCCGAGGTCTCGCTCGCGCAGCTCGCCGCACGGCTGGGCGTGAGCGACCGACACCTGCGCCGCATCTTTCACGCCGCGCACGGCGTCGCGCCGCACGACTACCTGACGACGCAGCGCCTGCTGCTGGCCAAGCGGCTGCTGACCGACACCGCCGAGCCCGTCGCGCAGGTCGCGCTGGCCAGCGGCTTTGCGAGCCTGCGCCGCTTCAACGCCGCGTTCGCGCAGCGCTACCGCATGCCGCCGTCGCGGCTGCGGCGCGACGGCACGGCCGCGACGGCCTCGCACGGGCCCGTCGTGCGCCTGGCGTGGCGTCCGCCGTACGACGTCGATGGGATGCTCGCGTTCCTCGCGCACCGCGCGGTGCCGGGGCTCGAGCAGGCCGACGGGCTCGAGTGGCGGCGCACGCTCGCCGTCAGCCGCGGCAACCGGCGGCATGCCGGCTGGCTCGCGGCGCGCTTCGTGCCCGAGCGCTGCGAGCTGCAGCTGCGCGTCGCACCGACGCTCGCGCCCGTGCTCGGCGACGTGATTGCACGCGTGCGGCAGGGCTTCGACCTCGACGCCGACCCGGCCGCGATCGATGCGGCGCTGTCCGCATCGGGACTGCCGCGCGGCCACGGCGTGCGCGTGCCCGGCGCGTTCGACGCCTTCGAGGGCGCGGTGCGCTGCGTGATCGGCCAGCAGGTGAGTGTCGCGGCCGCGCGCACACTCGTGCAGCGCCTCGTCGCCCGCTTCGGTGTGCCGGTGGAGACGCCGTTCAGCGGGCTGACGCACCTGTTCCCGACCGCCGACACGTTGGCCGCCGCGGATGCCGGCGCGCTCGCGCGGCTCGGCCTCGTCGACACGCGCGTGCGCGCGCTGCAGGCGTTGGCCGCGGCCGTGGCCGACGGCGGCCTCGGCCTCGATCGCGCGGCGCCGCTGGCGCCCACGCTGGCCGCGCTGCGCGCCCTGCCCGGCATCGACGAATGGACCGTGCAGACGATCGCGATGCGCGTGCTCGGCTGGCCCGATGCCTGGCCGGCCGGCGACGCCGCGCTGATGAAGGCGCTGGGCACGCGCGACGCCGCGCACGCCGACGCGCTCGCCCGGCCGTGGCAGCCGTGGCGGGCCTACGCCGCGGTGCGCCTGTGGCAGCCACTGGAGAACGCACGATGACCGCACCTCGGCTGCCCACCCTCGTGGCCCAGGCCCACGCCGACACGCCGCTGGGCCCGATCGTGCTCGCCGCGACGGCCCGGGGGCTGGCCGGGCTGTGGTTCGACGGCCAGGCGCACCACCCCGGGCCGCTGCCCGCGCCCGAAGACGCGACGCAGCCGTTCATCGCGCAGGCGCTGGCCGAACTCGACGCGTACTGGCGCGACGGCAGCACGCGCTTTCGCACGCCGATCGACGCGCACGGCACGCCGTTCCAGCAGCGCGTGTGGCACGCGCTGCGCGGCATCGCGCCGGGTCGCACGACGACCTACGGCACGCTGGCCGCGGCGCTCGGCCGCCCGAGCGCGGTGCGCGCCGTCGCGGCGGCGGTCGGGCGCAACCCGCTGGCCATCGTCGTGCCCTGCCACCGCGTCGTCGGCCGCGACGGCGCGCTGACCGGCTACGCCGGCGGACTCGCGCGCAAGCGCGCGCTGCTCGCGCTCGAAGCGGCGGCCGAGGCCGCATGACGCCGCGCCACAGTGCCGAACTGCTGCTGCTCAGCGCGCTGTGGGGCGCGTCGTTCCTGTTCATGCGGCTGGCCGCCGGCGAATTCGGCCCCGTCGCGCTGACGGCCGTGCGCGTGGCCATCGGCGCGCTGGTGCTTGCGTCGCTGCTGGCGTGGCACGGCCTGCTCGGCGAGCTGCGCCGCCACTGGATCGCGCTCACGGTGGTCGGGCTGGTCAGCTCGGCGCTGCCGTTCATCGCCTTCGGCTACGCGGCGCTGGCGATCACGGCCGGCCTGTCGTCGATCTTCAACGCGACGACGCCGCTGTGGGGTGCGCTGGTGGCCTGGGCCTGGCTCGGCGAGCGGCCGAGCGCGCTTCGCGCCCTCGGGCTGGCGATCGGCTTCGCCGGCGTGCTCGGGCTCGGTGCGGGCAAGGCGAGCTTCACCGCCGCGGGCGGCGGCGTCAGCAGCGGCGCGGCGATCCTGGCCTGCCTCGCGGCCACCGCGATGTATGGCTTCGGCGCCAACTACACGCGCCGGCGGCTGGCCGGCGTCGCACCGCTGACGGTGGCCGCCGGCAGCCAGATCACTGCGGCGGCGCTGCTCGCACTGCCGCTGCCGTGGGCGTGGCCCGCCGCGCCGCCGTCGCTCGTGGCCTGGGGTGCCGCCGTCGCACTGGGCGTGCTGTGCACCGGGCTGGCCTACATCCTGTACTTCCGCCTGATCGCGCAGGTCGGCGCCGCGCAGGCGATGACGGTGACGTACCTGATCCCGCTGTTCGCCGTGTTCTGGGGCTGGCTCGTGCTCGACGAGACCGTCACGCCGGCGATGGCCGTCGGCGGGGCCGTGATCCTGCTCGGCACCGCGCTGGCCACGGGCGTCGTCGGCCCACGACAAGCCGCGCGCGTGCTGACTCGCGACTGACATCCGCGCGGCGTGATCGGATAACCCGGCGCGACGTACGGGTAAGTCTGGTTGTATATGCGCGCTTGCTCAAGTAGTGTTGTAGATGGCCCGGCGCATGCGCACCGGGTGACCCGATGGCAAGTCAACGGTACGCCCGGCACGGCACGGGCGGCCACTGAGGAGAAGCAATGACCCGACCCCCCTCGACGCTGCCCGCCGCTGGCGCGGCCGTCGCCATCGCGCTGGGGCTGCTGGCACAGGCGGCCACGGCCGCGACGCCCGAGGAGCAGCGGCTGCGCACCCGCGCGCTCGCCGCCACCTGCGCCCAATGCCACGGCCCCGACGGCCGCGCGGTCGAAGGCGAGGCGATGATCCGCCTGGCCGGACGCGACCAGAACTACCTGCTGACGCAGCTGATGGCGTTCCGCAGCGGCCAGCGGCCGGCGACGATCATGCACCAGATCACCAAGGGCTACTCCCCCGAGCAGCTCGAGGCGATCGCCGAGTACTTCTCCAAGGTCAAGTGACGGAGGCCACGATGAAACGCAGACAGATCGTCCAGGGCCTCGGCTCGCTGGCCGCGCTCGGCGCGGTGGCCACGCTCGGCGGCTGCGCGACGACGGGCAGCGCGTCCAAGGGCCGCGTCGTCGTCGTCGGCGGCGGCTACGGCGGCGCGACGGCGTCGAAGTACATCCGCAAGTTCTCCGACTACACGATCGACGTCACGCTCGTCGAGCCGAACCCGATGTTCGTCTCGTGCCCGATCAGCAACCTCGTGATCGGCGGCACGCGCACGATGGCCGACATCACGAACCCGTACGACGGGCTGGTGAAGAACCACGGCGTCAAGATCGTGCGCGACACCGCCACCGCGGTCGATCCGGCGAAGAAGGAGGTGCGGCTCGCGGGCGGGCAGACGCTGAAGTACGACAAGCTCGTCATCGCGCCGGGCATCGACTTCATGTGGGAGCGCATCGAGGGTCTGCAGGCGGCCAACGCCGCGGGTCAGGTGCTGCACTCGTGGAAGGCGGGCCCGGAGACGGTCGCGCTGCGCCAGCAGCTCGAGTCGATGCGCGACGGCGGCGTCTACGCGATCGTGATCCCCGAGGCACCGTACCGCTGCCCGCCGGGCCCTTACGAGCGCGCCAGCGTCGTCGCCGCGTACTTCAAGCGCGCCAAGCCGAAGTCCAAGGTGCTGATCCTCGACGCGAACAACGACGTCACGTCGAAGGGCCCGCTGTTCAAGGCGGCGTGGAAGGACATCTACGGCAGCATGGTCGAGTACCGCCCGCTGCACAAGGCGGTGGCCGTCGACGGCCGCACGCGCACCGTCAAGTTCGAGGTGCAGGAAGACGTCAAGGCCGACGTGCTCAACGTGCTGCCGGTGATGCGCGCCGGCAAGATCGCCGTCGACACCGGGCTGGCCAACGCCAACAACCGCTGGTGCCACACGCACTTCCTGACCTTCGAGTCGACCGCGGCGAAGGACATCCACGTCATCGGCGACGCGATCCAGGTCGCGCCGGGCATGCCGAAGTCGGGGCACATGGCCAACTCGCACGCCAAGGTGTGCGCCGCGGCGATCGTCGCGCAGATCAACGGCTGGGAGGTCAACCCGCACCCGATGATCACCAACGTGTGCATGAGCTTCGTCGATGAGACGCACGTGATCCACGTCGCCAGCGTGCACGAGTACGTGACCACCGAGAAGACGTTCCGCACGATCGGCGGCTCGGGCGGTGTCTCCGACGCGCGCAACGAGCTCGAGGGCGTCTACGCGCAGGCCTGGGCCAAGAACATCTGGGCCGACGTGCTGACCTGAAGCGCCCGACGACGGCGAACGCAACGGGGCCTGCGGGCCCCGTTGTTCATGGCGGCGCCAGCGCCGCGGTGTGACGGCGGAACGTGGCGTCGAGCCACGACGCCGCGCGCGTCGCGACGAAGTCCCACAGCGCCTGCGCCGACGGTGCGAGCTGCTTGCTCGCCAGTCGCACGACATGCCACTCGCGCATCAGCGGCGTGCCGGGCACGTCGAGCAGCACGAGCTCGCCGGTGCGCAGCTCGAGGTCGAGCGTGTGCAGGCTGATGAACGCGATGCCCATGTTGGCCATCACGGCCTGCTTGATCGTCTCGCTGCTGCCGAGCATCACGGTGTGCCGCGGCTCGATGCGGTGGGCGGCGAAGTAGCCCTCCATCACGGCGCGCGAGCCCGAGCCCGGCTCGCGCAGCAGCAGCGTCTCGCGCGCGAGCTGCTGCGCGGTCACGCCACGCTCGCGCGCCAGCGGGTGCGCGGGCGACGCGATGACGACGTGCGGGTGCGGCGCGATTGGCTGCGCGACCGTCTCGAGCTCGGCCGGCGGGCGCCCCATCACGCACAGGTCGACCTCGTTGCGCGCGAGCATCTGCACGAGCTGGTCGCGGTTGGCCACCGTCAGGTTGACCTGCACCTCGGGTTGCTGCTCGCGAAACAGCGCCAGCAGCCGCGGCACGAAGTACTTGCCGGTGCTCACGACCGCCAGCGCGATCGTGCCGCCGCGCCCGCCGGCGAGCAGCGCGATGCGCTCCTCGGTGCGGCGGATCTCGGCCAGCACCGTCGCAGCCGTGTGCCGCATCTCGTCGCCGGCAGCGGTCAGGTACAGCTTGCGGCCGATCTTCTCGAACAGCGGCAATCCGACGAGGTCCTCGAGCTGCTTGACCTGCATCCACACCGCCGGCTGCGTCAGGTGCAGCTCCTCCGACGCGCGCGCGAAGTTCAGGTGCCGTGCGGCGACCGAGAAGATCTGCAGCTGGCGCAGCGTGACGTTGCGGATGCGGTTGTCGGGGGTCTTCATGAGCGTCGACTCATGCACTCAGTATCCGCTTATTCCTCGCCTTATTCAATCTGAGTTCTCTTTAGGCCACGCACTGCCTACAGTGCGTCGCATGCCATCGACGGGCGATGGCGAGCCACCAGGAGACCGCCGTGGGCCAGATGAACGAACCGACCCAGATCACCGACGCCAAGAAGCGCTACAGCGCGGGCGTCCTCAAGTACCGCCAGATGGGCTACTGGCAGCCCGACTACGTGCCGAAGGACACCGACACCATCTGCCTGTTCCGCATCACGCCGCAGGACGGCGTCGACCCCGTCGAGGCCGGTGCCGCCGTGGCCGGCGAGTCGAGCACGGCGACGTGGACGGTGGTGTGGACCGACCGCCTGACCGCGTGCGAGAACTACCGCGCCAAGTGCTACAAGGTCGAGCCGGTGCCCGGCCGCCCGGGCGAGTACTTCGCCTGGGTCGCGTACGACATCATCCTGTTCGAGGAGGGTTCGATCGCCAACATGACGGCGAGCCTGATCGGCAACGTGTTCAGCTTCAAGCCGCTGAAGGCCGCGCGGCTCGAAGACATCCGCATCCCGGTCGCCTACGTCAAGACGTTCAAGGGGCCGCCGACCGGCCTCGTCGTCGAGCGCGAGCGCCTCGACAAGTTCGGCCGCCCGCTGCTCGGCGCGACGACAAAGCCCAAGCTGGGTCTGTCGGGCCGCAACTACGGCCGCGTGATCTACGAGGGTCTCAAGGGCGGGCTCGACTTCATGAAAGACGACGAGAACATCAACTCGCAGCCCTTCATGCACTGGCGCGACCGCTTCCTCTACGTGATGGACGGCGTCAACAAGGCGAGTGCCGCCACCGGCGAGGTCAAGGGTTCGTACCTGAACGTCACCGCCGGCACGATGGAGGCGATCTACGAGCGCGCCGAGTTCGCGAAGAGCCTGGGCAGCGTGATCATCATGATCGACCTGATCGTCGGCTGGCCGTGCATCCAGAGCCTGAGCGAGTGGTGCCGCCGCAACGACATGATCCTGCACCTGCACCGCGCCGGCCACGGCACGTACACGCGGCAGAAAAACCACGGTGTGAGCTTCCGCGTGATCGCCAAGTGGCTGCGGCTGGCCGGCGTCGACCACATGCACACCGGCACCGCGGTCGGCAAGCTCGAGGGCGACCCGCTGACCGTGCAGGGCTACTACAACGTCTGCCGCGACAGCTACACGAAGCAGGACCTGCCGCGCGGGCTGTTCTTCGACCAGGACTGGTGCGACCTGAAGAAGGTCATGCCGGTGGCTTCCGGCGGCATCCACGCCGGCCAGATGCACCTGCTGCTGGATCTCTTCGGCGACGACGTCGTGCTGCAGTTCGGCGGCGGCACGATCGGCCACCCGGCGGGCATCCAGGCCGGCGCGGTCGCCAACCGCGTCGCGCTCGAGGCGATGGTCAAGGCGCGCAACGAAGGCCGCGACATCCGCAACGAAGGCCCCGAGATCCTGCAGAAGGCGGCGCAGTTCTGCACGCCGCTGAAGCAGGCGCTCGACACGTGGAAGGACGTGACCTTCAACTACGCCTCGACCGACACCAGCGACTACGCCGTCACGCCGGCCGTGGCCTGAGCCCCCAAGGAGACCGCACCATGATGACCAACCCCACCGGCCGCCTGACCCAGGGCCAGTTCAGCTTCCTGCCCGACCTCACCGACGCCGAGATCGCGCTGCAGATCGAGTACGGCCTGAAGAAGGGCTACGCCTGGAGCGTCGAGTACACCGACGACCCGCACCCGCGCAACACCTACTGGGAGATGTTCGGGATGCCGATGTTCGACCTGAAGGACGCCGCCGGCGTGATGATGGAACTGAACAACTGCCGCAAGACGTTCCCGAACCACTACATCCGCCTGATGGCGTTCGACAGCACGCGCGGCGTCGAGTCGATCGCGATGAGCTTCATCGTCAACCGGCCGAAGAACGAGCCCGGCTTCATGCTCGAGCGGCAGGAAGTCGACGGCCGCCAGATGCGCTACACGATCCGCGGCTACGCCGCCGAGAAGCCCGAGGGCGAGCGCTACGGCGCGGCCTGAGCGGCGCGGCAGGACGACGACGATGTACCGCATCGCCCCGTCGATCCTGTCGGCCGACTTCGCGCGCCTCGGCGACGAGGTGCGCGCGGTGATCGCCGCCGGTGCCGACTGGATCCACTTCGACGTGATGGACAACCATTACGTGCCGAACCTGACGATCGGCCCGATGGTGGCCGCCGCGCTCAAGCCGCACTGCGTCAAGGCCGACGGCACCAAGGTGCCGCTGGACGTGCACCTGATGGTGCAGCCCGTCGACGCGCTGGCCACCGCGTTCGCCGACGCCGGCGCCGACCTGATTAGCTTCCACCCCGACGCGAGCACGCACGTCGACCGCACGCTGCAGCTGATCCGCGCCAAGGGCTGCGCGGCCGGTCTCGTGTTCAACCCGGCCACGCCGCTGGACGTGCTCGAGTGGGTGATCGACAAGGTCGACCTCGTGCTGATCATGAGCGTCAACCCGGGCTTCGGCGGGCAGTCGTTCATCGACAGCGCGCTGCGCAAGACCGAGCGCGCGCGCCGGCTCATCGACGCGAGCGGGCGCGACATCCGGCTCGAGGTCGACGGCGGCATCAAGGCCGACAACGTCCGCCGCGTCGCCGACGCCGGCGCCGACACCTTCGTCGCCGGCAGCGCGATCTTCGGCCAGAAGGACTACCGCGCCGTCATCGACGCGATGCGCACCGCGCTGGCGGCCCCGCGGGCGCTGTCGGCCTGAGTCGGCGCACGGCCCGCCCCATCCGGAAGACGACGATGAACGCACCGCTGTACTCGATCCCCGGCACCGCGCCCGCGGCGCCCGCGCCAGCGACCGAAGCGGCCCACGGCGTCGCGGCCGCGCGCACCGTCGGCGACGTCCTTGCGCAAAGTCAGGTCGAAGCCGTGATGGACGAGCTCGACCGCGACCTGATCGGGCTCGCCCCGGTCAAGCAGCGCATCCGCGACATCGCCGCGCTGCTCGTGATCGACAAGCTGCGCATGAACCTCGGGCTGACCGCGCAGACGCCGAGCCTGCACATGTGCTTCACCGGCAACCCCGGCACCGGCAAGACGACGGTGGCGATGCGCATGGCCGAGATCCTGCACCGGCTGGGCTACGTGCGCAAAGGCCACCTGGTGGCCGTCACGCGCGACGACCTCGTGGGCCAGTACATCGGCCACACGGCGCCGAAAACGAAGGAGGTGCTGAAGAAGGCGATGGGCGGCGTGCTGTTCATCGACGAGGCGTACTACCTGTACCGGCCCGAGAACGAGCGCGACTACGGCCAGGAGGCGATCGAGATCCTGCTGCAGGTGATGGAGAACCAGCGCGACGACCTCGTCGTGATCCTCGCCGGCTACAAGGACCGCATGGACACCTTCTTCCAGTCCAACCCCGGCATGAGCTCGCGCATCGCGCACCACCTCGACTTCCCGGACTACTCGCCGGGCGAACTGCTGCAGATCGCCGACAAGATGCTCGCGGCGCAGAACTACCACTTCGGCCCCGGTGCGCGCGAGGCGTTCGACGAGTACATCCACCACCGCATCCGCCAGCCGCACTTCGCCAATGCGCGCAGCGTGCGCAATGCGCTCGACCGCGCGCGGCTGCGCCAGGCCTCGCGGCTGTTCGCCGAGCGCGACCGCGAGCTCACGCGCGACGACCTGACGACGATCGCCGAGAGCGACATCCGCGCCAGCCGCGTGTTCGGCACCGCTGCCGACGATGCACGCGCCGCCTGACGGCGCTCGACTCACCGATCGCTGAGGCTGCGCCTAAACAGTTCTGAGTGGCGCTGCGGCGCCAGATCCGTACAGTCGGTGTCGACACCACATTCCGTATCGAGACCGCGATGGAAATCGGCCGCACGACCCTCAGCAAGTTCCTGATGCAGGAGGCCCGCCGGCTGGGCCTGGACACCGACCTGACCGCGCTGCTCAACGACGTGCAGACCGCGTGCAAGTACGTCGCGTCGGCGGTGGGCCGCGGCGTGCTCGCCGGCCACCACGGCGATGCCGGCAACATGAACATCCAGGGCGAGGAGCAGAAGAAGCTCGACGTGCTGAGCAACGAGCTGTTCATCTACCACCTCGAGTCGGGCGGGCATCTCGCCGGCATGGCCAGCGAGGAGATGGACGAGCCGCTGCCGATCAGCGAGGGCATCCCACGCGGGCCGTACCTGCTCGTGTTCGACCCGCTCGACGGCTCGAGCAACCTCGACATCAACATGTCGGTCGGCTCGATCTTCTCGGTGCTGCGCGCCCCCGACATCAGCCGCCCGCCGGTGGAGGCCGACTTCCTGCAGCCCGGCACCAAGCAGGTCGCCGCCGGCTACGCGCTGTACGGGCCGTCGACGATGATGGTGCTCACGCTCGGCGACGGCACGCACGGCTTCACGCTCGACCGCGAGATCGGCGCCTTCATCCTGACGCACCCGCACCTGAAGGTGCCGGCCGCGACGCAGGAGTTCGCGATCAACACCAGCAACGAGCGCTTCTGGGAGCCGCCGGTGGCGCGCTACGTCGAGGAGTGCATCCAGGGCAAGACCGGCCCGCGCGAGAAGGACTTCAACATGCGCTGGGTCGCCTCGATGGTCGCCGAGGTGCATCGCATCCTGATGCGCGGGGGTCTGTTCATGTACCCGAAGGACACCAAGGACCCGTCCAAGCCCGGCCGGCTGCGCCTGATGTACGAGGCCAACCCGATGGCGATGCTGATCGAGCAGGCCGGCGGGCGCTGCTCGACCGGACGCGAACGCATGCTCGACGTGCAGCCCACCGCGATCCACCAGCGCATCCCGGTGATCCTCGGCTCGCGCGACGAGGTCGACCGCCTCGACCGCTACCACCACGAGTACGACACCGGGCAGGACAAGCCATTCCGCTCGCCGCTGTTCAACACGCGCTCGCTGTTCTCGTCGTTCGCCCCCGGCGGCGCCAACTGAATTCCATCCTCGAGAGTCACGCCATGTCACGCCGCCATCCCGTCATCGCGATCACCGGCTCCTCGGGCGCCGGTACGACCACGGTCACGCAGACCTTCCAGCACATCTTCCGGCGCGAGAAGATCAACGCCGCCATCGTCGAGGGCGACTCGTTCCACCGCTACGACCGCGCCGAGATGCGCGCGAAGATGAAGGAGGCCGAGGCCGCCGGCAACCGCCACTTCAGCCACTTCGGCCCCGAGGCGAACCTGTTCGAGGAGCTTGAGCAGCTGTTCCGCCAGTACGGCGAGAACGGCACCGGACGCATCCGCAAGTACCTGCACAACGAGGAGGAAGCCGAGCCGTACAAGCAGTCGCCCGGCACCTTCACGCCGTGGGAAGACATCCCGCCCGACACCGACTTGCTGTTCTACGAGGGCCTGCACGGTGCCGTCGTGACCGACAAGGTCAACGTCGCGCGCCACGCCGACCTGCTGATCGGCGTCGTGCCGTCGATCAACCTCGAGTGGATCCAGAAGCTGATCCGCGACAAGACCAAGCGCGGCTACAGCCACGAGGCGGTCGTCGACACGATCCTGCGCCGCATGCCCGACTACGTGAACTACATCTGCCCGCAGTTCACGCAGACGCACGTCAACTTCCAGCGCGTGCCGCTGGTCGACACCAGCAACCCGTTCATCGCGCGCGACATCCCGACCGCCGACGAGAGCATGGTCGTGATCCGCTTCGCGAACCCGAAGGGCATCGACTTCCCGTATCTGCTGTCGATGCTGCACGACTCGATGATGACGCGGCCGAACACGATCGCGATCCCGGGCGGCAAGATGGGGCTGGCGATGCAGCTGATCTTCACGCCGATGATCCTGCGCATGATGGAAATGAAGAAGCGAGGCTAGGCCCACCGCCGAAGCGGCCTGCGGCCGCCTCCCCTCGCGGGGGCCACGCCGACGGAGCGGCGAAGCCGCATCGGTGGCGTGCGCCGGCAAGGGCTCCCGCTGCGCGGTTCGCCATCGATCCCACCCGCCGCGCCTGAAACGACACCCCGACACGACGACGCCATGACTCCCAGCCTCAAGACCCTCGCCGACGCGATCCGCATGCTCGCGGTCGACGCCGTGCAGCAGGCCAACTCGGGCCACCCCGGCGCGCCGATGGGCATGGCCGACATTGCCACCGTGCTGTGGCGACAGCACCTGAAGCACGACCCGGCCGACCCCGCCTGGCCCGACCGCGACCGCTTCGTGCTCAGCAACGGCCACGGATCGATGCTGCTGTACGCGCTGCTGCACCTGACCGGCTACGACCTGCCAATCGACGAACTCAAGCGCTTCCGCCAGCTGCACAGCAAGACGCCGGGCCACCCCGAGGTCGGTATCACGCCGGGCGTCGAGACCACCACTGGCCCGCTCGGCCAGGGCATCACCAACGCGGTGGGCATGGCGCTCGCCGAAGCGCTGCTCGCGAGCACGTTCAACCGCCCCGGCCACACCATCGTCGACCACCGCACCTGGGTCTTCCTCGGCGACGGCTGCCTGATGGAGGGCATCAGCCACGAGGCCTGCTCGCTGGCCGGCACGCTGGGCCTGGGCAAGCTGATCGCGGTGTGGGACGACAACGGCATCAGCATCGACGGCCACGTCGAGCCGTGGTTCAGCGACGACACGCCGAAGCGCTTCGAGGCCTACGGCTGGCGCGTGATCCGCGACGTCGACGGCCACGACCCGGCCGCCGTCGACGCGGCGCTGCGCACCGCGATGGACGACGTCGGCAAGCCCACGCTCGTGTGCTGCAAGACCGTCATCGGCCACGGCAGCCCGAACAAGGCCGGCACGCACGAGGTGCACGGCGCCGCGCTCGGCGCCGCCGAGGTGGCGGCCACGCGCGCCGCGCTCGGCTGGCCGTACCCGCCGTTCGAGATCCCGCCCGAGATCCGAGCCGCGTGGGACCAGCGCGAGGCCGGCGCCGCGCGGCACGCCGTGTGGACGCAGCGCTTCGCCGCCTACCGCGCCGCCCACCCCGAACTCGCCGCCGAGTTCGAGCGCCGCGTGATGCGGCGCGCGCTGCCTGCCGACTACCCGCGCCGCAGCGCCGAGGCGCTGGCCAAGGTCGTCGCCGAGGCCGCGACGATCGCCAGCCGCAAGGCGTCGCAGAACGCGATCACCGCGCTGCTGCCGCTGCTGCCCGAACTGCTCGGCGGCAGCGCCGACCTCACCGGCTCGAACCTCACCGACGGCAAGACGAGCGTGCCGGTGCGCCGCGGCCCCGAGGGCCTGGCGGGCAACCACGTCAACTACGGCGTGCGCGAGTTCGGCATGAGCGCGATGATGAACGGCATCGCGCTGCACGGCGGCTTCATCCCGTACGGCGGCACGTTCCTGACCTTCTCCGACTACGCGCGCAACGCGGTGCGCATGTCGGCGCTGATGCACCAGGGCGTCGTCTACGTCTACACGCACGACAGCATCGGGCTCGGCGAGGACGGTCCGACGCACCAGCCGATCGAGCACATTGCGAGCCTGCGGCTGATCCCGAACAACCGCGTCTGGCGCCCGTGCGACGCCGTCGAGACCTTCGTCGCGTGGCAGGCCGCCGTCGAGCGCCGCGATGGGCCGACGTGCCTGATCCTGTCGCGGCAGAACCTGCCGGCGCAGATGCGCAGCGACGCGCAGCTCGACGCGATCCGCCGCGGCGGCTACGTGCTCGCCGGCGACGATACGCCGGCGCAGGTCACGCTGCTGGCCACCGGCTCCGAAGTGGCGCTCGCAATGGCCGCGCGCGAACGGCTCGCGCAGGAGGGCATCGCCGCGCGCGTGGTCTCGATGCCGTGCTGCGAAGTCTTCGACGCGCAGGACGCCGCGTACCGCGCGCAGGTGCTGCCGCGCGACGTGCCGGTGCTCGCGATCGAGGCCGGCGTGACGAACTACTGGCGCGCCTACACCGGCTTCGACGGCGACGTGATCGGCATCGACCGCTTCGGCGAGTCGGCGCCGGGCCCGCAGGTCTACGAGGCGCTGGGCGTCACGACGGCGCGCGTCGTCGAGCGTGCGAAGGCGCTCGCCGCGAAGGGCGCGCGATGAGCCGCCGCCTCGACCTCGGCGGGCGTCTGCTGCAGCGGCAGGCGTACTGGCTCGGGCAGCCGCTGGGCGCGGTGCTGTTCGACCTCGACGGCACGCTGCTCGACACCGCTGCCGACATCGCGCTCGCGCTCAACCGCGCGGTGGCCGAGCACGGCTGGGGGCCCGTGGCCGAGGCCGACGTGCGGCGCATGATCGGCCGCGGCGCACCAATGCTGGTGCACCGCGCCGCGGCGGCACAGGGCCGCACGCTCGACGATGCGACGCACGCCGCCGTGCTCGAGCGCTTCTTCCACCACTACGGCGCGCTGCAGGACTTCGACGAGTGCGCCGCCGAGCCGTACGGCGGCGTCACCGAGGCGCTGCAGCAGCTGCACGACGCCGGGCTGCACATCGCCGTCGTCACGAACAAGCAGCAGCGCTTCGCGACCGGCCTGCTGCAGCGGCTGGGGCTGTCGGGCTGGGTCGACCTCGTCGTCGGCGGCGACAGCTGCGAGCGCCGCAAGCCCGACCCGCAGCCGCTGCTGTACGCGTGCGAGTCGCTGCACGTGCCGCCCACGCAGGCGCTGATGGTCGGCGACTCGATCAACGACGTGCAGGCGGCGCGCGCCGCCGGCATCCCGGTGGTGTGCGTGCCCTACGGCTACAACGAGGGCCGCGACCCGCGCTCGCTGCCGTGCGACGCCTTCGTCGACACGCTGGCCGACCTGCCCGCGCTGCTGCTGCGCGAGGCGCAGCCGGCCTGATCCGCTTCCACACCCCACCTTTCGAGGACGACCCATGGCCCTGATCTCGCTGCGACAGCTGCTCGACCACGCCGCCGAACACGGCTACGGCGTGCCGGCGTTCAACATCAACAACCTCGAACAGATCCACGCGATCATGCAGGCGGCGCAGGAGACGATGTCGCCGGTGATCCTGCAGGCCTCGGCCGGCGCGCGCAAGTACGCCGGCGAACCCTACCTGCGCCACATGGTGCTCGCTGCCGTCGAGGCGCACCCCGACATCCCCGTCGTGCTGCACCAGGACCACGGCGCGTCGCCGGCGGTGTGCATCCAGTCGATCCGCTCGGGCTTCACGAGCGTGATGATGGACGGCTCGCTGAAGGAAGACGCGAAGACGCCGGCGAGCTACGAGTACAACGTCGAGGTCACGCGCAAGGTCTGCGAGATCGCGCACGCGGTGGGCGTCTCGGTCGAGGGCGAGCTCGGCTGCCTCGGCTCGCTCGAGACCGGCGAGGCCGGCGAGGAGGACGGCGTCGGTGCCGAGGGCAAGCTCAGCCACGACATGCTGCTGACCGACCCGACGCAGGCGAAGGACTTCGTCGCCGCCACCGGCGTCGACGCGCTCGCGATCGCGATCGGCACCAGCCACGGCGCCTACAAGTTCACCCGCCCGCCCACCGGCGACATCCTCGCGATCGACCGCATCCAGGCGATCCACGCCGCGGTGCCCGACACGCACCTCGTGATGCACGGCTCGTCGAGCGTGCCGCAGGAGTGGCTCGAGATCATCCGCAAGTACGGCGGCGACATCAAGGAGACCTACGGCGTGCCGGTCGAGGAGATCGTGCGCGGCATCAAGTCCGGCGTGCGCAAGGTCAACATCGACACCGACATCCGCCTCGCGATGACCGGCGCGATGCGGCAGGTGTTCGCCGAGCAGCCGGGCGAGTTCGACCCGCGCAAGGCGCTCGCCGCCGCGACCAAGGCCGCGCGCGGCATCTGCAAGGCGCGCTTCGAGGCCTTCGGCTGCGCCGGCATGGCGGCGAAGATCAAGCCGGTCCCGCTCGACGACATGGTGCGCCGCTACCGCTGACGGGGAGTCGACGATGGCCGCCGAAGCACCGCACGCCGAGATCGGCTGGGCCGCGCCACCGTTCGCGCTGCGCGGCACCGACGGCGCGACGCACACGCTGGCCGAGCTCGCCGGGCCACGCGGCACCGTCGTCGCGTTCATCTGCAACCACTGCCCGTACGTCAAGGCGATCCTGCCGCGGCTCGTGCGCGACGCGCGCGAGCTGCGCGCCTTCGGCGTGCACGTGATCGGCATCAACGCGAACGACGCCGCCGCGTACCCCGAGGACAGCTTCGAGCGCATGGTCGAGATCGCACCGACGCTCGGCTTCCCCTACCTGCACGACGAGACGCAGCAGGTCGCGCGCGCCTACGGCGCCGTGTGCACACCCGACTTCTTCGGCTTCGACGCGCAGCTCAAGCTGCGCTACCGCGGCCGGCTCGATGCGTCGCGCAAGGAGGCCGCGCCTGAAGGCACGCCGCGCGAGCTGTTCGAGGCGATGAAGCTCGTCGCGCTGACCGGCCGCGCACCCGAGGAGCAGCACCCCTGCATCGGCTGCTCGATCAAGTGGCGCGACGATGGCTGACCCGGTGCCGCTGCAGGCGCTGATCTTCGACGTCGACGGCACGCTCGCCGACACCGAGCGCGACGGCCATCGCGTCGCGTTCAACGCCGCGTTCGCCGAGCACGGCCTGGACTGGCACTGGGACGAGGCGCTGTACGGCGAACTGCTGCAGGTCGCCGGGGGCGTCGAGCGGATGGCGCACTACGCGCAGCGCCATCGCGGCCTCGGGCTCGCCGACGACGACCTTGCCGCACTGCTCAAGCGCCTGCACGCGAGCAAGACGCGCCACTACGTGCAGCGCGTCGCCGCCGGCGCGGTGCGCCTGCGCCCCGGCGTCGAGCGGCTGATCCGCGAAGCGCGCCGCGAGGGCCTGCGCCTGGCGATCGCGACGACGACGACGCGCGACAACGTGATCGCGCTGCTGCAGGCCACGCTCGGCACCGACGCGCCCGGCTGGTTCGACGTGATGGGCACCGCACAGGAAGTGACGGTGAAGAAGCCCGACCCGGCGGTGTACCGCTGGGTGCTCGAGCGGCTGCGGCTGCCCGCCGACGCCGCGCTGGCATTCGAGGACTCGGGCCACGGCGTCACGGCGGCGACTTGCGCCGGCGTGCGCTGCGTCGTGACCCCCACCGCGTACAGCGCCGGCGACGACCTCGGCGCGGCCGCCGTGCGGCTCGCCGACCTCGACCACCACCCCGACGACCCCGCACGCACGGTCACGCTCGACGACCTGCGCCGCTGGCACGCCGCAGCGCCTTGCCCGCTTGCCCGAGTCGCACCCCCCGGCTCGGCTTGACAGCGCGCGCGCGCCGTCGCACGCTTGCGGCGTCGTCCCCGCCTGCCGAGCCCCATGCGCCTTTTGCTCCATCTCGCCACCGGCCTGCTCGCCGCCGGCGTCGGCTCGAGTGCCGCGGCCAACCCCTTCCCCGACGCCGACCTCGCCAACGGGCGCAAGATCCACTTCGAGAGCAAGTGCGCCGCGTGCCACGAGGAGAAGACGGGCCGCGACGCGGGCTTCATCTACCTGCGCGACGAACGCAAGGTCAAGTCGATCTTCGACCTCAGGCGCTACGTCAGCCTATGCAACAGCGAACTGCGGCTCGGCCTGTTCCCGGAGGACGAGCGCGACGTCGCCGCGTTCGTCAACCAGCAGTGGTACAAGTTCACGCAGTAGCCGCGCTCAGCGGCGCAGGCTCTCGCGCTCCATCTCGAGGTACACCGAGCGCGCGTTGAGCCGGTTGGCTGGCAGGAACGCCGGCAGTTTCTCCCAGCGCGACCAGTCGACGCGGTCGTAGGCCGTCTCGAAGTCGTCCATCGCCTCGGCCGCCTTGCCCATCGTCTCGCGCAGGTAGCGCAGGTAGTCGCGCGTGAGGGTCAGGTCTGCCATCACCCGGTCCGAGGCCTCGCCGTGACCCGGCACCGCGACGCGCGGATTCACCTCGGCGATGCGGTCCATCGCCTGCAGCCAGCGCTTCGTGTTCGCGCCGACGACGAACGGGATGCGCCCAGTGAAGTACAGGTCGCCGGCGAACAGCACGCCGTCGCCTTCGACATACATCATCACGTCCTGCGGCGAGTGCGCGCCGCTGACGTCGATCAGGCGGAACTTCATGCCGCCGAACTCGAAGTCGATCGAACCGCGCTCGCCGAACGCGAGCCAGCGGTCGGCCTCGACGGGCTGCGTCTTCTCGTCGACCCACGGGAACAGGTCCTGGCGGCGCTGCTCGAGCCGCGCCTTCGCGTCGTCACTGCCGACGACACCGCGCCCGGCGTCGTGCGCCCAGATCTCGGCGCCGATCGCCTTGAACGCCTGCGCCCCATAGTAGTGGTCGGCGTGGTAGTGGCTGACGATCACGCGGCGGACCGGCTGTGGCGTCACGCGGCGGATCGCTGCGATCATCGCCTCGGCGAGCGCCGGCGTGCCGAGCGTGTCGAAGACGACGACGCCACCCGGCGTCACGACGAAGCCGGCGTTCGAGTTGAAGCCGCGGTTCGCCGCCGTGGCCATCCCCGACTCGCCGAACACGGCCCAGCTGTGCGCACCGACCTGGCGCGGCTGCAGCACGAACTCTTGCGCGTGCGCCGGCGACGCCACGATCGCCCAGCACCACGCGACGAGCGCCCACCACGCCCACCCCAGCTTGCGCACGGCCGGGGCGACCCGCGGCACTGCACCCCTCTGCCGTCGAGAACACGCCATCGTCACCCCCGCAGAGAACAGTAAAAACACTGTGTGATCATCGACGCAAATGATGCACGATGCACCGACCCGATGCAGTGCCGGGTATCGACGCCCCGGTCACCTGCCCGCCACGACCCCGCCCTTGGAGATGTCGCCATGAAGACCCGTCACGCCCGCCTGCTGTTGCCCCTGCTGCTCGCTGCCGCCACCGCCACGTCGGCGTGGGCGCAGGATGCGATCAAGGTCGTCTACCACCTCAACGAAGGCGTCCAGCAGGCCAGCCGCGCGATCGGCAACATCCGCAACCACCTGAACGCCGACCCGAGCGCGAAGATCGTCGTCGTCACGCACGGGCCCGGCATCGACTTCCTGCTCGAAGGGGCCAAGAACATGCAGGAGCAGCCGTTCGCCGGCGCGATCGGCGAGCTCGCGAGCCGCGGCGTGCAGTTCCGCGTGTGCAACAACACGCTCGTCAGCCGCAACATCGATCCGGGCAAGGTCGTGATGGAGGCCAAGATCGTCCCGTCGGGCGTGGCCGAAGTCGCCAGGCTGCAAGCCAAAGAGGGATATGTCTACCTGCGCCCCTGAGCGCCGGCGTCGAACGCCTCAGCCGCGGCGCGTCGCGGCGAGCCGCGCCCGCGCCTGCTCGAGCGCGCTGTCGAGGTAGCCGCCGTAGAAGTCCTCGCTGTAGCCGCGCAGGCGCGGCGCCAGCTCGGTGCCGCCGGGACCGAGGAACAGCACCGTCGGGACCATCGTCACTTTCCACTGGCGCGCGAGCGCAGCTTCGCGCACGGCTTGCCCCGCCGCCGAACGCAGTTCGCCTTGCGAGCGCATGTCGATTTGAACCACCGGCACGCGCCCTTCGGCCAGCAGTGGCAGCAGGTAGTGGCGGCGAACGAGTTCGCAGTAGGCGCAACCGGCGAGCGTGACCATCACGACCAGCGGCTCGCCGCGCGCCGCCGCGGCCGCGGTCTCGCGAGCGAGGTCCTTCGCCGCGGGCAGCGAATCGCCATGCGAACGGCCTTGCGGCTGCGCCTGCACGGCCCGCATCCCTGCGGTGGCGGCGACCAGCGCCACCATCAGCCGCCTTCGGTCCAGCCTGACCCTCACAGCTCCGCCCGTGGCCGCGTCACAGCGCGATGCCGGGGTTGCCGTCCATCCCGATGATGCGCGGCGTGTTCAGCTTGCGCGGCGTGACGACCTTCTTGTCGCGCAGCCACGCGGCAACGTCGTCCCACACCATGCGTCCACCCGAAGCGGCCTTGGCCTCCTCGGAGACGGGGGCCCAACCGGCCACCTTGTACGTCTTGCCCGCCTCGATCGGCTGGCCCTTCAGGCGCATGTCGGTGATGCGCTGGCCTGCGGGCTTCATCGGGTCGATCGCGTACGTCATGCCGCCGACGCGCACCATGTCGCCGCCCTGCTGGTAGTACGGGTCGGGGTTGAACAGGTTGTCGGCGACGTCTTCCATCACCGTCTTGATCATCTCGCCGCTCATCTCGGTGAGCGTCGAGTACGAGTACGTGGTGGCGGTCTGGTCGAGCACGTGCTCCATCAGGATGTCGCTGTTCGGCAGCAGCGACGTGCCCCAGCGGAACCCGGGCGAGAACGCGAGGTCGGCGCCGCGCACCTCCATCAGCGCGTCGACGATCAGCTGGTCGAAGGTGCCGTTGAAGTTGCCGCGGCGGTACAGCAGGCCCTCGGTGCGCGCGAGCTTCTCGCCGAGCTTGGCCTCGTACGGTGCACGGATCTTCTGGACCAGCGCGGCCATCTCGGCGTCGGCCGGCAGCAGGTTCGCGAACACCGGCAGCAGCTTGTACTGGTAGCCCTGCACTTTGCCGCCGCGCACGTCAAAGTCGAGCACGCCGAGGAACTTGGTGTTCGAGCCCGCGTTGGTGACGAGCGTCTTGCCGCCGGCGTTGCTGACGATCACCGGCACCGGCATGCCGTCGTGCGTGTGGCCGCCGAGGATCGCGTCGATGCCGCGCACGCGCGACGCCATCTTGATGTCGACGTCCATGCCGTTGTGGCTGAGCACGACGACGACCTGCGCGCCCTTGCCGCGCACCTCGTCGACCATCTGCTGCATGTGCTCGTCCTGGATGCCGAAGGTCCAGTCGGGCACCATGTAGCGCGGGTTCGCGATCGGCGTGTACGGGAACGCCTGGCCGATCACGGCGACCTTGACGCCGTTCATCTCGCGCAGCGTGTACGGCGCGAACACCTGGTCGCCGAAGTCGGTCGTCTTGATGTTCTGCGCGACGAAGTCGACCTTGCCCTTGAAGTCCTTCTCGACGATCTCCTTGACGCGGTCGGCGCCGAGCGTCATCTCCCAGTGCGGCGTCATCACGTCGACACCCAGCGCCAGGCATGCGTCGACCATGTCCTGGCCGTTGGTCCACAGCGCCGTGCCCGACCCTTGCCACGTGTCGCCGCCGTCGCACAGGATCGCACCGGGGCGCGACGCGCGCAGGCGCTTGACGAGCGTGGCCATGTGCGCGAAGCCGCCGACCTTGCCGTAGGTCCGCGCGGCCTTCTCGAAGTCGAGGTACGTGAAGGCGTGCGCCTCGATCGTGCCGGGCTTGATGCCCACCGCCTTCAGCAGCCTGTCGCCGACCAGGTGCGGCAGGCGGCCGTTGGCCTCGCCGATGCCCAGGTTGACGTTCGGTTCGCGGAAGTACACCGGCAGCAGCTGCGCGTGGCAGTCGGTGAAGTGCAGGAAGTGCACGTTGCCGTAGCGCGGCACGTCGTACATCCTGCTCGTGGCGCGCGGACTGGCGGCCAGCGCGTCGGGCGCATCGAGCGCCATGCCGGCGGCCGACGCGACGGCCAGGACGTTGAGGAACTCGCGGCGCGACAGGGACATGTCGGTTTCCTTCACTATTCAATCAAGGATGGATATTCTCGCGCAAAAAGGGGCCGCGTCCCGCGGCCCCTGCTGACGGCGCGATCGCCACACGGCGTCGCCGCCCGCGGCGTCACTGGTTCACAGGCGACTTCGGATCGAGCAGCAGCGCCATCACGTGCTTGATCTGCTGCTCGTTGAGGATGCCCATGTGACCCGCGCGCGGCATGTTCGAGCACGCGTTGTAGGCCTTCGCGTTCCAGATCTTGCCCCAGGTGTACTTGACGATCTCCTGGCTGGCGGGCGAATTCGGGTCGGTCACGCCACGCAGCTTGCCGTAGTTCCACAGGCTCGGGCCGATCGTGCCGTGCGAGATCTCCTTCTTGTCGATCTGGTGGCAGTTGTAGCAGTTGCCACCGTTGACGGTCTTGGCGTCGTCGGTCCAGGTCAGGCCACGGCCGCTCTGCGCGATCGCTTCGCCCTGCTTCCAGTCGCCGAGGAACTTGCCGTCGCTGGGCCACTTGATCGACGCGAGGTTGATCTCCTCGACCTTCTTGCGCGCGGCCTCGAACTCCTTGCCGCCCCAGGCCGCAGGGTCCGAGCAGAGCTTCTGCGCCTCGTCCTGGTTCAGGCGGTCCATCGTCGCGATGCCACGCGGCTGGAAGTCCGTCTGCTTCAGCCGGGCGAACTTCTCGTCGAGCGCCTTCGGGTCGGGGCCGCCCGAAGCACAGCCGGCCAGCACGACGGCCACGGCCGCGGCGGTAAGGGTGATGCGGGTCATGCGGTCTCTCCCTCGTCTGTCAGCGCTTGATGCCCGGGGTCGCCATCGTCGCCCCGTTCGAGTTGGCGGCCATGAAGTACGACAGCGCGATCGTCAGCTCCGACGTGTAGACGGGCTGCGGGAAGCGCTGCTGCCGATAGCAGTCCTCGAGGCGGTGCTGCATCGACCACATCTGGCCGTTGCTGACGCGGTAGGCGGGCCACGTCGTCCAACCCTTCGCGGCGCCTTCTGGCGTCGTGATGTTGGGCAGGTCCTGCAGCCGGATGCGCTTGCCATCCTCACCGTGGCACGACGCGCACGAGAAGTCGTGCGGCCCAGCCTGGTAATAGAACGCCTTGCGCCCGAGCGCGTAGGCTTCCTTCTCCTTCGGGTGCTTCGGCACGACATTGACCTTCATGCCCTTCGACTGTCCCGACAGCCAGGTGACGATGGCCACCACTTCGGCGCGCTTGCCTCGGCCGAATGACCCCTTGATGATCTCTTGCGGGTCGATGCCCTGCAGCTGTTGCATGCAGGTCAGGATGCGCGACTCGGCATCCTGCACCCTGTCGGTGTCGGCGAAGTAGCGGGGCAGCTGGGCGTAGGCGCCCTTCGTGACGCCCGGGCCGAGGCCGAGGTCGCACTTCTCGAGCGAGGCGTTCTTCGGCCCCGCCTTCTTCTTCCACAGTTCCTCGCCTTCTGCCTCGTACAGCTCGGCAGGGTTCCCGTCGGCGATCATCTGCCGATAGCGCTCGATCTCGTCGACGGCCGAGCCCTGGGCCCAGGCGGCGCCGGCGACCCCGAGTGCGACGGCCGCAAGCAGCTTCTTCATGCCTCGCTCCGGATAAATGGATAAGCGCTCAATTGAACACTCACATTCGGACGGCGCCAATCCGGGGCGGCCCGCATAGGGCAACAACCCATTCAGGCACCGAAACGAGAAAGCCTCGGACGGGGCCGAGGCTCTCGACAGCGGCCCGCCTCGCGGCGGGTACGCGCTCACGACACCGTGGCTTCGTCGGTGCGCGAATCGCCCTTGTTGTCGTTCCAGGTAACGGTGACCTTGTCACCCTTCTTGCCACCCTTGAACTTGAAGTTCAGGAACGGATCCTTCGAGATCGCCGGCCCCCACTGGGCCGTCATCACGACCTTGTCGCCGTGCTTGGCGGTCACGTTCGAGATGAAGTGCGCCGGGATCACGTTGCCGGACGCGTCCTTGCGCTGACCGGTCTCCATGATGTGGCTCATCAGCACCTTGACGTCGACCACGCCACCGCTCTCGGTGGCACGAATGCGCATCGGGCTACCCATGTCAATCTCCTTGAATCGTGATGCGGATCAGCCGCCGCAGCCGCCGAGCGTGACCTTGATCTCTTTCTTGGCCACGTAGAACTTGCCGTCGGACTTCACGAGGGCGTAGACGTCCGAGCTCTGGCCCATCTTGACGCGGGTCGTGACGAACGGCTCGCACTCGGGGGTCAGGTTGAACGCCGCGGCCAGCGCGTTGGGGTTCTTCTCGACGAGCAGCGCGATCATCTGCACGTTGGGCAGCGTCGACGTCGCGCCGACCGGCACCACGGCGCCGTTCTCGGCGATGTCCGGGCCGGTGACGGTGATCTTGTCCGACGCCGTCGGCGCATCGCCGCCGAGCGCCTTCGCGGTCGAGTTGACGTCCTTGGTCTCGAAGGCCGCCTTGTTCCACTCGGCCTGCTGTGCACGCGCCTCTTCCGGCGTCAGCACGCCGGCCGCGACGAACATGCCGAGCACGCCAAGACCACCGGTGGCCTGGAGCGCCTTGCGTCGATTCATGCTCATGTCGATCTCCTTCAATTTCCGTTCGTCACTTGGACGGCGCGCCAGCCAGCACCCACTGCGCGAGCAGCAGAGCGTCGCTCTCGGCCAGTCCGGCAGTGGCCGGCATCGGCACCGGCCCCCACACGCCACTGCCACCCTTCAGGATCTTCTGCGCCAACTTGGCGGGGGCTTCCTTGTCGGCTTTGTATTTCTCCGCCACGTCCTTGTAGGCGGGCCCGACCAGCTTGCGGTCGACGGCGTGGCAGCTCATGCAGGCCTTCGCCTTGGCCAGCTCGGTCGCCTTGGCGGCGTCCACGGCATGTGCGGTCGGCAGGGCCATCAGAGCCACCAGGCCCACGAAGGCCGGCGCGCACAGTCGCAGGGTTGGGAACATTGGATCTCCTGGGCAAGTATGAAGGGGGCCGAATCGTACGGCAAGTGGTATCCGACGGCGGGGCAATGTCACTTCGCGCCGCCGGCGATCCACTTCGCCAGTGCGCTCACTTCGTCGTCCTTCAGCTGCGCCTGCGGGGGCATCGGCACCGCACCCCACACACCGCTGCCACCGGCACGCACCTTGCCGGCGAGGTAGGCCTCGGCGTCGGCGCGCCCGCGGTACTTGGCCGCGATCTCGCTGAAGCCCGGTCCGACGATCTTGTTGTTGACGCCATGGCACGCCGTGCAGCCCTGCGCCTTGGCGAGCTCGAGCGCCGAGGCCGTGGCGGCCGCCGGCGCGGCGGCGACGAGGGTCGGTGCCGGCGCTGCCGACGATGGCCGCGTGCCGGGTGGCTTCGTCACGTCGACGCCGCGCACCGGGCCGACCGGGCGGTTCTGCTCGATCAGGTTGCCGTGCGCGTCGCGCGCGAAGTCGGGCAAGTACGAAGCCACCTTCGCAGCATCGACCTCGCAGTTCTTCATGCACGCCGTGTTGCGCACGTCGGGCTTGCCATTGGGCAGCCACATGCCGTGGTTCGTCGTCATGCCGTTGCGGTTGGGCATGCGGTTCTGCACGTCGCGGATGTTCTGGTCCGACAGCACGAAGTTGTCGGGCACGATGTCGCCGAGGTGCAGGATGTACGCCACCACCGCGTAGACCTCTTCGGTGGTCAGGCTCTTCGGCGCGTTCCACGGCATCGCGCGGTTGATGTAGTCCCACAGCGTCGACAGCGTGGCGACCTTCATCAGCGTTGTGCGGCCTTCGCCGTGGACGAGGCCTTTCACCCGCCCGGTCTTGATGTCCTCGGCAGTGGTCCCGCCGACGATCGGCGTGAACACCTCGTTGGACTCGCCGAACACGCCGTGGCACGAGGCGCACTTGCCTTCCCATACCTCCATGCCCTTGGCGACCGACCCCGAGCCCGGCGGCAGCCCCTTGAAGTCGGGGCGCACGTCGATGTCCCACGCCTTCACCTCGTCGGGCGTCGCGACGCGCCCGATCCCGGGCGGCAGCTTCTGCGCCCACAGCGTGCCGCACGCGGCGGCGAGCGCCCCGATCAGGACGGCCTTACGAAACCTGGACATTGCTCACCTCGCCCGACTCGGACACCAGCCACGACTGGATCGCGTTGTTGTGGTAGATCGACCGCGTGCCGCGCACCGCGCGCAGCTGCTTGTAGGTCGGCTGCACGTAGTTCGTCTCGTCGATCGCGCGCGACTGCAGGATCGCCGGCTTGCCGTCCCACACCCAGTCGATGTTGAAGCGCGTCAGCGCCTTGCTGTGCACCGGCCCCTCGAGCCGCGCGGTGCGCCAGTTGCGCCCGCCGTCGACCGAGACGTCGACGCGCTTGATCTTGCCGCGGCCCGACCACGCGAGGCCGGTGATGTTGTGGAAGCCCTTGTCGAGCAGGATCTGCCCGCCCGAGGGCGTCGTGATCACCGACTTGCACTCCTGGATGCCGCTGTACTGGCGGTGCAGGCCGTCGGGCATCAGGTCGATGTAGTGGACCGCCTCGTCCTTGGTCGCGTACTTCTCGTCGCCGACCTCGATGCGGCGCAGGTACTTGACCCAGCTCACGCCCTGCACGCCCGGCACGACCAGCCGCAGCGGATAGCCGTTCTCGGGGCGCAGCATCTCGCCGTTCTGGCCGTAGGCCACGAGCACCTCGCCCGACTCGACGAGTTCCATCGGGATCGTGCGCGTCATCGACGAGCCGTCGGCGCCCTCGGCGAGCACGTAGCGGCCCTTCTTGTAGTCGGCACCGGCCATGTCGAGCAGGTCGCGCAGCGGCACGCCGGTGAACTCGCTGCAGCTGAGCATGCCGTGCGTGTACTGCACCGTCGGCACCGCGACGTTGCCCCACTCCATCGCCGTGTTCGCGCCGCACTCGATGAAGTGGATGCGGCTGACCGGGGTCAGGCGCATGATCTCGTCGACCGTGAACACGAGCGGCGTCTTCACGAGCCCGTTGATCATCAGCCGGTGCTTGGTCGGGTCGATGTCCCACCAGCCCTGGTGGTGACGCTCGAAGTGCAGCCCGCTGGGCGTGATGATGCCGAACAGGCCCTGCAGCGGGCAGAACGACACGCTGGCCTGGCTCACGCGCGTCAGCCCCGGGCTCTCGCGGCGCTGCAGGCCCGCCTCGTACTTCGACGGCACGCCGTAGCCGCGCGCGGCCACCGGCTGACCCAGCCCGGTCGTGTGCTCGGGCAGCTTGAGGATCGCGTCCTCGCCCTTGGGTTGCGCCAGCGCGCCGCCAGCGGCCATCGACGCCGCGGCAGCGGCAAAGCTCTTGCGCAGGAAGCCGCGGCGCTCGCTGTCGAGGCCGTGCTTGTCGACGGCCAGCTTGAGCTCGCGGCTGACGAAGTTCTCCGGCGCCTTGCGCAAGCGCCCGGGGAACGAAGGAATGCCCGTCATGGTTGCCCTTCCGCTCTTTCCGTATATGCGTATTGACGCATACAGTTTGCCAGAAAACACCCGGGACAAACCCGGGTGTCGGACGTCAGCGCCCCGCGCTCACGTCGCCTTCTGCATGAAACGCCGCACGCTGGCGCGCTTGACCGGCGGCTCCGGCGCGCTGGCCATGTTCACCGACACGGTGCGGCACAGCTGCACCGCCTCGTCGTCGCACACCGTGTAGTACACCATATTGCCGTCCTTGCGCCGCGACAGCACGCCGGCGCGGTGCATCAGGTTCAGGTGGCGCGAGACGTTGGCCTGCGTCGCACCGAGCGCGTCGACGATCTCGCCGACGCTGAGCTCCGTATTGCACAGCACGTGCAGGATCTTCAGCCGCATCGGCTCGGACAGCAGCGAGAAGTAGCCCGAGACCTTCTCGAACAGCCCCTCCAGCTCGTTCAACTCGGCAGCAGCGTCGTTCATCGCATCGTGCCCCTCGGCGCCCTGCGGCCCGTCCCTCGTCGCTCGCTCATGGTCGGGGTGAGATGATTCGAACATCCGACCCACTGCTCCCAAAGCAGTTGCGCTACCAGGCTGCGCTACACCCCGATATCAAAACATTGTAGCGACGAGGTCATGCATCGACACGCTCGGCCTGCCCGGCGGGCGCGGGCAGCTGCAACTGCCGTGCGACCGCCATGCACTGGCGGATGTGCTGTTCGCAGACGAACTTCAGCGCCGAGAACGTCAGCGCCGCCGACACCGCCTGCCCGGCCAGCGGCACGACCTTCGCCGCCTGCTGCGCCGTCAGTCGCACCCCGACCAGCCGCAGCAGCTGCATCACCAGCTCGCGCGTGACCAGGCGCCCGACGAGCAGGCCGCCGCCGGCCGAGATCGCTTTGTAGACGACGACGCGGCGGTCGGGCGCCAGCCGCTCGATCTGCTCGGGCGTCAGGCCGAAGGCCTCGTTGATCTGCGGGATCACCTTGACGAGCACGCCGACGTCGGTCACCCAGTCGAGGCCGGGGATTGGCACCGCCGCGACGCCGGCCGCCAGCAGCGCGCGCTTCGTGACGAGCCTGCGGCAGTGCCGCGCGACGGCCTCGATCTCCTCTCGCGTCGACGGCACCACGGTCCAGTCCGCGCCCGCCATGCGCCGTCCCTCAGCCCGCGGGCAGCACGACGATGCCGTCGGCGTCGGCCACGAGACGCTCGCCGGGGCGGATCCACACCCCCTGCACCTGCACCGGCACGTCGCGCTGACCCTCGCCGCGCTTGTCGGTGGGCAGCGGCATCGGCGCCAGCGCGCGGATGCCCACCGTGCACTGCGCGAGCTCCGCGACGTCACGCACGCAGCCGTCGACAACGACACCGGCCCAGCCGTTGCGCGCCGCCGCCGACGCGAGGTTGCCGCCCACCAGCGCACGGCGCAGCGAGCCGCCGCCGGCGACGACGAGCACGCGCCCCTCGCCCGGCTCGTCGAGCGCGGCCTTGACGAGCGAGTTGTCCTCGAAGCAGCGCACCGTCGACACCGGTCCGGCGAACGCGCTGACGCCGCCGAAGTCGCGGAAGACGGGCGGCAGCACGCGCAACGCGCCGCTGGTGTCGCCCTTGTGGGCGTCGCACAGGTCGCAGGTGGGTGGAACGTCGGCAGTCATCGCAACGAAAGGGTCAGCCAGGTCGGGGCCGAGTATGCAATGCCGCACGCTACGATGCCGCAATGGCCGCATCGAGTTCGAACCCGGCGGCGCCGCCGGTGACTGCCTCGTTGTCCCCGCTCGTCGTGGCGTGCCTGGCCGCCACGTGGGTCATCTGGGGCACGTCATACCTCGCGATCAAGTGGGCGCTGGTGAGCCTGCCACCGTTCTTCCAGATGGGCACGCGCTTTGTCGCGGCAGCGCTGCTGCTCGGCGCGTGGGCCGCGTGGCGCGGGGCGCGCTGGCCCGACGCGGCGCAGTGGCGCGCCGCCGCGGTGCTCGGTGCGCTGATGATCGGCGGCGGCTACGGGTTCACGGCGCTCGCGCAGACCGAGGTCGCGTCCGGGCTGGTCGTCGCGTTCATCGCCGTCGTGCCGGCGCTGGTCGCGCTCGGCCAGTGGCCCTACGGCGAGCGTCCGGGCCGCGCCGAGACGCTCGGCATCGCGCTCGGCCTGGGCGGCGTGCTGCTGCTGGCCTCTGGCCAGGGCTTCGGCGCGTCGCCGTCGGGGCTCGCGGCGATCGTCGTCGCCTGCGCGGCCTGGTCGCTCGGCTCGGTGTGGGCCCGCCAGGGACCGCCGCGGGCGCTGCGCGCCGCCGCGCTCGCGCCGGGCGCAGCCGGCTACGCGAGCCAGATGCTGGCCGGCGGCGTGCTGCTGCTGGCGATGTCGTGGGCGGTCGGCGAGCGTGTGCAGTGGCCGCCCGACGCGCGCTCGGTGGCGAGTTGGGCCTACCTCGTCGTCGCGTCGACGCTGCTCGCGTTCACGGCCTACATGGTGCTGCTCGAGCGCAGCTCGGCCGCGCTCGCGTCGAGCTACAGCTACGTCAACCCGGTGATCGCACTGGCGCTGGGCGTGGCCGTCGATGGCGAGGTGGTCAGCGCCGGCGAGTGGGCCGCGGCCGCCGTCGTGCTGGCCGGCGTCGTGCTGCTGGTGGCCGGCGCACCGGCGGCGCGGCGGCGGTCACGCCCGTAGACGGGTGCGACCGCGCCGGGGCTCCGCAGCGGCGCGGACGAGAACAGCCGCGTCGGCGCGACGAAGGTGTGCCGGCGTCGCGCGGTCGCGCAGCCTCAGCCCTGCCGGCGCAGCGCCGCGTCGCGGATCGCCGAGAGCGTCGTGCGCGACGTGATGACCTCGGCATCGAGCTTCAGGTGCAGCAGTGTCGGCCGCCCGGCGGCCAGCGCCTGCGCGAACGCCGGCTCGAACTCGGCGGTGCGCTCGACGCGCGCCGCGTGCCAGCCGTAGGCGCGCGCGAGCGCGACGAAGTCGGGGTTGACGAGCGCACTGCCGCTGACGCGGCCGGGGTACTCGCGCTCCTGGTGCATGCGGATCGTGCCGTACGAGCCGTTGTCGACGACGATGCTCACGAGTTTCGTCGCGCCATGCGCCACCGCCGTGGCCAGCTCCTGCCCCGTCATCAGGAAGTCGCCGTCGCCGGCGAGGTTGACGACCGTGCGCTGCGACTGCAGCAGGCTCGCCGCGACGGCGGCCGGCAGCCCGTAGCCCATCGCGCCCGAAGTCGGCGCCAGCTGCGTGCGGCCGTGGTGCTGCAGCCCGCGGTAGCGCAGGAAGCGGTGCAGCCAGCCGCTGTAGTTGCCGGCGCCGTTGGTGTAGACGGTGTCGTCCGGCGCGAGGCGCTCGATCGTCTTGACGACGACGGCCAGATCGAGCGGCTCGACCGGCGTGTGCTCGCGGTTGCGCGCCGCGTCGGCCGCGGCGGCCTCGGTCCACGCGCGCCACGGCAGCGCGGGCGGCGCGGCGAGCGTTTCGAGCGCCTTGCCCGCCTGCGCCAGCGAGCACTGCAGCAGCAAGTCGGCGGCATAGACGCGGCCGAGCTCCTCGGCGCCGGGGTGCAGGTGCACCAGCGTCTGCGCCGGGCGCGGCGCCTCGAGCAGCGCATAGCCGCCGGTCGTCATCTCGCCGAGCCGCGCGCCGACGGCGAGCACGAGATCGGCGTCGCGGATGCGCTGCGCGAGCGCCGGGCCGATGCCGATGCCGACGTCGCCGGCGTACTGCGGGTGGCGGTTGTCGAACGTGTCCTGGAAGCGGAACGCGCAGCCCACCGGCAGCTGCCAGTTCTCGGCGAAGCGCTGCAGCGCCTGTGCGCTGTCGGCGGTCCAGCCGCTGCCGCCGACGATCATGAACGGCCGCTGCGCGGCGAGCAGCCGCTCGCGCAGCGCGCGCAGCGCGCCCGGTGCCGGCCACGCCTGTGCCGGCTCGACGCGCGGCAGCACCGCGGCCGCGGTGGTGGCGGTCAGCATGTCCTCGGGCAGCGCGAGCACCACCGGCCCGGGGCGCCCCTGCAGCGCGGTGTGGAACGCGCGCGCGACGTACTCGGGCAGCCGCTCGGCGCTGTGCACTTCGGCCGCCCACTTGGCCAGCCCGAGCGTGCCGGGGCCGAACATCTGGCGGTAGTCGACCTCCTGGAACGCCTCGCGGTCGCGCTGGTCCGACGCGACCTGGCCGACGAACAGCACCATCGGCGTCGAGTCCTGGAACGCGGTGTGCACACCGATCGCCGCGTTCGTCGCGCCGGGCCCGCGCGTGACGAAGCACACGCCCGGGCGTCCGGTGAGCTTGCCCTGTGCCTCGGCCATGAACGCCGCACCGCCCTCGTGGCGGCAGGCGACGAAACGGATGCGCTCGCGGTGTTCGTGAAACCCGTCGAGCACGGCGAGATAACTCTCGCCGGGCACGCCGAACGCGGTGTCGACGCCCTGCGCGACGAGCGCCTCGACGAGCGCGTGCCCCGCCAGCCGCGGCACGCTCACGCCACCCCCAGGACAGCCCGGCGGCGCAGGTGCAGGCCGACGACGGCAGCCGACGCCACGCCCAGCACCAGCGCGAGCGCCGCACCGGCGAACACGCCGCCGGCCAGCCCCCGGTCGAGCAGCGCGCCGAACACCGGCGCACCGACCGCGAAACCCGCGTCCAGCCCCGAGTACACCGTCCCGTAGACCCGACCGGTGGCCCCGGGCGGCGTCGCGCGCTTGATCAGCATGTCGCGCGACGGGCCGGCGAGCCCGGTGCCCAGCCCCGACAGCGCCGCCAGCGCGGCCGCCACTGCCCCCGGCAGCCAGCCGCTGCCGGCCAGCAGAAGCGCCATCGCGCTGGCCAGCATCGCCGCGGCGATCGCCGACTCGAGCCGGCGGGCGCGCACGGCGACGAAGCCGCCGAGCAGCATGCCCGCGGCACTGGCGAGCATGTAGCCGGTGACGACGAAGGCGGTGACCTCCAGCGGCAGCCCGTACAGCCGCCCGAGCGCCGGCCCGGCAAAGCTCTGGATCGCCGCGAGCGCGACGGTCGACCAGAAGAAGAACGAAAAGCACAGCCACACCGACGGCAGCCGCAGGAACGCCAGCACGTGCTCGGCGGCCGTCGCATCGGCACCCCGCTTCGCGTGCCCGCCCTGACCGAGGCGGTCGTCGAGCGCGTCGCGCTGCCACACGAGCAGCAGCAGCACCGCCAGCGCCCACCCCGCCGCCGCGACGAGCGCCCAGCGCCACGAGCCGGTCAGCGTCGAGACGCCGATCAGGAACACCGGCGCCGCGGCCCAGCCGAGGCTGCCGGTGATGCCGTGCACCGAGAACGCGTGCCCCAGCCGCGGCATCGACACGCGCTTGTTGAGGATCGTGAAGTCGACCGGGTGGAACGGCGCGTTGCCCAGGCCGGCCAGCGCCGCCGCGAGCATCAACCCGCCGAAGCCCTGCGCCGACGCAGCGGCCAGCGCCGCGAGCACGAAGCAGCCCAGTGCGGCGAACAGCACCGGCCGCGCGCCGACGCGGTCGACGACGAAACCGGCCAGCGCCTGACCGACGCCCGAGATGACGAAGAACAGCGTCACCAGCAGGCCGAGCTGCGAGTACGAGACGCCGAACTCGGCGATCAGCGCCGGAAAAAGCGGCGGCAGCATCAGGTGGAAGAAGTGCGAGGTGCCGTGCGCGACGCCGACCAGCGCGATCGTGCGCGCGTCGTCGCGCCACGGCACGGGGTTCGACGCCAGCGGTGGTGACAGCGTGGAGGCAACCATGGCGGCATGTTACGCACTGTGGCCATCGTGCGCGCGGCCGTGCGCGCACGCGCGCTGCCGTACCATCCGGGTTCCCGAGACCGACACACCGGCCACAGCCGGTCGTCCCGGCCGAGACGATGAGCCAAACCGTCCTCTACGACTTCACCAAGCCCGACGCCCAAGGCCACAGCTGCACCGCCCATGCCTGGGCCAAGGTGCCGCCGGCGCTGACACCGGCCGAGCGCGCCGAGGTCAAGGCGCGTGCCGCCGCGCTGCTGAAGGCGCACGACGCGGTGCTCGTGGCGCACTTCTACGTCGACGGCGACCTGCAGGACCTCGCGCTCGAAACCGGCGGCTGCGTGGCCGACTCGCTCGAGATGGCGCGCTTCGGCCGCGACCACCCGGCCCAGACGCTGGTCGTCGCCGGCGTGCGCTTCATGGGCGAGACCGCGAAGATCCTGTCGCCGGGCAAGCGCGTGCTGATGCCCGACCTCGACGCGACCTGCTCGCTCGACCTCGGCTGCCCGATCGACGACTTCGCCGCCTTCTGCGACGCGCACCCCGACCGCACCGTCGTCGTCTATGCCAACACCAGCGCCGCGGTGAAGGCGCGCGCGGACTGGATGGTCACGAGTTCGTGCGCGCTGGGCATCGTCGAGCACCTGAAGAGCCAGGGCCAGAAGATCCTGTGGGCGCCCGACCGCCACCTCGGCCGCTACGTGCAGCACCGCACCGGCGCCGACATGCTGATGTGGAACGGCGCGTGCATCGTGCACGAGGAGTTCAAGGGCATCGAGCTCGACCTGCTGAAGAAGCAGCACCCCGACGCGATGATCCTCGTGCATCCCGAGGCGCCCGACAGCGTCGTCGCGCAGGCGCACGTCGTCGGCTCGACGTCGCAGCTGCTCAAAGCCGTCGTCGAGGGCCAGGCGAAGGAGTACATCGTCGCCACCGACAACGGCCTGTTCCACCGCATGCGCCAGCTCGCGCCGGGCAAGACGCTGATCGAGGCGCCCACCGCCGGCAAGAGCGCGACCTGCAAGAGCTGCGCGCACTGCCCGTGGATGGCGATGAACTCCTTGCAAGGCGTCGTCGACTGCCTCGAGCGCGGCAGCGGCGAAATCGTCGTGCCCGAGCCGACGCGCACGCAGGCGCTGGGCTGCATCGAGCGCATGCTCGACTTCGTCGCCCGCCACCCGCAGGTGCTCGCAGCGCCGCAGGGCGGCTTCGTGCGCCACCTGGGCGCGGCCTGACGCGGCGGCCCGCCGCGGCCGCGCCCCGACGGCGCACGGCACGATTTCACGGCCGCGCCGGCCGTCCCCGTGCAGCCGCGGCCGGCGCTCGCTATGCTGGCGCGACCCCTTACCGCTGCGCGCCATGACGCCCGACTTCAGCTCGCTGCACAACCGCAACGAAACCGCCGTCTTCGAAGCGATCGGCGAGCTGGCGCCGCGCTACCCGGCGATCGGCCAGGACCCGGGCCTGCTCGCCGACGTGGCCTGCGTCGCGCTGAACCGGCTGCCGCCGCGCTACATCCGCCACACGGTGGACTTCAGCTTCTACCAGTCGGACCGCGAGCGCGTCGAGCAGGCGCGCGAAGTGCGCGCCGCGGTGCGCCACGCGTTCGAGTTCGTGCAGGCGCGCGCGCTGATGGGCGCGCGCAGTTGAGCCGCGGCGGCGGTGCGCGTCAGTCGCGCCGCGACTCGCGCACCAGCACCGTCGGCAGGCTCGCCGGCAGCGTGTACGGGTGGTCGCGGCTGTAGTGCAGGCCGCGGCTCTCGTGGCGCTGCAGCGCCGAGCGCACGATCAGCCGCGCGCAGTCGACGAGGTTGCGCAGCTCGAGCAGGTCGCGCGTGACGCGGAAGTGCGCGTAGTACTCGCCGATCTCGCCGTCGAGCAGCTCGATGCGGTGCAGCGCGCGCTCGAGGCGCTTCGTCGTGCGCACGATGCCGACGTAGTTCCACATCAGCAGCCGCAGCTCGTCCCAGTTGTGCGCGATGACGACCTGCTCGTCGGCATCCTCGACGCGGCTCTCGTCCCACGCCGGCAGCGCCTCGGCCGCCGCCGGCGCGTGCGCGGCGACGTGGCGCGCACAGGTATGGCCGAGCACGACGCACTCGAGCAGCGAGTTGCTCGCCAGCCGGTTGGCACCGTGCAGCCCGGTGTACGTCGTCTCGCCGACCGCGTACAGCCCGACGAGGTCGGTGCGTCCGTCGAGGTCGGTGACAACGCCGCCGCAGGTGTAGTGCGCCGCCGGCACGACCGGGATCGGCTGCCGCGCGATGTCGATGCCCAGCGCCGCGCAGCGCGCGTGGATCGTCGGGAAGTGTGCCTTTAGGAAGGCCTCGCCGAGGTGCGTCGCGTCGAGCCACACGTGGTCGAGGCCGTGCCTCTTCATCTCGAAGTCGATCGCGCGCGCGACGATGTCGCGCGGCGCGAGCTCGGCGCGCGTGTCGTGCGCGGGCATGAAGCGCGGCCCCCACGGCGAGCCGTCGTCGCCCGGCGTGCCCAGCGGCAGGCGCAACTTCGCGCCCTCGCCGCGCATCGCCTCGGTGATCAGGAAGCTGCGCTCCTGCGGGTGGTACAGGCAGGTCGGGTGGAACTGCACGAACTCCATGTTCGCGACGCGGCAGCCGGCACGCCACGCCATCGCGATGCCGTCGCCGGTGGCGGTGTCGGGATTGCTCGTGTAGCGGTAGACCTTGCCGACGCCGCCGGTGGCGAGCACGACGGCCGCCGCCGCCAGCGTCTGCACGCGCCCGCGGTCGATGTCGAGCGCATAGACGCCGTAGCAGCGCGGCGTCTCGCGCCGGCGCAGCAGCCGCGACGTGATCAGGTCGACGGCCATCCAGCGCTCGCGCAGCTCGATGTGCGGGTGCGCGCGCACGCGCGCGAGCAGCGTCTCGTGGATCGCGCGCCCGGTGGCATCGGCGGCGTGGGCGATGCGCCGCACCGTGTGGCCGCCCTCGCGCGTCAGGTGCAGCCCCAGCGGCCCCTGCGCGTCGGGCGTGAACGGCACGCCCTGCGCGACCAGCCACTCGATGGCCTGCGCGCTGTGCGCCGCGACGAAGCGCGCCGTGTGCTCGTCGACGAGGCCGGCACCGGCGTCCTGCGTGTCGCGCACGTGCGCGTCGACGCTGTCGTCGGCGCCGAGCACGCCGACGATGCCGCCTTGCGCCCACGGCGTCGCCCCCTCGGCGGCACTGCGCTTGGCCAGCACGACGACGCGGCGGTGCTCGGCCAGCTGCAGCGCCACCGTCAGCCCGGCCAGGCCGGCGCCGACGATCACGACCGGGGCGCCCTCAGGCGGGCTCGAACGGGCGTCCATGCGGGCGATTCTACGGAGGCACCATCCGCCGTCGGGGGGATGGGCCGCGCGCAGCCGCTGCGGCACCGTCGGGGCGCATGCCGATGCGCGGCGCGCGCGGTGCGAATGCACGGACTTGCGCGCTGCGTCACGCTCCCGCACGGCCGGACCCCGCGACCGGCTCAAGCGCGGCCCCCGCGGCGCCGACATCCCGAAAAGCCTCTGACGCCCCCGCCATGACCCACCCCGACCTGTCGCCCACCGCCGGTTCCGCGATCGAACCCTGGCAGCAGACACAGCAGGCCGGCCCGGCGACGCAGATCCTCACCGACCGCGAGCGCGCGAGCGCCGACGCCGGCATCGGACGGCGCGTCGGCGAGAACCTGTGGGAGATGTTCGTCGTCTTCGACCCGGCGCAGGCGCTGCAGCAGCAGTTCGACGTGCGTGCCGAGCCCTTCATCGCGCTGCACGACGTCGGCACGGCCGTGTCGCGGCGCTGGCTGGCCGAGATCGCCTCGGCGCACCTGCTGCCGGTGCAGAAGCTGGTGATCCGCAGCCAGGGCTACGGCGTCGCGCTGGCGACGATCGAATTCGTCGAGCTGCCGGTCGACGGCGCGGTGCCGCTGCGCCTGTACTCGACCGACGCCGACGCCGACTCGCGCCAGCGCCAGCAGATCGCGCGCGTGCTGCTCGGGGCGAGCCGGCTCGGTGCCGTGCTCGTCGGCGACCTGCCGGCGCACGCGCTCGCGGCCGCGCTGCGGCCGCTGCACGACGCCGTCGTCGCGGGTCCGTGGCGCAACCGCGAACTGCTGCTGCTTCCGCTGAGCGGCTCGGGCGTGCTCGCGCAGCAGGCCGACCGGCTCGGTGCCGGCACGATGGTGCACACCCGCGTCGCACCGACCGTCAGCCGTGGCGAGGAAGCGCTGGGCCAGGTCGTCGCGGTCTGGAACCAGCTGCACCAGCCGCTGGGCAGCCACGGTGGCGTCGGGCCGACGATCACGCTGTCGGTGACCCGCACGCACACTGCCCCCAGCGCCGGCACGCCGCCGGCACCGCCCGCCGCGCGCGTGGGCGTGCTGCCGATGCAGCCGATGCCCGACCCCAAGGCTTCCGCCCGCACCGCCGGCAGCGAGCCCGCGTCGCCGCTGCAGCGCTACGTGCAGCGCTGCCTCGAAGTCAAGGGCATGGTCAGCTGCTGCGTCTTCGAGCCCGACACACAGCGCACGCTCGCCTTCGCCGGCGCGCGACCCGGCCCCGCCGCACTGGCGTCACACGGCTCGGCGCTGTGCGCCACCCTCGGCACCGCCTCGCGCGGCCTCGGCCTGGGTGCAGCCGCCCCCGAGGCGGCGGTCACGCTGGCCGGACACTTCCTCGTGCTGCGCCCGGTACCGCAGCATCCGGGCCTGGTCCTGCACGCGGTGATCGACCGCAGCAGCACGCCGCTCGTGCTGGCGCTGCGCCACCTCGAGCGGCTCGACGAGGTGCTCGCCGAAAGCTGAGGCCGGCCGCCGCACGCCACGCCTTCGCGGGCCTGGACCGACCGAGGGCCCACCGCGTCCCCGCGGCGGGCGGGGGCTTGGAGCCGCGGCGCTCATGCCGCTCGCAGAGCTCGCGGCCTTCGGGCCGTCCAAGGCCGCGCAGGCGGCCTTGGAGCCGCGGCGCTCATGCCGCTCGCAGAGCTCGCGGCCTTCGGGCCGTCCAAGGCCGCGCAGGCGGCCTTGGAGCCGCGGCCCTCAGTGCACGACGCGGCCGAAGACGAACTCGCCGTTCTCGACGTCGACCGGTATCGTGTCCTTCGGGCCGAACTTGCCCTCGAGGATCAGCTTCGCGACCGGGTTCTCGATGCGGTGCTGGATCGCGCGCTTGAGCGGGCGGGCACCGAACACCGGGTCGAAGCCGACCTTGGCGATCTCGGCCAGCGCCGCCGGCGACACGTCGAGCTTCATCTCCATCTTCGCCAGCCGCTGCTCGAGCGCCTTGAGCTGGATGCGCGCGATGTTCTCGATGTGCTTCTGGTCGAGCGCGTGGAACACCACCGTCTCGTCGATGCGGTTCAGGAACTCGGGACGGAAGTGCTGCTTGACCTCGGCCCACACCGCGTCGCGGATCAGCTCCGGGTCCTGCCCGGCCATCTGCATGATCAGGTGCGAGCCGATGTTGCTCGTCATCACGATCACGGTGTTCTTGAAGTCGACCGTGCGGCCCTGGCCGTCGGTCAGGCGCCCGTCGTCGAGTACCTGCAGCAGCACGTTGAACACGTCGGGGTGCGCCTTCTCGACCTCGTCGAGCAGGATCACGCTGTACGGCTTGCGCCGCACCGCTTCGGTCAGGTAGCCGCCTTCCTCGTAGCCGACGTAGCCCGGCGGCGCGCCGATCAGCCGGGCGACCGAGTGCTTCTCCATGAACTCGCTCATGTCGATGCGCACCATGTGGTCGTCGCTGTCGAACAGGAACCCGGCGAGCGCCTTGCACAGCTCGGTCTTGCCCACGCCGGTGGGGCCGAGGAACAGGAACGAGCCGAGCGGGCGGTTCGGGTCCGACAGGCCCGCGCGGCTGCGGCGGATCGCGTCGGAGACGGCGCGGATCGCCTCGTCCTGGCCGACGACGCGCTCGTGCAGCTTCTCTTCCATCTTCAGCAGCTTGTCGCGCTCGCCCTGCATCAGCTTGGACACCGGGATGCCGGTCGCGCGTGACACGACCTCGGCGATCTCTTCGGCGCCGACCATCGTGCGCAGCAGCTGCGGGCGGCCCTCGCCCTTGGCCTTGCCGGCCTCCTTGGCCTGCGCTTCCTTCAGCCGTTTCTCGAGCTCGGGCAGCTTGCCGTACTGCAGCTCGGCGACCTTGTTGAAGTCGCCCTTGCGCTTGAGCTCCTCGATCTGGAACTTGATGCGGTCGATCTCTTCCTTGACCTGCGCGCTGCCCTGCGCCTGCGCCTTCTCGGCCTTCCAGATCTCCTCGAGGTCGGCGTACTCGCGCTCGAGGCGCGCGATCTCGTCCTCGATCAGGCCCAGGCGCTTGATCGACGCCTCGTCCTTCTCCTTGCGCACGGCCTCGCGCTCGATCTTCAGCTGGATCAGGCGCCGATCGAGCTTGTCCATCGCCTCCGGCTTCGAGTCGATCTCCATCTTAATCTTGGCCGCCGCCTCGTCGATCAGGTCGATCGCCTTGTCGGGCAGGAAGCGGTCGGTGATGTAGCGGTGGCTGAGTTCGGCCGCAGCGACGATCGCCGGGTCGGTGATCTCGACGCCGTGGTGCACCTCGTACTTCTCCTGCAGCCCGCGCAGGATCGCGATCGTCTGCTCGACGCTCGGCTCGTCGACCATCACCTTCTGGAAGCGGCGCTCGAGCGCGGCGTCCTTCTCGATGTACTTGCGGTACTCGTCGAGCGTCGTCGCGCCGATGCAGTGCAGCTCGCCGCGCGCCAGCGCCGGCTTGAGCATGTTGCCGGCGTCGATCGCGCCTTCGGCCTTGCCGGCGCCGACCATCGTGTGGATCTCGTCGATGAAGAGGATGATGCGCCCTTCCTCGGCGGCGACTTCCTTCAGCACGGCCTTGAGCCGCTCCTCGAACTCGCCGCGGTACTTGGCGCCGGCGAGCAACCCCGCCATGTCGAGCACGAGCACGCGCTTGTCCTTCAGCGTGTCGGGCACCTCGCCGTTGACGATGCGCTGCGCGAGGCCCTCGACGATCGCCGTCTTGCCCACGCCGGGCTCGCCGATCAGCACCGGGTTGTTCTTGCTGCGCCGCTGCAGCACCTGGATCGTGCGGCGGATCTCGTCGTCGCGGCCGATCACCGGGTCGAGCTTGCCCTGGCGGGCGCGCTCGGTCAGGTCGAGCGTGTACTTCTTCAGCGCCTCGCGCTGGCCTTCGGCTTCGGGGTTGTCCACTTTCTGTCCTCCACGCACCGCCTCGATCGCGGCCTCGAGCGCCTTGCGCGTCAGCCCGTGGCCGCGCACGACGCCGCCGATGTCGGTCTTCGAATCCGCCAGCGCGAGCAGGAACATCTCGCTGGCGATGTACTGGTCGCCGCGCTGGGTGGCCTCCTTGTCGGCCGCCTGCAGCAGGCTGATCAGGTCGCGCCCCGGCTGCACCGGCTGGCCGCCGCCGCTGACTTGCGGCAGGTTGCGGATCGCGGTGTCCATCGCGGTGGCGAGCGCCGCGGTGTTGGCGCCGGCGCGCTCGAGCAGCGATTTCGGCCCGTCGGGCTGCTGCAGCATCGCCGCGAGCACGTGCTGCGGCTCGATGTAGGGGTTGTCGCGCGCCACCGCCAGGCTCTGGGCGTCGCCCAGCGCCTGCTGGAAAGCAGTCGTGAGTTTGTCGAAACGCATGGGATGGGGTCCTCCGGTTGCCGCGCAGGTGAGGCGACGGCCCGGAGTTTTCAACCCCGACGCCGGATCGTATTGACTTCGGTCAAGAACCGGCGAGCGAGCGCGCGAGCGCGGCCTTCTGCACCTTGCCGAGCGCCGTCTTCGGCAGCGTGTCGACGGCGACGATGCGCCGCGGGTGCTTGTAGCGCGCCAGCCGCGCGTCGAACAGCGCGCGCAGCGCGGCCTCGTCGACGCCACGGCCCGGGCGCGGTACGACGGCGAGCACCGGGACTTCCCCCCAGCGCGCGTCGGGCACGCCGACGACGGCGCATTCGGCAATGTCGGGGTGGTGCGCGAGCAGGTTCTCGATCTCGGCCGGGTAGACGTTCTCGCCGCCCGAGATGATCATGTCCTTGCTGCGGCCGACGACGGTGACGAAGCCTTGCGCGTCGGCGCGCGCGAGGTCGCCGCTGCGGAACCACCCGTCGGCGAAGCTCGCGGGGTGCTCGTCGCGGTGGTAGCCGCGCATCAGGTTCGGCGCGCGCACCCAGATCTCGCCGACCTCACCCGGCGCCACGTCGCGGCCGTCGGCGCCGACGAGGCGCATCTGCACGCCGCGCGCCGGCCGCCCGGCGCTGCCGACGTGCGCGAGCGCCTCGTGCGGGCGCAGCACGATCGACACCGGCCCCGTCTCGGTGCTGCCCCACACCTGGCACACCGGCACGTCGCGCGCGTGGAAGGCCTCGATCAGCGGCACCGGCACGACCTGCGAGCCGCTGTTGACGAACGCGAGGCTGCCGAGGTCCGTCGTCGGCCACGCCGGGTGCTCGAGCAGCGCGCGCATCACGGCCGGCACGAGCAGGCTCGTCGTCGGCCGCTCGTGCGCGACGGCCACGAGCCACGCGCCGGGGTCGAAGCGCTCGTGCAGCACGACACAGCCGCCGGCGGCGAGCACCGGCAGGGTCTGGATGCACAGGCCGCCGACGTGGAACAGCGGCAGCACGGCCAGTGCGCGCGTGCACGCGTCGAAGCCCTGCGCGTCGATCGCGGCGTCGATGTTGGCGGCCATGCCTGCGGCGGTGTGGATCGCGCCCTTCGGCCGCCCCGTCGTGCCCGACGTGTAGACGAGCATCAGGTCGCCCGGCTGGTGCCCCGGCGCACGCGGCTGCGGCAGCGCCGCGAGCGCGCGCACCGCGCGGCCCAGGTCCTCGAGCGCCGCATCGACGTGCAGCTGCTGCAGGCCGGCGTGCTCGACGATCGCGGCCAGTTCGGCCGGCGCGAGGCGCCAGTTCAGCGGCACGAAGCGCGCGCCGATCGCCTCGCACGCGAACAGCGCGGCGAGCATTGCCGCACTGTTCAGCCCGAGCCAGCCGAGCGAGGCACCGGCACCCAGCCCCTGCGCGCGCAGCGCGTCGGCGGCGGCGGCCACCTCACGCGCGAGGTCGGCGTAGGTCCAGGTGCGCGGGCCGCACACCAGCGCCGGTGCATCGCCGCGGCGCGCGGCCTGCGCGCCGACGCGCGCCCACGGCCCGTCAGCGACGGTCACGCTTCGATCGCCTCGTCGCGCTCGCCGGCCTCGTAGAGGCACTCGCGCCCGAGCCGGTCGATGCACAGCTCGGCCGTCCACGGCAGCATCAGCGAGCCGCAGCGGCTGTCGCGGTACAGGCGCTCGAGCGGCAGCGACTTGAGCATGCTCTGCCCGCCGCAGGTGCGGATCGCCAGCCGGCAGATGTCGTTGGCGTTCTCCATGATCGTGTAGTGCGCCGCGAGCAGCCGCATGCGCGTGTCCTTGTCGGGGTCGACGCGCGCGTCGCGCGCGTTCTGCAGGAACAGGGCCCGCGTCTGCTCGAGCTTGATGCGCATCTCGGCGACCGCGACCTGCTTGGTCGGGTACATGCGCCGCTTGACCGGCGGCATGCCCGGCACCTCGCCGCGCAGGTACTGCACCGTGAAGTCGTAGGCCGCCTGCGCGATGCCCATGTAGGTCGGCGACAGCGTCGCGAACATGTGCGGGAAGCGCGCCGCGGCCTGCGCGTACAGGCCCTCGGGCATCAGCCGCGCCTCGTCGGGCACGAACACGTCCTTGAACGTCAGCGTGCGGCTGACGGTACCGCGCATGCCCAGCGGATCCCACTCGCCCGAGACCGTGACGCCGGGCGCGTCGGCCGGCACCGCGAGGTACATCGAGTCCTTCAGCGTCGCACCGGGCCGGTCGAGGGTGCACAGCACGCCGTAGTAGTCGGCCGCGCCCGACAGCGACGCGAAGATCTTGCGGCCATTGACGACGTAGCCGCCGTCGACCTTGGCCGCCAGCGTGCCCCACGGCGCCTTGCCGGCCGCCGCCGCGCCGCCTTCGGAGAACGGCTGCGCGTAGATCTTGCCGCCCTGCACGATGCGCGCGTAGTGGATCGCGCGGATGCGCTCGTGGTCGGCGCGCTGCTCGGGCGTCATGTCGAGCGCGTCGGCGATGAAGCCGCTCCACATGCACGAGCACACGTGCATGTTGTACGACAGCGCCGTCGAGCCGCACCAGCGCCCGATCTCGGCGGCGACCATCACGTAGGTCGTGAAGTCGGCGCCTTCACCGCCGTGCGCCTTCGGCACGCAGATCGCGAGCAGCCCGGCGTCGGCCAGGTCGCGGAAGTTCTCGATCGGGAAGCTCGCCTCGCGGTCGTGGCGCGCGGCGCGCGGCGCGAACTTCTCGCGCCCGAGGCGCGACGCGCGCTCGATCAGCTCGCGCTGCTGCGCGGTGAGCTTGCTCGCGTCGCCGGCGATGTGCGACGGCACGTAGCGCGAGACGGCGGGTTCGGAGAGCACGGCAGCCATCGTCAGGGTCCTTCGGTCAGGGGTGCACCGCCGCCACCGGCACGTGGCGGCGCAGGAAGTCGAGCAGCGCGGCGTGGAACGGCGCCGGCGCCTCCATGTTCGCGAGGTGGCCGACGCCCGGCAGGCAGCGGTACTCGGCACCGGGAATCGCCTGCGCCATGCGCTGCATCACCGCGGGCGACGCGTTGCGGTCGCACTCGCCGGCCAGGCACAGCGTCGGCACCGCGATGCGCGGCAGGTCGGCGCGGCGGTCGAAGCCGACGATCGCGTGCAGCGCGGCGCGGTAGGTGGCTTCGGGCACGCGCGCCATCACGGCGGCGCAGCGCGCGATGCGCTGCGGGTCGGCGTCGGGCGCGGCCATGCCGCGCGCCAGGCCGGGCGCGAGCGCGGCCATGCCCTGCCCGGCGTCGAGCGGCGCGAGCCGCTCGGCGAGGAAGCGCCGCTGCCAGTCGCCGTCGGGTTTGCCGAACGCGGGCGACGTGCCGCTGAGCACAAGCGCGTGCACGAGGCCGGGGCGCGTCGCGAGCACTTCCTGCGCGACCATGCCCCCCATGCTGTGGCCCACCAGCACCGTGCGCGTGGCGCCGACCGACTCGACGAGCGCGACGACGGCCTCGGCGAGTGCGGCCATCGTGTACGGGGTGACCGTCGGCGAGTCGCCGTAGCCCGGCAAATCGGGCGCGACCGCGAGGTAGCCGGCGTCGGCGAGCACGCCCCCGGTGCCGCCGGTGGCGTCGCTCCACGCGTCGCGCCCGCCGCCCACGCCGTGCAGCATCACGACGGCGGTGTCGCCCGCGCCCCAGCGCCAGTGCGCCAGCGGCGCCGCGGTGACGAGCGCAGGCGTCACACCAGCCTCCCGGCGTCGACGACGACCTCGCCGTCGAGCGCGACGGTGCAGCCGCGCAGCGGCAAGTCGAAGTGGCCGAGCGTGTGGCGGCCGGCGACCTCGTTGGCGCCGGTCGAGTACAGGAAGTTGCCGCCGAACGCGCGCAGCTCGGTGCCGTTGAAGTCGGCCTTGTCGTAGAACAGCATCGCGTCCCAGCGTGCGCGGCGGTTCAGCCCCCAGCCGACGTGGCTGACCGCGTAGGCGCCGCGGTGGCCCTCGTGCTCGGCCCACGCGGCGTAGTGGCCGCGCATCATCTGCGCGTCGGGCGAGTCGCCGACGACGTCGACGACGTGGTCGTCGTCGATCACGAGGCGCACCGGATCGGCGAGGTAGCGCTTGAACGTCAGGTTGACGTCGCCGCGGTCGAGCACCAGCGTGCCGCGCACGCGCCCCGCGGCCGGGAACGCCAGCACCAGCCCGCCGGGCCAGTGGCCGAGCGTGCCCGGTTTGCTCGTGAAGCCCCACACGCCGCCGACGCGTGCGCCTTCGAGCCCGATCTCGAGCTCGGTGCCGGCGGCCGAGGTCACCGTCATGCGCCGGGCGCTCTTCAGGCGGCGCATCGCGTCGCGCACCGGCGCGTCGTCGCCGGGCTGCGGCAGGCAGCGCTCGAGGATCTCGGGGTGCTCGTGGCTAACGTAGAGCACGCGCGCACCGCCGGCGAGGATCGCCGGCAGCTCGGGCGCATGCATCAGGCCCTCGACGGTGCAGTCGGCGACGAAGCTGCACCTGGCCAGCGCGGCGACCACCGCGTCGATGCCGCCGATCGCGTCCGACGCGCCGGTCGAGCGCACCGGCACCGGCGTCGTCACCGGCCGCTGCGGCAGCACGACGTGGAACACGCGCGCGCCCAGCCGCGCGAGGCCGAGTTCGGCGAGCTGCACGAGGTCGCGCCGGCTCGCCGACTCCGACAGCACGGCGCACACGTCGCCGCGCTGCACCGCGCACAGCCCGAAGACGTGTGCGAAGCCGTCGATCCAGCGGGGCTCGAGACGCAGATCGGCAGTCACAGGATCTCTCCCAGCAGGTGGTAGCGCCCGCCGTGGAACACCAGCGGCGGCAGCGCCGCGTCGGCCAGGCGCAGCACGCGGCCGATGAACAGCACGTGGTCACCGGCGTCCTGGTGCGCCTCGCGCGCGCACTCGAACACCGCAGCGGCGCCGACGAGCAGCGGCGCGCCGCCAGCGCCGTCGTGCCAGACGCCGTCGGCGAACTTGTCGGCCGCAGGGCTCGCGAATCGGCGCGACAGCTCGATCTGGTCCTCGGCGAGCACGTTGACCGCGAAGTGGCCTGCGCCGGTGAACGCGGCCAGGCTCGGGCTCGCGCGGCGCAGCGACCACAGCACCAGCGGCGGCTCGAGCGACAGCGCGTTGAACGAGTTGCACGTCAGCCCCACCGCGCTGCCCGCGGCGTCGCGGCAGGTGACGATCGTCACGCCGGTGGCGAAGCGGCCGAGCGCGACGCGCAGCTCGCTCTTGCCCGGCGGCATGGCCACGGGAGGGATCGGGGAGCTGGTCGGCGCGGCCATCGTGCGGCTAATATATGAAAATTCATTGATCTCGCGCAAGTGCCGCCAACCCGCACGCCGCGATGCGACCGTTCCTCGACGACCACCTCGTGTACCTGCTCGCGCGCGCCAGCCACGCGCTGTGGCGCGGCTTCGAGCCGCGCGTGCGCGACGCGGGGCTGAGCTCGCTCGAGTGGCGCGTGATGGCGGTGCTCGCCGACCGCGAGCCGCTGCCGGTGGGTACGCTCGCGCGCGAGGTGCTGGCCAAGCAGCCGACGCTGACCAAGGCGCTCGACCGCATGGCGCAGCAGGGCTGGATCGAGCGGCGCACCGACCCCGACGACGCGCGCCGCGCCCGCGTGGCGCTGACGCGCGCCGGGCGCGAGCGCGTGGCGCCGCTGCTGGCCGCCGCCGCGGCGCACGAGGCGCGCCAGCTCGCCGGCGTGCCGGCGGCCGAACGCAAGCGGCTGCAGCGGCAGCTGCGTGCGATCATCGACCGCTTCGACGCCGACGAACCGCCGTCGTGAGCGCGGCTCGCGCCGCGCTCACGCGTTCTTCGCCGCGATGCCCCAGCGCGCGAGCGCCGCGTCGTCGGCGATGCGCGCGTCGACCCAGCGCGCGCCGTCGGGCGTGTGCTCCTTCTTCCAGAACGGCGCCTGCGTCTTCAGGTAGTCCATCAGGAACTCGCAGGCCTGGAACGCCTGGCCGCGGTGCGCCGACGTGACGGCCACGAGCACGATCTGGTCGGTCGGCGCGAGCGGCCCGACGCGGTGCACGACGCGCGCGGCGCGGATGTCGAAGCGGCGCATCGCCTCGTCGATCATCGCCTCGATCGCCTTCTCCGTCATGCCCGGGTAGTGCTCGAGCTCCATGCGGCTGACGCCCGCGCCGTCGTTGCGGTCGCGCACGGTGCCGACGAACACCGCGACCGCGCCGACGCCGGCGTCGTGCGCGCGCAGCGCGGCGACTTCGGCCGAGAGGTCGAAGTCCTCGGTCTGGATCGACACGCGCGCCGCCACCGCTCAGCCCCCGGTCACCGGCGGGAAGAACGCGACTTCGGCGCCGTCGTCGAGCGCGGCGGCTTCGTCGACCATTGCGTGGTTCAGCGCACAGCGCACCGCGCGCGTGCGCGCGAGTGCCTCGGCGTGGCGGCCACCGCGCGCGATCAGCGCATCGCGCAGCGTGCCGACAGTGGCCGGCGCGGCCAGTTCGACCGCCTCGGCGGGGCCGAGTGCCTCGCGCAGCGAAGCGAAGTAACGCACGGTGAGCTTCATCCGGCGATCAGCGTCGACAACGGCAGGTAGCGTACCCGATCGCCGGCGCGGATCGCCTGCCCCGGCGGGTTGTCCACGAGGCCGTCGGCCCACACGACCGAGGTCAGCACGCCCGAGCTCTGGTTCGCAAACAGCTCGAGCGCGCCGTCGGCGCCGACGCGCACGCGCAGGAACTCGCGCCGCTTGTCGGGCTTCGGCCAGTCGAAGCCGGCCGTCAGCGGCAGTGCGCGCGGCAGCGCCGCTTCGGCGCCCTGCAGCACGTTCAGCACCGCGCGCACCGCGAGCACGAACGTGACGAAGCTCGACACCGGGTTGCCCGGCAGGCCGACGAACAGCGCCTCGCCCGCCCCGGCCGGACGGCGGACCGCGCCGAAGGCGAGCGGCTTGCCCGGCTTGATCGCGACTTGCCACAGCTCGACCCGCCCTTCGGCGTTCAGCGCCGGGCGGATGTGGTCTTCCTCGCCGACCGAGACGCCACCCGAGGTCAGGATCAGGTCGTGGCCGGCGGCGGCCTCGCGCAGCGCGGCGCGCGTCGCGTCGAGCCGGTCGGGCACGATGCCGAGGTCGGTCACGTCGCAGCCCGCGGCCTGCAGCAGGCCGCGCAGCGTGAAGCGGTTGCTGTTGTAGATCGCGCCGGGCGGCAGGTCTTGCGGCGCCACCGCGCCGGGCATGATCAGCTCGTCGCCGGTGGAAAACAGCGCCACGCGCGGCCGGCGCACGACGGTGAGCGTCGCCGCACCGACCGTGGCCGCGAGCCCGAGCGCCTGCGGCGTCAGGCGCGTGCCGGCGGCGAGCACGGTGCGCCCTGCCTGCACGTCCTCGCCGCGGCGGCGGATCCACTGTCCGGGCTTGGGCGCCTCGCGCACGCGGATGCCACCGTCGACGACGTCGACGAGTTCCTGCATCACGACGGCGTCGGCGCCCGGCGGAATCTGCGCGCCGGTGAAGATGCGCGCTGCGGTGCCCGGCTCGAGCGGCTGGCCGACGTGGCCGGCGGCGATGCGCTGCGCGACCGGCAGCACCGCGTCGGCCGACGGCGCGTCGCCCGCGCGCAGCGCATAGCCGTCCATCGACGTGTTGTCGGCCGGCGGCACGTCGATCGCCGAGACGACGTCGGCGGCGAGCACACGCCCGAGGGCGTCGAAGGTCGAGACGGTCTCGGTCTCGGCGATGCGCACGGCAGCGGCGCCGGCGGCCAGGCGCGCGAGCGCCTCGTCGAGGCTGAGCAGCGGGGGGCGGGCAGTGTCGGCCATGGCGTCAGGCGAAGCGGGATCGGTCGTGGTCGAGACGGTCGCCGGCGGCGTGCAAGACGGCGACGAGCGCCGCCGCGTCGCCCAGCGGCACGACGGGACGCAGCGTCGGTACCGGCAGCGCGTCGGGACGGTCGGTCGCGATGGCGACGACGAACGGGTCGTCCGGGTAGATCGGCGCGTCGCCGCGCCGCGCCGCGACCTCGGCGCGCCAGACCTCGACCTTCGGGATGCCGGCGTGCTTGAAGCCCTCGACGAGCACCCAGTCGACCTCGGTCAGCTCGGCGAGCAGGTCGTGCACGGGCAGTGCGAGCTCGGTGCCGTACTCGCGCAGCAGCGCCATGCGCCGCGGCGACGCGACGAGCACCTCGAACGCGCCGGCCTCGCGGAAGCGGTGGCTGTCCTTGCCCGGCCGGTCGAGGTCGAAGCCGACGTGCGCGTGCTTGACCACCGACACGCGCTGGCCGCCGCGCTTCAGCTCGGCGACGACGCCCTCGATCAGCGTCGTCTTGCCGACGCTGGACGGACCGCAAAAGCCCACCACCTTCATGCGGCGACCGGCCTCACGCGCAGTGCGTCTCGATGTAGCGCTTGACCGCGTCGACCTGCGCCGGCAGCACCGTGAAGCGCTTGGGCCGCGCCTCGATGCCCTCGAAGCCGGGCGGCCGCTCGGGCTCGCGGCCGAGCGCCTCGCGGATCGTCGCCGCGAACTTGGCCGGCAGCGCCGTCTCGAGCACGACCATCGGCACGCCGGGGTCGAGGTGCTCGCGCGCGACCTTCAGGCCGTCGGCGGTGTGCGTGTCGATCATCACGCCATGGCGCTGCCAGGTGTCGCGGATCGTCGCGAGCCGGTCGGCGTGCGTGCTGCGGCCCGAGACGAAGCCGAACGCCGGCACGCGCGCGAACTCGCCGGGCGCGAGCGTGAAGCCGCCGCGCTGGGGCACCTGCACGCCGAACAGTTCGGCGGTGCGCGCCGCATCGCGGCCGAGCAGGTCGAAAACGAAGCGCTCGAAGTTGCTCGCCTTGCTGATGTCCATCGACGGGCTCGAGGTCTCGAACGTCTCGGCGCTCGCGCGCACCCGGTACGTGCCGGTGCGGAAGAACTCGTCGAGCACGTCGTTCTCGTTCGTCGCGCACACGAGGCGGTGGATCGGCAGCCCCATCATGCGCGCGACGTGGCCGGCGCAGATGTTGCCGAAGTTGCCCGACGGCACCGCGAAGCTGACGCGCGGCAAGTCGTTGGCCGCCGCCGTCGGGCCGCCCCAAGGCGGCGCGGCCCCCTCGGGGGGTACCGAGGCGAAGCCGAGGTCGGGGGCCCGTGACGTCGCCTGGAAGTAGCCGGCGAAGTAGTAGACGACCTGCGCGAGCAGCCGCGCCCAGTTGATCGAGTTGACGGTGCCGATCGACCAGCGGCGCTTGAACTCGAGGTCGCTGCTGACGGCCTTGACGATGTCCTGGCAGTCGTCGAACACGCCCTCGATCGCGAGGTTGTGGATGTTCGGGTCCTGCAGGCTGAACATCTGCGCCTGCTGGAACGGGCTCATGCGCCCGTGCGGGCTGAGCATGAACACGCGGATGCCCTTCTTGCCGCGCATCGCGTACTCGGCGGCGCTGCCGGTGTCGCCCGACGTCGCGCCGAGGATGTTGAGCTGCTGGCCGCGGCGCGCGAGCTCGTACTCGAAGAGGTTCCCGAGCAGCTGCATCGCCATGTCCTTGAACGCCAGCGTCGGGCCGTTGGACAGCGCCTCCAGATACAGCCCGTCGCCCAGCGGCTTCAGCGGCACGATCGCGTCGGTGCCGAACACCTCGCGCGTGTAGGTCTTGCGTACGAGTGCGCGCAAGTCGTCGGGCGGGATGTCGTCGACGTACAGCGACAGCACCTCGTAAGCCAGCTCGGCGTACGGCAGGCCACGCCAGCGCGCCAGCGTCGCAGCGTCGACGCGCGGATAGTGCGCCGGCAGGTACAGGCCGCCGTCGGGCGCCAGGCCCTCGAGCAGGATGTCGCAGAAGCCGCGCGGCGTCGTGTCGCCGCGGGTGCTCAAGTACTTCACGCCAGCTCTTCCTTGCGCAGGCTGACGATCGGCGCCAGCACGGTCGGCAGCGCCTGCATCTGCGCGATCGCGCGGCGCATCTGGCCTTCGACGGTGTCGTGCGTCAGGATGATGACGTCGGTCTTGCTCCCGCCTTCGGCCCCGACGTCCTGGCTCGGCCGCTGCAGCAGCGCGTCGATCGAGATCACGTGCTCGGCGAGGATGCCGGTGATCTTGGCCAGCACGCCGGCCTGGTCGGCCACCTGCAGCCGCAGGTAGAACGAGGTCACGACGTCGTCGATCGGCAGGATCGGCGTGTCGGCCAGCGACTCGGGCTGGAACGCCAGATGTGGCACACGGTGGTCGGGGTCGGCGGTGTGCAGCCGCGTGACGTCGACGAGGTCGGCGATCACGGCCGACGCGGTCGGCTCGCTGCCCGCGCCCTTGCCGTAGTACAGCGTCGTACCCACCGCGTCGCCCTGTACGACGACGGCGTTCATCGCGCCCTCGACGTTGGCGATCAGCCGCCGCGCCGGCACCAGCGTCGGGTGCACGCGCAGCTCGATGCCGTTGTCGCGGCGCTTGGTGATGCCCAGCAGCTTGATGCGGTAGCCCAGCTGCTCGGCGTAGCGGATGTCGGCGGCCTGCAGCTTCGTGATGCCCTCGACGTGTGCCTTGTCGAACTGCACCGGAATGCCGAACGCGATCGCACTCATGATCGTCGCCTTGTGCGCGGCGTCGATGCCCTCGATGTCGAACGTCGGGTCGGCCTCGGCGTAGCCGAGCCGCTGCGCCTCCTTCAGCACGACGTCGAAGTCGAGCCCCTTGTCGCGCATCTCGCTGAGGATGAAGTTCGTCGTGCCGTTGATGATGCCGGCGATCCACTCGATGCGGTTGGCCGTCAGCCCCTCGCGCAGCGCCTTGATGATCGGGATGCCGCCGGCCACCGCGGCCTCGAACGCGACCATCACGCCCTTGTCGCGCGCGGCGGCGAAGATCTCGTTGCCGTGCACCGCGAGCAGCGCCTTGTTGGCGGTGACGACGTGCTTGCCGGCGGCGATCGCTTCGAGCACCAGCGTGCGCGCGATGCCGTAGCCGCCGATCAGCTCGACGACGATGTCGATGTCGGGGTTCGCGATGACCTTGCGCGCGTCGCCGACGACGTGCGCGCGCTCGCCGACGATGGCTTCGGCGCGCGCGGTGTCGAGGTCGGCGACCATCGCGATCTCGATGCCGCGCCCGGCGCGGCGGCGGATCTCGGCCTGGTTGCGCACGAGCACGTTGAACGTGCCGCTGCCGACGGTGCCGATGCCGAGCAGGCCGACTTGGATGGGTTTGGCGTCGGCGTCGCGTCGATCGGCGGCGGGGCTGGTGGCCGCTGGGGGGCGGAGGGTCATGGGCAGACTCAGGCCGTGTGGCGCTTGCGGTAGTGGTCGAGGAAGCGGGCGATGCGTCCGATGGCCTCGGCCAGGTCGTCGGAGTTGGGCAGGAACACGAGGCGGAAGTGGTCGGGCTGGGGCCAGTTGAAGCCGGTGCCCTGCACGATCAGCACCTTCTCGTCGGCGAGCAGGTCGTAGGCGAACTGCTGGTCGTCGGTGATCGGGTAGATCTTGGGATCCAGGCGCGGGAACATGTACAGCGCCGCCTTCGGCTTGACGACGCTGACGCCCGGGATCTGGCCGAGCAGCTCGCACGCGAGGTCGCGCTGGCGCGTGAGCCGGCCGCCCGGTGCGACGAGGTCCTTGATGCTCTGGTAGCCGCCGAGCGCGGTCTGGATCGCGAGCTGGCCCGGCGTGTTCGCGCACAGCCGCATCGACGCGAGCATGTTCAGGCCCTCGATGTAGTCCTTCGCATCGCGCTTGTCGCCGCTGACGACCATCCAGCCCGCGCGGTAGCCGCAGCTGCGGTAGTTCTTGCTCAGGCCGTTAAACGTCACGAACAGCACGTCGTCGGCGAGCGACGCGATGCTCGTGTGCGTGTTGCCGTCGTACAGCGTCTTGTCGTAGATCTCGTCGGCGAACACGATCAGCTCGTGCTGGCGCGCGATCTCGACGATCTCCTTCAGCAGCTCGGGTGGGTACAGCGCGCCGGTGGGGTTGTTCGGGTTGATGACGACGATGCCGCGCGTGTTCGGCGTGATCTTGCGCCGGATGTCGTCGAGGTCGGGCAGCCAGCCGGCGCCCTCGTCGCACAGGTAGTGCACGGGACGCCCGCCCGACAGCGACACCGCCGCGGTCCACAGCGGGTAGTCGGGCGCCGGCACGAGGATCTCGTCACCGTTGTCGAGCAGCGCGTTGAGCGCCATCACGATCAGCTCCGACGCGCCGTTGCCGAGGTAGACGTCGTCGACGGTGACGCCGTGGATGCCCTTTTCCTGCGTGTAGTGCACGACCGCCTTGCGCGGCGCGAACAGCCCCTTGCTGTCGGTGTAGCCCGCGGCGCTCGGCAGGTTGCGGATCATGTCCTGCACGATCTCGTCGGGCGGGTCGAAGCCGAACACGGCGAGGTTGCCGATGTTGAGCTTGATGATCTTGTGCCCCTCTTCCTCCATCTGCCGCGCCTTGTCGAGCACGGGTCCGCGGATGTCGTAGCAGACGTCGGCCAGCTTGCTGGACTTGGCGATCGGTTTCACGGAAAGGGGCTCCGGTCGGGTGCGGGCACGCCGCGGCATGGCAGACCTAGAATTATCCCGTATGAAGTTCCAGCCCGACCGGCTCGACGGCGTCAACGTCATTTCGCGCCACGACGCCGGGCGGGTGTGGGTCAACGCCACCGAGTGGCGTTCGAGCGTGCTGGTGCCTTGGCGCGGTGACGCCATCGCCTGGCCGGTGCAGCGACTGGCCGACCTGACCGCCGCGCATTTCGAGCAGCTGATTGCGCTGCAGCCCGAGGTCGTCATCTTCGGCTCGGGAACGCGCCTGCGCTTCGTCGCGCCCGCACTGCAGCGCGCGTTGATCGAGCGGCGCATCGGCGTCGAGACGATGGACACCGGCGCCGCCTGCCGCACCTACAACGTGCTGGCCAGCGAGGGGCGCATGGTCGCGGCGGCGCTGCTGATCGAACCCGCCGGCTGAGCGCCGTGCCGTGCCGTGCCGCAGGGGCTGCGGCCGGGGCGCGAAGGGCCAGCCCCTATAATTTGCGATCGTGTTCGCGGTTGCGCCTGCCGCGTGCACTGCTCAGCGCCCGCCACGAAGCCGAGACCCGCCCGCCCATGACGCCCGCCCTGAACAAGCCCCTCCCCGAATTCGAAGCGTCCGCCACCGGCGGCGTCAAGTTCTCGCCACAGGCGTTCGCGGGCAAGGCCATCGTGCTGTACTTCTACCCGAAGGACAACACACCCGGCTGCACGACGGAGGCGATGCAGTTCCGCGACCGTCACAAGGAGTTCGTGAAGGCCGGCGCGGTCGTGTTCGGCGTCTCGCGCGACAACATGGCCTCGCACGAGCGCTTCAAGGCCAACCTCGAGCTGCCGTTCGAGCTGATCGCCGACACCGAAGAGAAGCTGTGCCACATGTTCGGCGTCGTCAAGAACAAGATCATGTACGGCAAGAAGGTCAAGGGCATCGAGCGCAGCACCTTCCTGATCGGCCCCGACGGCGTGCTGCGTGCCGAGTGGCGCGGCATCAAGGTCGCCGGCCACGTCGACGAAGTGCTCAAGGCCGTCAAGAGCCTGAAGCAGCCGGCCTGACGGCGCACGCGCTGGCCATGACGACGGGCCCTGCGGGGCCCCTTCGCGTTGGTGCGGGCCGTGCTGCACGCCCGCAGGCGGTGTGCATAATGGCTGCGTGAGTCGCGAATTTGCGCGCCGTCCGCCGAAGCCGCCCAGCCGACTGGGCGGCTTTTTCGTTTTCTGCACCGAGTCGACGCCCCTCCATGCCTCTGCCGAAGCCACCCGCCCGCAAAGCCGCCCTGCTCTCGCCCGCTGACTTCGAATCCCAGGCCGCGCCGAAGACGGCCAAGCGCACCCTCGGTGGCACGCCGCGCACCGACGCCGACACCACGGTGCTCGACCTGCTCGACGCCGCCGCCACGGCCCCCGCGGCCCGCCCCGAGGCGGCCCGCCCCGCCCCCGCCACGCAGCCGCCGACGCGGCCGGCAGCGCGTGCACGCAAGCCGCGCACCGAAGGGCCGCCGAAGCTGTTCGTCCTCGACACCAACGTGCTGATGCACGACCCGATGAGCCTGTTCCGCTTCGAGGAACACGACATCTACCTGCCGCTGATCACGCTCGAGGAACTCGACGGCCACAAGAAGGGCATGAGCGAGGTCGCGCGCAACGTGCGCCAGGTCAGCCGCGAGCTCGACGCGCTCGCCGCCGACGGCGCGCTGGCGCCGGCCGATGGCATCCCGCTGGCCAAGACGGGGCACCGCGAGGCCGGCGGCCGGCTGTTCTTCCAGACCACGCTGCTCGACAGCAAGCTGCCCGCGGCACTGCCGCAGGGCAAGGCTGACAACCAGATCCTGGCCGTCGTCGCGGCGCTGCGCGAGGCGCACCCGGGCCGCGACGTCGTGCTGGTGTCGAAGGACATCAACATGCGCGTCAAGGCGCGCGCGCTCGGCCTGGCCGCCGAGGACTACTTCAACGACAAGACGCTCGAAGACGGCGACCTGCTCTACACCGGCGTGCTGCCGCTGCCCTCCGACTTCTGGGAACGCCACGGCAAGACGATGGAGAGCTGGCAGCAGGGCGGCCACACCTTCTACCGCATCGCCGGGCCGCTGGTGCCCGCGCTGCTCGTCAACCAGTTCGTCTACCTCGAGACGCCCGGCGCGGCGCCGCTGTACGCGCGCGTGACCGAGATCACCGGCAAGACCGCGGTGCTCAAGACGCTGAAGGACTACACGCACCAGAAGAACGCCGTGTGGGGCATCACGGCGCGCAACCGCGAGCAGAACTTCGCGCTGAACCTGCTGATGGACCCCGAGGTCGACTTCATCACGCTGACCGGCACGGCGGGCACCGGCAAGACGCTGATGACGCTGGCCGCGGGGCTGAGCCAGGTGCTCGACGAGCGGCGCTACAGCGAGATCATCGTCACGCGCGTGACGGTGCCGCTCGGCGAGGACATCGGTTTCCTGCCCGGCACCGAGGAAGAGAAGATGGGCCCGTGGATGGGCGCGCTCGACGACAACCTCGAGGTGCTCGCGCGCAGCGACAGCGGCGCCGGCGAGTGGGGCCGCGCCGCGACCAACGACCTGGTGCGCGCGAAGATCAAGATCAAGAGCCTGAACTTCATGCGCGGGCGCACGTTCCTGAGCAAGTTTGTCATCATCGACGAGGCGCAGAACCTGACGCCCAAGCAGATGAAGACGCTCGTCACGCGCGCCGGCCCGGGCACGAAGATCGTCTGCCTGGGCAACCTGGCGCAGATCGACACGCCGTACCTGACCGAAGGCAGCTCGGGCCTGACCTACGTCGTCGACCGCTTCAAGGGCTGGCCGCACAGCGGCCACCTGATGCTCGCGCGCGGCGAGCGCTCGCGGCTGGCGGACTACGCGAGCGATGTGCTGTAGCGCGCGCCGAGGCCGGGTCGGCGTGTCACTTCGCGTCGATGCCGTAATGCCGGGCCAGCCAGGTCAATGCGTCGTCGTCGGCGGTGAGTTCTCCGGCTTTCTGCAGCGCGAGCAGCACCTCGATCAGCGGCCTGCGTGCGGCGACATCCAGACCGTGCTCATACAGATCGTCGAGGCCGAACGGCACGCCGGGATTCGCGAGCAACCAGCGCAGCGGCGACTCGAGCGTGGCCGGCAGCCGCCACCCGCGGCCGCCTGGACCGCGCAGAGCGAGGTCGTGCCCGGGTCGATCCAGACGCCACGCTGCCGCGCTTGCCCAGCGCAGGGGTTGCCAGCGACGCACCGGCACGCCCTCGACGACGGTGTACCGGTCTTCGGGCACTTCGAGCGCCACCTCGGGGCGATCCGGGCTCCAGTACCCGCGCACCGGACGCGGGTAGACCACCTGCGCCTCGGTCGCCAGGTAGGCCCCCCACCAGCTGAACGTGCTGTTGGCCAGCACGATGCGGCGCGCGTGCGCCAGCACTGCGAGCGTACCGACGGCATCGAGATCCAGGCGCCGTGGGCGCCACGGCGCCAGTGCGGCTGTCAAGGCAGGATCGTCGAGGCCCAGGCCACAGACGTGAACGGTGCGAGGCGCCGGCGTCATCGACTCCAGAGCGCGCACATAGAAGGACGGCTCGAGCGCCCGCCCGAGCAGCTTCATGTCCAGCGACTGCCGCACGTGGATCACGACGTCTTGGGGCCCCGCGGCGAATGCAGGCGCGGGTGGCGGCAGTCGGTACCAGCGTCGCACCCGGTCGCGCCATGGATGGACATACTCGGTGCGCTGAAAGTAGCCGCGCAGCACGATGCGCCGCTCGCGCCCCGAGCGCAACAGGAACGGCAGGTCGACGCCATGGCCATGCCAGCCATCTTGTTCGCCCATGACCTGGCGCCACTGCGGGTGGTCGATCTCACGCCCCGGTCGCTGCAGCGGCACATCGGCGAAGCGGTGATGCCACTGGTCGAGCCGATCGACGATGCCCGATGCGCGTTCTACCGCGTCGAATCCCGGCCGCTCGCGCGCTGGCCGACACTGCAGCGCGAGGCCGAGTTCCTCGGCCAACACGCGCGCCAGCGCGTACTGGAACAGGTTGTTCCCGAGATGGCCGACGAAGTGCAGCTCGACCGCCATCAGGCCGCGAGCAGGCGCTCGATCGCGTCGACGGCACGTGCCACTGAACCCGCCGCCGGCAGCGCGCCGACCGATGCTGCGAATGCGCGTGCCGACGAGCGCGCCGCCTCGCCGCAGAGCGTCTCGAGGGCGGCGACCACGGTCGCCGCGTCGGCGTTCGGCTCGACCGCAATGGCGGCACCTTGAGCGGCCAAGCGCCGCGCGGTGGCACGCTGCTCCCCCTGGGTCGGACACAGCAGGAGCGGGCGGCCGGCCTGCAGCGCCGACGATGTCAGTCCCATCCCGCCATGGCCGACGACGACGTCGCAGGTGTCCAGCATCGGCCCGGTGGCCAGCGGCACCGTGCGCACCGCGACGTGGCGGGCCGTGGTGACCGGCTGTGCATCAGGAGACCCACCGCTCAGCACGACGACGGCGCGACAACGCAGACCCGCCAGCGCGTGCAGCACCGTCGTTGCGGTCGGATGGTCCGTGCGCAGATAGGCAAACACCCGCGGGCCGTCGCCCGGTGGCCACGCCACGACCTCGCCCCCTTCCTCCTCGACGATCGGGCCCACGTACACCGGCGCAGGTCGTCCGGCGTACGCGGGTCGCTCGGGGTAATGGTCCAGCGATGGCCAGCAGGCAAGCCAGCACGCGTCGGTGGCGTAGAGCTCGTGCATCTGAGCCATCGCCGGCTGGCCGACGGCCTGCAGCACGCGATTGGCCGTCGCCAGCACCTGGGCTTCACGAGCGGCTGCCGCCTGCCGGTCCGACGCGGACACTTCCTCGAACCACGGCATTGGTGACATCGCAGGCGGATGCGCGTGACCGGTGCCCAGCGTGGCCACCCGCAGGTCACCGCCACGACAGGCCAGCAAGCTCACGGGGGCGTGATCGGCAACCAGCAGGTCGGGCTGTGTCGCCGCGAAAATAGAACGCCAGCCGCCGACCAGCCCGATCAGCCCTGCGGCGTCCAGAAAGCCGTGGTGCGCCAGCAGGTCGCAGTGGCCGCGCGGGACGAAGCGCTCGCGCAGCGGCGCGAGCCAGATCGGCGCCTGAATCCAGAGGAATCGATCACCACGCCGACTGACACGAGAGACTGCGGACAGGTCACGCGCCGCGATGCTCACGGGGTGGCCGCGCTCCTGCAGCGCCCGTGCGACGGCGGTGATACGCTGCAGGTGACCCAACCCGCTGCCGAGTTCCCAGGCGAAGAGCACCCGTGCCACGGAAGCGCCAGCCGCGGGAAACGGTCAGGACGGTCGGCTCGGATCGCCCAAGACGACCTCCATCCTTCCCCCTGTCAAAACTCGCCGTATCCGTCCGGCGGTGCGACCGGCTTGTCGCTGTCGTAGCAGCCAATCGTGTCGAGTCCCACGTAGGGACTCAGGGCGCGGTCGTTGAGCGTGAAGTCCACGCCGGCGAACCAGTGGTTGCCGTGCACACCGCCGGTCAGCAGCGGCGTGGTCTTCTTGAAGTTGTAGCCGACGCCCAACTGCCCCTGCAGGCAGCGGTCTCCCCTGAAGCCCTGCAGCCGCGTCGCGTGCAGGCCGTCGGTCCAGAACTGGACACCGATGTCGACCCCGCTCGGCTTGCCGTCGCTGTCGACATTGGCCTTGCGCCAGCCGATCACGGCGGCCGGCTTGATGACGGTGTCGAACTGCAGCAGGACGCCGGCATACCACTGGCTGTCGTCCTTGGCGGCAACAGGCCCTGCGCTGCCCAAAGCCGTGGCGACGGCGATGGCCAACAGGTGGGGACGTGGCAGACGTTTCGTGTTGTGCATTGGCACCTCCTCCTTGTCGATGGCGGCGGCAGGCTAGCCACGCCTCGACGGCCTGTCAACGCCTGCCTCGGGGACCTCGGCGAAAACCCCAAGCTCACCGCTGCGCGACCAAGTCCTTCACCTGCTGCAGCGCGCTCGGATCCTCGATCGTCGTCAGGTCGCCGGGGTCGCGCCCCTCGCATACCGCCTGGATCGCGCGGCGCAGCAGCTTGCCCGAGCGCGTCTTCGGCAGCACGGTGACGAAGCGCACGCGCGCCGGGCGGGCGACGGCGCCGAGCTGCTCGTCGACGGTCTTCATGATCTCGCCCTCGAGCTTCAGCGCGTCGGCCGGCGTCGCGGCCTTCGATGGATCCTTCAGCACCGCGAACGCCATCGCGACCTGGCCCTTGAGCGGGTCGGCCACGCCGACCACCGCCACCTCGGCCACCGCCGGGTGGCTCGAGATGCTCTCCTCGATCTCGCGCGTGCCGAGCCGGTGGCCGGCGACGTTGATCACGTCGTCGGTGCGGCCGAGGATGAAGAAGTAGCCGTCCTCGTCGCGGATGCCCCAGTCGAACGTGCTGTAGACGAGCCGGCCCGGGATGCTCTTCCAGTACGTGTTGACGAAGCGCGCGTCGTCGCGCCAGACGGTCTGCATGCAGCCCGGCGGCAGCGGTCCCTCGATCGCGACGACGCCCTTCTGGTTCGCGCCGGTCAGCTCCTGCCCGGTGTTCTCGTCGATCAGCTTGACGTCGTAGCCGTACACCGGCTTGCCCGGCGAGCCGGGCTTGCTCGGCGCGGGCTCGACGCCGTTGCAGATCGTCAGGATCGGCCAGCCGGTCTCGGTCTGCCAGTAGTTGTCGACGATCGGCCGTCCGATCGCCTCGGCGATCCACTTCGCGGTCGGCTCGTCGAGCGGCTCGCCGGCGAGGAACAGCGCCTTCAGGCTCGACAGGTCGTACTTCTTCAGGTACGCCGGATCCTGCTTCTTCAGCACGCGCACCGCGGTGGGCGCGCTGAACATCGACGTGACCTTGTACTTCTCGACCAGGCTCCACCAGATGCCGGCGTCGGGGCGGATCGGCAGGCCCTCGTAGAGGATCGTCGCCATGCCGGCGATCAGCGGCCCGTAGACGATGTAGCTGTGGCCGACGACCCAGCCGATGTCGCTGGTGGAGAAGTAGGTCTCGCCCGGCGCGCCGAGGAAGATGTGCTTCATGCTCGCCGCCAGCGCCACCGCGTAGCCGCCGGTGTCGCGCTGCACGCCCTTGGGCTTGCCGGTGGTGCCGCTCGTGTACAGCGTGTAGCTCGGGTGCGTCGACTCGACCCAGGTGCACGGCACCTGCGCGGCCATGTGCTTGGCGCGCAGTGGCGCATGGTCGACGTCGCGCCCGGCCACGCGCTCCATCGGGCTCAGCCCACGGTCGACGAGCAGCACCTTGGACGGCTTGTGCTTCGCCAGGCGGATCGCCTCGTCGAGCAGCGGCTTGTAGGCCACGACCTTGCCGCCGCGGCTGCCGGCGTCGGCGCTGACGATCACGGTCGGCTCGGCGTCGTCGATGCGGCTGGCGAGGCTCACGCTCGCGAAACCGCCGAACACGACCGAGTGCAGCGCGCCGATGCGCGTGCACGCGAGCATCGCGAACACCGCCTCGGGGATCATCGGCATGTAGATCAGCACGCGGTCGCCGGCCTTCACGCCGAGCTCGAGCAGCATCGCGGCGGTGCGCTGCACCTCGGCGTGCAGCTCGGCGAAGCTGTAGACGACCTCCTTGTCGACTTCGGTCGAGACCCAGATCAGCGCGTTCTGCGCGCCGCGCGTGGCGACGTGGCGGTCGACCGCGTTGTGACACAGGTTGGTCTGGCCGCCGACGAACCACTTCGCGAACGGCGGGTTCGCGTAGTCGCAGACCTGCGTGAACGGGCGGTGCCAGTCGATCAGCTTCGCCTGCTCGGCCCAGAACGCGTCGCGGTCGGTGATCGAGCGGCGGTGGAAGTCGGCGTACGACATGCGGCGTCTCCTCGGGATCTTGGTGTGGACTTCGACGGCCGATTTTGAGGCCGGCGCTTGCGTCGGCCTGACGCCGCAGCCCGCTGCTGCGGCATCGGCGATGATCGGCGACGATGACCGCCGCCGACAACCCCTGCATCCGCTGCGGCGCCTGCTGCGCGAGCTTTCGCGTCGACTTCGCGCGCGCCGAGCTGCAAAGCGAAGGCGGCTGCGTGCCCGATGCGCTGGCCGTCGACCTCGGCGGCGCCGCCTGCCGCCTGCGCGGCACCGACCACGCGCCGCCGCGCTGCGCGGCGCTCGTGGGCCGCGTCGGCGAGCGCGTGCGCTGCGCAATCCACGAGTGGCGCCCGTCGCCGTGCCGCGAGTTCGGGCTGCGCGCGCCGCTGGGCCTCGGCGACGACGCCTGCGACCGCGCCCGCGCGCGCCACGGCCTGCCGCCGTTGCCGCACTGAGCCGCTCGCCCTTCGGCCACCGGCACGGCGCGCGCGCTCGAGCTCGCCGGCGGCCGTTGACCTCGGACAAGGACGCGTCCGCGACGCGCGTTAGCATCAGGACTCAGAAAGGATCGTGACCATCATGGCCTCGCCGCGCAAGACGAAAGCCCCCGAACCGGCCGCCGACGCGGTGCTTCCCGACGACCTGACGCCGCCCGACGCCGAAGGCCTCGTGCAGCACCCCGACGGCTGGTACTGGCTCGCGCCCGACGGCAAGAACCAGTTCGGCCCCTTCGAGACCGCCGAGGAGGCGCGCGCCGACATGCTCGCCGCTGCCGACGACGAGGGCATCGAGCCCGGCGAGACGCTGCAGGAAGCCGAGGAAGAGCTCGGCATCGCCGACTGGATCGACCCCGAGACCGGCGAACCCGCCGAAGAGACGCACACGCGCCTCGAAGATCACTGACGCGCCACCGAACGGGTGCCGACGCGCGGCGCGCGTCCTCGCGTCAGGCCAGCCCGCGCCGGCGGGCCCAGCGCCACGCCACCGCGATCGCGATGCGGATCGCCTGCCCCTCGTCGCGGCCGCGCTCGAGCAGCGCGTTGGCCACTTCGACCGCCTTCTCGCGCACCGGCCACGGCAGGTGCGCCATCGCCGCCGGCGGGCGCTCGACGGTCCACGGCATCGCGGCGTTTCTCAGGCCATCGCGACGCGCACCGGAATGCGGCGGCGTCCGAACGCGCCTTCGAAGCGGCCGTAGCGCCCGGGCAGCGCGGTCGCGCAGTGCACGCAGCGGCCGGCGTCGTCGAGGTCGTAGCGCAGGATGCGGTGCCAGTCGCGCTCGATCACCGGCTCGCCGCAGCTCGGGCACAGCGTGGTGCCGCCTTCGGCGTCATGCACGTTGCCGGTGTAGACGTAGCGCAGTCCGGCGTCGAGCGCGATGCGGCGCGCGCGCGTGAGGGTGGCCGCCGGCGTGCGCTGCACGTCGGTCATCTTGTAGTCGGGGTGGAACGCGGTGAAGTGCAGCGGCACGTCGCGGCCGAGGTGGTCGGCGATCCAGCGCGTCATCGCGGCGAGCTCGGCGTCGCTGTCGTTGTGGCCGGGGATCAGCAGCGTCGTGATCTCGAGCCAGCAGCCGGTCTCGTGCACGATGTGCTGCAGCGTGTCGAGCACCGGCGCCAGGTGCGCGCCGGTCTGGCGGAAGTAGAACTCGTCGGTGAAGCCCTTCAGGTCGACGTTGGCGGCGTCCATCTTGTCGAAGAACGCGCGCCGCGGCTGCGCGTGAATGTAGCCCGCCGTCACCGCCACCGTCTTGACGCCGAGCGCGTGGCACGCATCGGCCGTGTCCATCGCGTACTCGGCGAAGATCACCGGGTCGTTGTACGTGAAGGCCACGCTCGCGCAGCCGGACTGCCTGGCGACCTGCGCGATGCGCTCGGGGCTCGCTTGGTCCATCAGGCGGTCCATCTCGCGGCTCTTGCTGATGTCCCAGTTCTGGCAGAACTTGCACGCCAGGTTGCAGCCGGCGGTGCCGAAGCTGAACACGCTCGAGCCGGGCAGGAAGTGGTTGAGCGGCTTCTTTTCGATCGGGTCGATGCAGAAGCCCGAGCTGCGCCCGTACGTCGTCAGCACCATCGCGTCGCCTTCACGCGCGCGCACGAAGCACAGCCCGCGCTGGCCGTCGTGCAGCTTGCAGTCGCGCGGGCACAGGTCGCACTGGATGCGCCCGTCGTCGAGCCGGTGCCACCACTGCGCGGGGTGCGTCGTCTCGATCATGTCGTCTCGTGCATTCATGCGAACGTCGTCTCCCGCGTCTCCTTGAACTTGCGCACCTCGTAGCGGTGCAGCCGCAGGTCGGCGGCCCAGAAGTCGGGGGTGAGCCCCGCCTTGCGCTTGAGCGCGCGCAGGAAGTCCTGCGGCCGCTCGAGCTGTTCCCACACCTGCGGCAGGAAAGTCGCACGCCGGCCGCGCCACTCGAGGATCACGCCGTCGACGTACGGGCGCAGGCGCTGGTGCGCGTCGGCTTCATCACGCACCGCGAGCGGCTGCGCGGCGCCGATCAGCGAGACCTCGATCTCGAGCGACGCGACCTCGTGCACCGCCACCGGCGCGAAGCGCGGGTCGCGGAACGCCGCCGCCAGCGCGTTGGCACGCACGTCGTGCTCGAGCGGCCGGTACGGCTCGAGCGAGCCGATGCAGCCGCGCAACTCGCCGGCGCGGTGCAGCGTCACGAACGTGGCACCGGGCTGCGCGAGTGCGGCGTGGTGCGGCTCGGCCGCCGTGGGCAGGCCGAACGTGTCGGCAATCGCGTTGCGGGCGCGGCGCGTCAGCGCGACGCCGAGCGTGGCGTCGGTCGCGTCGCCCGCCGTGTCGGCGCGCGGCTCGAACGCGACCGCGGCGTAGCCGACGACGCGTGAGCGGTCGCCGGCGGTGTCGCCCGAGTTGCGCAGGTCGAGCAGCCGCGCCGCGAGTCCGTGGCGCTTCGCCACCCGCAGCGCGCCGGCCAGCGGCGTCGCACCGCAGGCCTCGTCGTGGTCGAGGTCGGCGTCGAGCGCGAGGATGCGCTGCACCGTCGCGCGGTCGACCGCCTGCGCACGCGCGTAGGGCAGGTAGTGCGACAGGTCCGAGCTGATCACGATCAGCGTCTCGTCCCCGCCCCACAGCCGCTCGAGCACCTGCGCGACCGCCTCGGGCGCGACGTGGCCCACCGCCAGCGGCACGAGCGTGAACTCGCCGAGCACGGTCTGCAGGAACGGCAGCTGGACTTCGAGCGCGTGCTCGGCCGCGTGCGCGGCGTCGTGCGCGACGACCTGCGGCAGGTCGGCCAGTGCGTCGATCGCGGCGCGGTCGAGGCGCACCGTGCCCAGCGGCGTCGCGAACGCGTCGACCGTGGGCGCCGCAATGCCGCGCACCGCGACGCGGTGCGTCGGCCCGAGCAGCACGACGCGGCGGATGCGACCGGCCGCGTTCGCGAGCGCCGCGTAGGCGTGCGCGGCCACCAGCCCCGAGTAGACGTAGCCGGCGTGCGGCACGAGCACGATCTTCGGTGCCGTCTTCGGCGCGGCCGCACGCGCGCCCACCTGCGCGAGGTACTGCGCCACCTGGGCGCGCAGCGTGCGCGGGTCGTCGGGGTAGAACAGGCCCGCCACGGCGGCGGGACGGATCGTCTGGGGCATCGGCGGCTCCTCCTGCCCTGCAAGATGGACGCCAGGCGCCCCCCGTCAAGGGGTGACGGCAAAAAGCGGACCCCGCGGCTTGTCCGAAGTCAAGCCAGCACGCGCCGCAGCCAGCGGTTCAGGTCCTCGACCTCCTCCTGGCAGACGGTGTGCGGGATCGGGTAGTCGTGCCACTCGACGTCGTGGCCGAGCGCGACGAGCGCGTCGCGCGCCGCCGCGCCGCGCGCGATCGGCACGACGGCGTCGTCGCTGCCGTGCGCGAGGAACACCGGCACCGCGGCGTTGGCCGCATGGCGCTCGGCGGCCGTCGTGGCCGCCAGCGGCAGGTAGCCCGACAGGCCCGCGAGCCCGGCCAGCGGCAGCGGGCAGCGCAGCCCGGCGAGCAGCGTCATCGCGCAGCCCTGCGAGAAGCCCGCGAGCACGATACGCCGCGGCTCGATGCCGCGCGCGACCTCGCGCTCGATCAGCGCCTGCACCAGCGCCTGCGAGGCGCGCAACCCGGCTTCGTCCTCGCGCGCGCTGCGCTGGCCCAAGTCGTCGGCGAGGATGTCGTACCACGCGCGCATCGGGAAGCCGCCGTTGACCGTCACCGCGCGCACCGGCGCGTGCGGCAGCACGAAGCGCACGGCGCCGACGCTGCCCAGGTCGAGCATCTGTGCCACGGGCACGAAGTCGGTGCCGTCGGCGCCGAGCCCGTGCAGCACGATGACGCTGGCGGTCGGGTCGTCGCCGCTGGCGAGTTCGAGGCCTTCGAGCGGCGCCGGCGGCGCGTCCGGGGCGTCGTCGAGACCGTCGGAGTCGCGGTCGGGGTCGCGCGGGTCGCTGGCGTTCATCCGCGGCATCGTACCCGCACGCTCACTCGGGCACGACGGCGGTGACCTCGATCTCAACCTTCGCGCGGTCCTCGATCAGCGCCGCGACGACGACGGCCGTCATCGCGATCGCGTAGTCGCCGATCACCTCGCGGAACACGGCACCCACTTCGCGGGCACGCGCGAGGTACTCGCGCTTGTCGGTGAGGTACCACGTCATGCGCGTGATGTGGCGCGGCTCGGCGCCGGCCTGCGCGAGCACGGCGACCACGTTGGCCAGCGCCTGCCGCACCTGGGCGACGAAGTCGTCGCTGGCGAAGCGCTGCTCGGCGTCCCAGCCGATCATGCCGGCGACGAACACCTGCCGGCCGCGTGCGGCCACACCGTTCGCGTAGCCCTTCGGCGTGGCCCAGCCGGGCGGTTGCAGGACGGTCTTCATGCGGTCTCCAGGTAGGGTTGCATCGCGGCACGCAGGTCGTCGGGGATCGGCTGCGGGCGGTGCGTGGCCAGCGACGTGCACACCAGCACCTGCCGCACGCGCAGCCGCAGCTCGCCGCCACCGTGGAACTCGTGGTGCAGGTGCAGCGAGCTGCGCCCGAGGTGGCGCACCGCGAGACACTGCGCGAGATGCTCGCCGTGGCGGCTGATCGCGGTGAAGTCGGCCTCGAGCCGCACCGTGGGCAGCCCGGTGCGTCGCGCGCCGATGACGTCGGCGTACGGTACGCCGAGCCCCTCGTCGAACCACTGCTCGACCAGCGTGTTGACCATCACGAGGTACTGCGGGAAGAACACGATGCCCGCCGGGTCGCAGTCGGCGAAGCGCACCGTGCGCGTGGCCTCGAAGCGCATCAGCCGCCGTCGCGCAGCTTGAAGCGCTGCAGCTTGCCCGTCTCGGTGCGCGGCAGGCTCGCTCGGAACTCGACCGCGCGCGGGTACTTGTACGGCGCGATCGTGCGCTTGACGAAGTCCTGCAGCTCGGCGGCCATCGCGGGGCCGGGCTCGTGGCCCGGCTTGAGCACGACGAAGGCCTTGACGATCTGCCCGCGCTCGGCGTCGGGCACGCCGATCACGCCGCATTCGGCGACCGCCGGGTGCAGCAGCAGCGCGCCCTCGACCTCGGGGCCGGCGATGTTGTAGCCGCCGCTGATGATCATGTCGTCGGTGCGCGCCTGGTAGACGAACTGGCCGTCGTCGTCGATCAGGTACGCGTCGCCGGTGACGTTCCAGCCGTGCTGCACGTAGACCTTCTGCCGCTCGTCGGCCAGGTACCGGCAGCCGGTGGGGCCCTTGACCGCGAGCCGGCCGACCTGCCCCTTCGGCAGCGGCCGGCCCTCGTCGTCGAGCACGCAGGCCTGGTAGCCGGGCACCGGCACCCCGGTGGCACCGGGCTTGGCGTGCGCCTCGTCGGCCGAGATGAAGATGTGCAGCATCTCGGTCGAGCCGATGCCGTCGATCATCTCGATGCCGGTCGCCTCCTTCCACAGCTGCCGCGTCGCCGCCGGCAGCGCCTCGCCGGCCGAGACGCACTTGCGCAGGCTCGACAGGTCGTGCTCTTTCGCGTGCGCGGCCATCGCGCGGTACGCGGTCGGCGACGTGAAGACGATGCTCGCGCGGTACTGCGCAATCGCCGGCAGCAGCGCCTCGGGCGTGGCCTTCTCGAGCAGCACCGTGCTCGCGCCGACGGCGAGCGGGAACAGCAGCAGCCCGCCGAGCCCGAACGTGAACGCCAGCGGCGGGCTGCCGATGAAGACGTCGTCCGCGCGGGGCCGCAGCACGTGCGGCGGCCAGCAGGCGCAGGCGGCCATCACGTCGCGGTGGAAGTGCATCGTGCCCTTCGGCACGCCGGTGGTGCCCGACGTGAACGCGATCAGCACCGTGTCGTCGGCCGCGGTGGGCACGTCGGCGAACGTCGGCGGCTTGCCGGCCATGCGCGCCTCGAGCTCGTCGGGCGCGTCGTGCGGGCCGTAGTGCAGCACGTGCTTGAGCGTCGGGCACTGCGCCTGCGTTGCAGCGAGCTCGTCGGCCAGGCGCCGGTCGCACAGCGCGTGGCTGACCTGCGCCTTGTCGACGATCGTCGTCAGCTCGCGCGCGCGCAGCAGCGGCATCGTGCCGACCGCGATGCCGCCGGCCTTGACGACGCCGAGCCAGCACGCGGCGAGCATCGGCGAGTTGGCGCCGCGCAGCAGCACGCGGTTGCCGGGCACGAGCTTCATGTCCTCGACGAGCACGCGCGCGACGCGGTTGGCCTGCGCGAGCAGCTCGGCATACGTCCAGCGCAGCCCGCCGGCACCGAGGATCGCGGTGCGCGCGCCCTCGCCGCGCTGCACCCAGCGGTCGAGCAGCTCGGTCGCGCAGTTGAGCTGCGGCGGGAACTGCAGCTCGGGCCGGTCGAACACGAACTCGGGCCACTGGTCGCGTGGCGGCAGATGGTCGCGGGCGAAGGTGTCGACGTGGGCGCTGCGGGTCATGGCGGCATCCGGCTGACGGTGGGGCGACGGCATTTACTTTACCTCTAAACTTTTTAGTCGCAAAATACTTCGATGCGCACGCGACGCCTGTGGGACCTCTCGCCGCCGGTGCACGCCGGCTCGCCGGTGTTCCCGGGCGACGCGCCGTACCGCCAGCAGTGGGCGATGACGCTCGGCCCCGGCTGCCCCGTCAACGTCGCGACGATCACGCTGTCGCCACACACCGGCGCGCACGCCGATGCCCCGCTGCACTACGACACGGCCGGCGCCGCCGCCGGCGCGCTCGACCTCGCGCCGTACCTCGGCCACTGCCGCGTGATCCACGCCGTCGGCGTGCGCCTGGTCGAATGGCGGCACCTCGAGCACGCACTCGCCGACCTGCCGCCGCGCGTGCTCGTGCGCACCTACGCGCGCGCGCCGGTGGACCGCTGGGACCCCGCGCTCCCCGCGTACGCGCCCGAGACGGTCGAGCGTCTCGCCGACGCCGGCGTGCAACTGATCGGCATCGACAGTGCGAGCATCGACCCGGCCGACAGCAAGACGCTCGCGAGCCACCAGGTGATCCGCCGCCGCAACCTGCGCGTGCTCGAGAACCTCGTGCTCGACGACGTGCCCGAAGGCGACTACGAACTGATCGCGCTGCCGCTCAAGCTCGTCGAGGCCGACGCCTCGCCGGTGCGTGCGGTGCTGCGCGAGCTCTAGGAAGGCCCGATGACGACCCGTGACCACTGCCTCGCGCTCGACGCGGCCGACGCGCTGGCGCCGCTGCGCGAACAGTTCGCATTGCCCGCCGGCACGATCTACCTCGACGGCAACTCGCTCGGCGTGCTGCCGAAGGTCACGCCGGCGCGCCTGCAGCAGGTCGTCGCCGACGAATGGGGCCGCGACCTGATCACGAGCTGGAACAAGGCGGGCTGGATCACGCTGCCGCAGCGCGTCGGCGACAAGATCGCGCGGCTCGTCGGCGCGGGGCCGGGCGAGCTCGTCGTCACCGACTCGACGTCGGCCAACCTGTTCAAGGTGCTGAGCGCCGCGCTCGCGATCCAGCACGCCGAAGCGCCGCGACGCACGCGCATCGTCAGCGAGCGGGGCAACTTCCCGACCGACCTCTACATCGCCGAGTCGCTCGCGCGCCAGCATGGCGCCGAGCTCGTGCTCGTCGACGATGCGCACGCCCTGGCGGCCTGCCTCGACGAGCGCTGCGCGGTGCTGATGCTCACGCAGGTCGACTACCGAAGCGGCCGCCTGCACGACATGGCCGCGCTGACGCGCGCCGCGCACGACGCCGGCGCGCTCACCGTGTGGGACCTCGCGCACTCGGCCGGCGCGCTGCCGGTGGACCTACAAGGCGCCGACGCCGACTTCGCCGTCGGCTGCGGCTACAAGTACCTCAACGGCGGCCCCGGCGCGCCGGCCTTCGTGTGGGTGCACCCGCGCCACGTCGAGCGTTTCTGGCAGCCGCTGGCGGGCTGGATCGGCCACGCGGCGCCGTTCGACTTCACGCCCGGCTACCGGCCGGCGCCGGGCATCGCGCGCTACCTCGTCGGCACGCCGCCGATCCTGTCGCTGGCCGCGCTCGAGTGCGGCGTCGACACCGTGCTCGCTGCCGAGCCGTTCGGCGGCATGGCGGCGCTGCGCGCGAAGTCGCTCGCGCTGACGCGGCTGTTCATCGAACTCGTCGAGGCGCGCTGCGCCGGCCACGGGCTCGAGCTCGTGACGCCGCGCGACGAGGCGCTGCGCGGCAGCCAGGTCAGCTGGCGGCGCGCCGAGGGCGGCTACGCGATCGTGCAGGCGCTGATCGCGCGCGGCGTCGTCGGCGACTTCCGTGTGCCGGACGTGATGCGCTTCGGCTTCACGCCGCTGTACACGCGCTTCGTCGACGTCTGGGACGCCGTCGAGCAGCTGCGCCAAGTGCTGGAGTCCGGCCAGTGGCGCCGCCCCGAGTTCAACCAGCGCAGCACGGTGACGTGACATGAGTGGATGCCCCTTTGGCCACGGCGGCGACGACGCACCGCCCTCCCCGGCCGCCGCGACGGACGCGATCGAGCACCACGGCGCCAAGCTCGACTTCAGCGCCGACATGAGCTATGGCGACTACCTGCACCTCGACCAGGTACTGAACGCCCAGCACCCGCTGAGCCCGGGCCACGACGAGATGCTGTTCATCGTGCAGCACCAGACCAGCGAGCTGTGGATGAAGCTGATGCTGCACGAGCTCGGCGCGGCGATCCGCGCGATCGCCGCCGACGAGCTGCCGCCGGCGTTCAAGATGCTCGCGCGCGTGAGCCGCATCATGGAGCAGCTCGTCCACGCGTGGGACGTGCTCGCGACGATGACGCCGCCCGAGTACAGCGCGATCCGCGCCTACCTCGCGAACTCGAGCGGCTTCCAGAGCTGGCAGTACCGCTGCATCGAGTTCCGCCTCGGCAACAAGAACGCCGCGATGCTCAGGCCCCACGCGCACCGCCCCGACCTGCTCGCGCACGTCGAGGCCGCGTACCGCGCACCGAGCCTGTACGACGAGAGCCTGCGCCTGCTCGCGCGCCGCGGCCTGCCGGTGCCGGCGAGCCACGTCGAGCGCGACTGGACGCAGCCCTACGTCGCCAGCGACGAGGTCGAAGCGGCGTGGCTGCAGGTCTACCGCGACCCGCAGCACCACTGGGACCTGTACCAGCTCGGCGAGGAGCTCACCGACCTCGAGGACGCGTTTCGCCTCTGGCGCTTCCGCCACATGACGACCGTCGAGCGCGTGATCGGCTTCAAGCGCGGCACCGGCGGCACGAGCGGCGTGGCCTACCTGCGCCGGATGCTCGACACGGTGCTGTTCCCCGAGATCTGGAAACTGCGCACCGACCTGTGACGGCGGCCGGCGCCGCGCGGACGCGGCGGCGCGCTCAGCCCACGATCAGCCGCGCCGTCGCCGGCGTCGCCGTCTCGACGCGGCCGATGGGCGCCGCCGCGTCGAAGCCGTGGCGGCGGAACACCGCGAGCACCCCGTCGACGGCACCCGGCGCGCACGACACGAGCAGCCCGCCGCTGGTCTGCGGATCGGTCAGCAGCGCGCGGTCGGGCGCGGCGAAGTCGGCGGCCAGCGCGACGTCGTGGCCGTAGCCGGCCCAGTTGCGCGCCGACGCGCCCGTCACGAAACCCTGCGCCGCCAGCTCGCGCACGCCGGGCAGCAGCGGCACCGCGGCCCAGTCGATGTGCAGCGTGCAGCCCGCGCCGCGCGCGATCTCGAGGGCGTGGCCTGCGAGCCCGAAACCGGTGACGTCGGTCATCGCGTGCACGCCGTCGAGCGCGGCGAGTTCCGGCCCCGGCGTGTTCAGCCGCGTCGTCGTCGCGATCATCTGCGCATAGCCGGCGTCGCCGAGCGCATCCTTCTTCAGCGCCGCGCTCATCACGCCGACGCCCAGCGGCTTGCCGAGCACGAGCACGTCGCCGGGCTTCGCGTCGGCGTTGCGCTTGACGCGCTTCGGGTGCACGAGACCGAGCGCGACCAGACCGTAGATCGCCTCGACCGAGTCGATCGTGTGCCCCCCCGCGATCGGGATGCCCGCCTCGCGCGCGACGCTGGCCCCGCCTTCGAGGATGCGCGCGATCGTCGCCGTGCTCAGCACGCTGATCGGCATGCCCACCAGCGCCAGCGCCATGATCGGCCGCCCGCCCATCGCGTAGACGTCGCTGATCGCGTTGGTGGCGGCGATGCGGCCGAAGTCGTACGGGTCGTCGACGATCGGCATGAAGAAGTCGGTGGTGGCCACGAGCGCCTGCTCGTCGTTGAGCCGGTAGACGGCGGCGTCGTCGGCCGTCTCGATGCCCACCAGCAATTCCTTCGGCACCGGCGTGGCCGCGGTGCCCTGGAGGATGTCGGCGAGCACGCCGGGGGCGATCTTGCAGCCGCAGCCGCCGCCGTGCGACAGCGACGTCAGGCGGGGCTCGGCGGTGCGTGCGGGGGCATTGTTCATTGCGGCGGGGCTCCGTTCGGCAGGCGGCGTCGGATGCGGCGTCGCGGGGTCGCGCCGTGCGCGGCGCATGCACCCGGCGGCGCGACACGCGTACCGCCTCGCTGACGCGGCCGCGAGGATAGCGGCAGCCCCGCACACCTGCACGCCGGTGCGCGCAGCCCACGGCGGCGCCGTCCGCGGACAGGCACGCGGCAACTGCATCGCACGGGCCGCCGCCGCCGCGGTTGACGCAGCGCAAACCCGCTGCGATCCGGCGACGCCCTCGTTCTTCCGGACGATGCGCCCGCGCGGTGCCATCGTTCCGTTGCCGCGGCCCGGTTGACCGACGGCAGGATGGGCAACGCCACGCCCGCGGGCCACAGTGAGGACCGTCCACGAACGGAGCGAACCCCATGGCCGCCCAAGCCACCCCGATCCCCCGCCAGGCCTGGTCGGTGCTGATCGTCAGCACCTGGGCCTTCACCGTGTGCTTCATGGTGTGGATGATGTTCGGCGTCATCGGCATCCCGATCAAGCAGCAGCTCGGCCTGAACGCGACCGAGTTCGGCCTGCTGACCGCCACGCCGGTGCTCACCGGCTCGCTCGTGCGCGTGCCGCTGGGCATCTGGACCGACAAGTACGGCGGGCGCATCGTGATGGCGGTGCTGATGGCGGTCACGGTGCCGGCGATCTGGCTGATGGCCTATGCCACCGAGTTCTGGCACTTCCTCGTCATCGGCCTGTTCGTCGGGCTGGCGGGCGGCTCGTTCTCGGTCGGCACGCCGTACGTCGCGCGCTGGTTCCCGCCGAACCGCCGCGGCATGGCGATGGGCGTGTACGGCGCCGGCAACTCGGGCGCGGCGGTCAACAAGTTCGTCGCCCCGGCGCTCGTCGTCGCCTTCGGCTGGACGATGGTGCCGCAGGTCTACGCCGCGATCATGGCCGGCACGGTCGTCCTGTTCTGGCTCTTCAGCGCCAGCGACCCGGACCACCTCGTGCCTTCGAGCACCCGCTTCGTCGACCAGCTGAAGATGCTGAAGGACCCGAAGGTGCTCAAGTACTGCCAGTACTACAGCATCGTCTTCGGCGGCTACGTCGCGCTGGCGCTGTGGATGGTGCAGTACTACGTCGGCGAGTACGGGCTGGACATCCGCGTCGCCGCGCTGCTGGCGGCGGCGTTCTCGCTGCCCGGCGGCGTGCTGCGCGCGATCGGCGGGGTGCTCTCGGACCGGTACGGCGCGCACCGCGTGACGTGGTGGGTGCTGTGGGTCAGCTGGATCTGCCTGTTCCTGCTCAGCTACCCGCAGACGCAGTTCACGATCCTCACCGTCGACGGCCCGAAGACGTTCCACATCGGCCTGAACGTCTACCTGTTCACGCTGCTGATGTTCGTGCTCGGCATCGCGTGGGCCTTCGGCAAGGCGAGCGTCTTCAAGTACATCGGCGACGACTACCCGCACAACATCGGCACCGTCAGCGGCATCGTCGGTCTGGCCGGGGGGCTCGGCGGCTTCGTGCTGCCGATCATGTTCGGCGCGCTGATGGACCTCACCGGCATCCGCTCGAGCGCCTTCATGCTGATGTACGGCGTGGTCTGGGTCTCGCTGATCTGGATGTACTGGACCGAGGTGCGCAGGACCGAGGTCATGGGCGACAAGGCGCCGCCGTCGCCGCTCGCGGCCCTGCGCTGAGAGCCCACCGGCGAGCCCGCAACGAACGAGGAATGCACATGTCCGCAAGCAACACGACACCGGCGCCGCGCGCGTCCGGCACCTGGCTGCAGCGCTGGGAGCCCGAGAACGAGCAGTTCTGGAACAGCGGCGGCTCGGCGCTCGCGTGGCGCACGCTGACGATCACGACGCTGAACCTGACGATGGCCTTCATGGCGTGGTTCCTCGTCTCGGCGCTCGTCGTGCGGCTGCCGCAGATCGGCTTCAAGTTCACGCCGACCGAGCTGTTCTGGCTCGCCGCGATGCCGGGGCTGGCCGGCGGCACGCTGCGCCTCGTGCACATGTTCCTGACGCCGATGTTCGGCACGCGGCACGTCGTCAGCCTGTCGACGCTGTCGCTGCTGGTGCCGCTGGTGGGCTGGTTCTACGCGGTGCAGAACCCCGCGACGCCGTACTGGGTGCTGCTCGTGCTGGCCTTCCTCGCCGGGCTGGGCGGCGGCAACTTCTCGTCGTTCATGCCGTCGACGAGCCTGTTCTTCCCGAAGCGGCTGCAGGGCACGGCGCTGGCGATCCAGGCCGGCGTCGGCAATTTCGGCGTCTCGATCGTGCAGTTCGTGACGCCGTGGGTGATCGGCTTCTCGCTGCTCGGCGGCGCGGCCTTCATGGGCGAGAGCCAGACGATGACCAAGGCCGGCGTGCAGAGCCAGGTGTGGCTGCAGAACGCGCCGGCGGTGATGATCCCCTTCGTCGTCGTGTTCGGCATCAGCGCGTGGCTGATGCTGAAGTCGGTGCCGATCAAGGCCAACTTCGCGCAGCAGTTCGACATCTTCCGCTCGCGCCACACGTGGTCGATGACGTCGCTGTACATCATGACCTTCGGCGCGTTCTCGGGCCTGTCGGCGACGTTCCCGCTGCTGATCCGCCAGATCTACGGCGGCTTCGAGGGTGCGCCCGACCCGCTGGCCTGGGCCTTCTACGGGCCGCTGGTGGGCTCGGCGTCACGCGTGATCGCCGGGCCGCTGTCAGACAAGCTCGGCGGTGCGCGCGTCACGCACTGGGCGGCGCTGGGCATGCTCGGCGCGACGCTGTGGGTCACGACGCTGACGTCGCCGACCGGACTCGACAGCTTCCCGCTGTTCGTCGCCGGGATGCTGACGCTGTTCTTCTTCGCCGGCATCGGCAACGCGTCGACGTTCAAGCAGATGCCGATGCTGTTCGAGCCGCGGCAGGCCGGCGGCGTGATCGGCTTCACCGGCGCGATCGCGGCCTACGGCCCGTTCATCTTCGGGATGCTGTTCGCGTGGTCGTTCGCGACCTTCAAGTCGGCCACACCGATCTTCTACGGGCTCGCGGCGTTCTTCGCCTTCAACGCCGCGCTGAACTGGTGGATGTACGCACGCCGCGGCGCGGCCAACCCCTGCTGAGGCCCCCGCCCGCACACCGACGGCCATGGCTGCGACGCACGTCATCGCGCACTGGGACCCGGAAGACGCCGGGTTCTGGGCGGCGCGCGGCCAGCGCATCGCCGCGCGCAACCTGTGGCTGTCGGTCGTGACGCTGACGCTGTCGTTCGCGGTGTGGATGCTGTGGTCGGCGCTCGTCGTGTACCTGGGCGCGGCGGGATTCCGCTACTCGACGAACCAGCTGTTCTGGCTCGCGGCGCTGCCCGCGCTCAGCGGCGCGACGCTGCGCATCGTCTACAGCTTCGCGGTGCCGGTGTTCGGCGGGCGGCGCTGGGCGGCCTGGTCGACCGCGAGCCTGCTGCTGCCGGCGCTCGGCGTGGGCCTCGCGGTGCGCAACCCCGACACGCCGTACGAAGTGATGCTCGGCCTGGCGCTGCTGTGCGGGCTGGGCGGCGGCAACTTCGCGAGCACGATGGCGCACGTCAGCTTCCTCTACCCACGCTCTCGCAAGGGCTACGCGCTCGGCATCGCCGCGGGGCTCGGGCACCTCGGTGTGCCGCTCGTGCAGTTCGTCGTGCCGGTCGTCGTCACGACGGGCGCGTTCGGCGCGCTCGGCGGGGCGCCGCAGACGACGCCGCAGGGGCAGACGCTGTGGCTGCAGAACGCCGGCTTCGTCTGGGTGCCGCTGATCGCGGCCAGCGCACTGGCCGCGTGGTGGGGCATGAACGACCTGACCGACGTGCGCGCGCGCTTCGCCGAGCAGGTCGTGATCTTCCGGCGGCGCCACAACTGGCTGATGAGCTGGCTGTACCTCGGCACGTTCGGCAGCTTCATCGGCTACGCGGCCGGTTTCCCGCTGCTGGCGCACAGCCAGTTCCCCGACGCGACCGTGACGCACGCGGCATGGCTCGGGCCGCTGCTCGGTGCGCTCGCGCGTCCGCTGGGCGGTGCGCTCGCCGACCGCCTCGGCGGCGGGCGCGTCACGCTGTGGAGCTTCGTCGCGATGGCCTCCGGTGTGGTCGCGGTGCTGCTGTGCCTGCCCGGCGACGCACGGGCCGGTTCGTTCGCCGGCTTCGTCGCCAGCTTCCTCGTGCTGTTCGTGGCCTCGGGCATCGGCAACGGCAGCACGTTCCGCATGATTCCGCTGATCTTCCTCGCCGAGCGCCAGCGCGCGGCCGCCACGACGCCGGCCGCGCAGGCGCAGGCACAGCGCGAGGGCAGCCGCGAGGGTGCCGCGGTGCTCGGCTTCGCGAGTGCGATCGCCGCCTACGGCGGCTTCTTCATCCCGAAGAGCTACGGCTCGTCGATCGCGCTGACCGGCGGGCCCGAGGTGGCGCTCGTCGCCTTCGTCGTCTTCTACCTGACCTGCATCGCGATCACGTGGTGGTTCTACGCCCGCCCGCTCGCGCCCCTGCCCTGCTGAAAGGACCTGCGACCATGAGTCACTTCCTCGACCGCCTGCTGCACTTCTCGCTGCCCAAGGAGGCGTTCGCCAACGGGCACGGCGTCGTCACCGGCGAAGACCGCACCTGGGAAGACGCCTACCGCAACCGCTGGGCGCACGACAAGATCGTGCGCAGCACGCACGGCGTCAACTGCACCGGCAGCTGCAGCTGGAAGATCTACGTCAAGGGCGGCATCGTCGCGTGGGAGACGCAGCAGACCGACTATCCGCGCACGCGCGCCGACCTGCCCAATCACGAGCCGCGCGGCTGCGCGCGCGGCGCGAGCTACAGCTGGTACCTCTACAGCGCCAACCGGCTGAAGTACCCGATGGTGCGCGGGCGGCTGCTCGAGCGCTGGCGCGCGGCGCTGAAGGCGCACCGCGACCCGGTCGACGCGTGGGCCAGCATCGTCGAGGACCCCGCCGCGCGCCGCGACTACCAGCAGGTGCGCGGCATGGGCGGCTTCGTCCGCTCGTCCTGGGACGAGGTCAACCAGCTGATCGCGGCGGCCAACGTCTACACGATCAAGACCCACGGCCCCGACCGCGTGATCGGCTTCTCGCCCATCCCGGCGATGAGCATGGTCAGCTACGCGGCGGGCTCGCGCTATCTGTCGCTGATCGGCGGCGTGTGCATGAGCTTCTACGACTGGTACTGCGACCTGCCGCCGGCGAGCCCGCAGATCTGGGGCGAGCAGACCGACGTGCCCGAGAGCGCCGACTGGTACAACTCGACGTACCTGATCGCGTGGGGCTCGAACGTGCCGCAGACGCGCACGCCCGACGCGCACTTCTTCACCGAGGTGCGCTACAAGGGCGCGAAGACGGTCGCGGTGACGCCCGACTACTCCGAGGTCGCCAAGCTGGCCGACCTGTGGCTGCACCCCAAGCAGGGCACCGACGCGGCGCTCGCGATGGCGATGGGCCACGTCGCGCTCAAGGAGTTCTACTTCGACAAGCGGTCGGCGTACTTCGACGACTACGCGCGCCGCTACACCGACCTGCCGATGCTCGTGCTGCTCGACGAGCGCACGCTGCCCGACGGCTCGACGGTGCTCACGCCCGGGCGCTACCTGCGCGCGAGCGACTTCAACGGCAAGCTCGGCCAGACGAACAACCCCGAGTGGAAGACCGTCGCGTTCGACACCACCGGCCGCGCCGTGCTGCCCAACGGCTCGATCGGCTTCCGCTGGGGCCCCGAGGGCCGCGCCGACGCCGGCAAGTGGAACCTCGAGGCCAAGGAGGCGCGGCACGGCGCCGACGTCAAGCTCAAGCTGTCGGTGCTCGAGGACGGCGCACAGGCGCACGAAGTCGTCGACGTGACGCTGCCGTACTTCGCCGGCGCCGACGTGCCGCACTTCCCGAGCAGCAAGCGGGACGGCAACCTGCACCGCGTGCGCGTGCCCGCCGTGCGGCTGCGGCTGGGCAAGGCCAGTGAAGAACGCCAGGCGCTGGTGGCCACCGTGTTCGACCTGCAGGCTGCGCAGTACGGCATCGACCGCGGCCTGGGCAGCGGCGCGAAGGACTACGACGACGACTACCCCTACACGCCAGCGTGGCAGGAGAGGATCACCGGCGTGCCGCGAGACCAGGTCGTCACCGTCGCGCGCCAGTTCGCCGACAACGCCGACCGGACGCACGGCAAGTCGATGATCATCATCGGCGCGGCGATGAACCACTGGTACCACGCCGACATGAACTACCGCGGCGTGATCAACCTGCTGATGCTGTGCGGCTGCGTCGGCCAGAGCGGCGGCGGCTGGGCGCACTACGTCGGCCAGGAAAAGCTGCGCCCGCAGACCGGCTGGCTGCCGCTGGCGTTCGCGCTCGACTGGATCCGCCCGCCGCGGCAGCAGAACAGCACGAGCTTCTTCTACGCGCACACCGACCAGTGGCGCTACGAGAAGCTCGGCGTCGACGAGATCCTGTCGCCGCTCGCGGACCGCTCGAAGTTCGGCGGCAGCCTGATCGACTACAACGTGCGCGCCGAGCGCATGGGCTGGCTGCCTTCAGCGCCGCAGCTCAAGACCAACCCGCTGCAGGTCGTGCGCGACGCGCAGGCCGCCGGCCTCGACCCGAAGGACTACGTCGTCAAGGCGCTGAAGGACGGCACGCTGCAGATGAGCTGCGAGGACCCCGACGCGCCGCAGAACTGGCCGCGCAACCTGTTCGTCTGGCGCTCGAACCTGCTCGGCTCGAGCGGCAAGGGCCACGAGTACTTCTGCCGCCACCTGCTCGGCACCGAGAGCGGCATCCAGGGCAAGGACCTGGGCGCCGACGGCGCCAAGCCGACCGAGGTCGCGTGGCACGACCGCGCGCCCGAAGGCAAGCTCGACCTGCTCGTCACGCTCGACTTCCGCATGAGCACGACGTGCCTGTACAGCGACGTCGTGCTGCCCACCGCGAGCTGGTACGAGAAGAACGACCTCAACACCAGCGACATGCACCCGTTCATCCACCCGCTGTCGGCCGCCGTCGACCCGGTGTGGCAAAGCCGCAGCGACTGGGAGATCTACAAGGGCTTCGCGAAGGCGTTCAGCGAGGTCTGCGTCGGACACCTCGGCGTCGAGAAGGACGTGGTGCTCACGCCGCTGATGCACGACACGCCCGCCGAGCTCGCGCAGCCGCTCGACGTCAAGGAGTGGAAGAAGGGCGAGTGCGAGCTGATCCCGGGCAAGACGGCGCCGCAGATCACCGTCGTCGAGCGCGACTACCCGGGCGTGTTCAAGCGCTTCACGTCGCTCGGGCCGCTGATGGAGAAGGTCGGCAACGGCGGCAAGGGCATCGCGTGGAACACCGCCACCGAAGTCGCACAGCTGCGCGAGCTCAACGGCACCGACGCCGAGGGCCGCGCGCGCATCGTCAGCGACATCGACGCCTGCGAGGTCGTGTTGCAGCTCGCGCCCGAGACCAACGGCCACGTCGCGGTCAAGGCCTGGGAGGCGCTGTCCAAGGCCACCGGCCGCGAGCACGCACACCTGGCGCTGCACCGCGAGGACGAGAAGATTCGCTATCGCGACATCCAGGCGCAGCCGCGCAAGATCATCAGTTCGCCGACGTGGAGCGGGCTGGAGAGCGAGAAGGTCTCGTACAACGCCGGCTACACCAACGTCCACGAGCTGATCCCCTGGCGCACCCTCAGCGGCCGCCAGCAGTTCTATCAGGACCACCCGTGGATGCGCGCGTTCGGCGAGGCGATGTCGAGCTACCGCCCGCCGGTGGACCTGAAGACGACGTCGGGCATCCACGGCGTCAAGCCCAACGGCAACCCCGAGATCCTGCTGAACTTCATCACGCCGCACCAGAAGTGGGGCATCCACAGCACGTACTCGGACAACCTGATCATGCTCACGCTCAACCGCGGCGGGCCGGTGATCTGGCTGTCGGAGGTCGACGCGAAGAAGGCCGGCATCGAGGACAACGACTGGGTCGAGCTGTTCAACATCAACGGCGCGATCGCCGCACGCGCGGTGGTCAGCCAGCGCGTCAACCCCGGCATGACGCTGATGTACCACGCGCAGGAAAAGATCATCAACACGCCGGGCTCGGAGATCACCGGCGTGCGCGGCGGCATCCACAACAGCGTCACGCGCATCGTCACGAAGCCGACGCACATGATCGGCGGCTACGCGCAGCTCGCCTACGGCTTCAACTACTACGGGACGATCGGCACCAACCGTGACGAGTTCGTCGTCGTGCGCAAGATGGCCAAGGTCGACTGGCTCGACACGCCGCGCGACGATCACCTCGCGAAGGCGTACCAGAGCCAGGGCGAGAACCCCTGAACCGCCACCGGCCGCGAACAAGGAGCATCGAGATGAAAGTGCGCGCACAGATCGGCATGGTGCTGAACCTGGACAAGTGCATCGGCTGCCACACCTGCAGCGTCACCTGCAAGAACGTCTGGACCAGCCGTCCCGGCGTCGAGTACGCCTGGTTCAACAACGTCGAGACCAAGCCCGGCATCGGCTACCCGAAGGAGTGGGAGAACCAGGACAAGTGGAACGGCGGCTGGGTCCGCAAGGCCGACGGCACGATCGTGCCGCGCCAGGGCGGCAAGTGGCAGCTGCTGATGAAGATCTTCGCGAACCCCAACCTGCCCGAGATCGACGACTACTACGAGCCATTCACGTTCGACTACGACCACCTGCACTCGGCGCCCGAGATGCAGCACCAGCCCACCGCGCGGCCGCGCAGCCTGATCACCGGCCTGCGCATGGAGAAGATCGAGTGGGGCCCGAACTGGGAGGAGATCCTCGGCGGCGAATTCGCCAAGCGCAGCAAGGACAGGAACTTCGACGACGTCCAGAAGGACATCTACGGCCAGTTCGAGCACACCTTCATGATGTACCTGCCCCGGCTGTGCGAGCACTGCCTGAACCCGGCGTGCGTCGCGAGCTGCCCGTCGGGCTCGATCTACAAGCGCGAGGAAGACGGCATCGTGCTGATCGACCAGGACAAGTGCCGCGGCTGGCGCATGTGCGTCTCGGGCTGCCCGTACAAGAAGATCTACTACAACTGGAAGAGCGGCAAGGCCGAGAAGTGCATCTTCTGCTACCCGCGCATCGAGGCCGGCCAGCCGACCGTGTGCTCGGAGACCTGCGTCGGGCGCATCCGGTACCTGGGCGTGCTGCTGTACGACGCCGACCGCATCGGGCAGGCCGCCGCGGTGACGCGCGACCAGGACCTGTACCAGGCGCAGCTCGACCTCTTCCTCGACCCGCACGACCCGGCGGTCATCGAGCAGGCGCGACGCGACGGCGTGCCCGAAGCCTGGCTCGAGGCCGCGCGCCACAGCCCCGTCTACAAGATGGCGATGCAGTGGAAGGTCGCGCTGCCGCTGCACCCCGAGTACCGCACGCTGCCGATGGTGTGGTACGTGCCGCCGCTGTCGCCGATCACCGCGGCGGCCAACGCCGGGCACGTCGGCGCCAACGGCGAGATCCCCGACGTCGGCCAGCTGCGCATCCCGGTCAAGTACCTCGCGAACCTGCTGACCGCCGGCGACACGATGCCCGTCGTGCGCGCGCTCGAACGGATGCTCGCGATGCGTGCGTACCAGCGCGCCAAGCACGTCGACGGCACGCCCAATCGCGCCGCGATCGACCAGGTGCAGCTGAGCGTCGAGGAGGTCGAGGACATGTACCGGATCATGGCGATCGCCAACTACGAGGATCGCTTCGTGATCCCGAGCACGCACCGCGAGTACGCCGAGAACGCGTTCAACGTGCGCGGCAGCTGCGGCTTCAGCTTCGGCAACGGCTGCTCCGAGGGCGTCACCGAGACGAGCCTGTTCGGCAGCGAGAAGAAGCGCACCATTCCCATCAAGGCGGAGGTCTGACCATGTCGCTGCTCCACGGTACCTCCCGCCGCATGACCCACACGCTGCGCGCGCTCGCGTGGCTGCTGCGCTACCCCGACGCGGAGATGCGCGAGGCGCTGCCCGCGGTGCGCGACGCGCTGCACGACGAGCGCGCGCTGACGTTCGGGCGCCTGGCCGAGCTCGATGCGCTGATCGACGGCCTGCGCGCCCAGACCGGGCTGCGCGCCGAGGCCGAGTACGTCGAGCTGTTCGACCGCGGCCGGCGCACCGCGCTGTACCTGTTCGAGCACGTGCACGGCGACAGCCGCGACCGCGGGCAGGCGATGATCGACCTCGCCCAGACCTACGAGCGCGCCGGCCTGCTGCTCGCGCCCGGCGAACTGCCCGACCACCTGCCGGTCGTCCTCGAGTTCGCGAGCACACAGCCGCCGGCGCAGGCGCGCGAGTTCCTGCGCGAGACCGCGCACATCGTGCGCGCGATCTTCAGTGCGCTGCTCGCGCGCCGCAGCGCCTACGCCAGCGTGCTGGCCGCCGTGCTCGACCTCGCCGGCGAGCGCGCCGAGCGCGTCGAGCTGCCCGACGAGCCGCCGCTCGACGAGGCCTGGGCCGAGCCCGAAGCCTTCGGCGGCTGCTCGACGCGCGGCCAGGCGCGGCCGGACCAGCCGCAGCCGATCCACGTCGTGCGCCCCGCGGCCCCGCCGCGCGCCGCCTTGCGCTGACCGCCCCTTCGACGCCCCCACGGAGCCCCGCATGGAAACGCTCTACAACGTCCTCTTCGTCGTCTACCCCTACGTGTGCCTGTCGGTGTTCCTGATGGGCAGCCTGGCGCGCTTCGACCGCGACCAGTACACGTGGAAGAGCGACAGCTCGCAGCTGCTGCGCGCGCGCCAGCTCAAGATCGGCAGCAACCTGTTCCACTTCGGCATCCTGTTCCTGTTCTTCGGGCACCTGTTCGGCCAGCTCACGCCGCACTCGGTCTACGAGCTCGTGATGACGGCGCAGCAGAAGCAGCTGCTCGCCGTCGTCGCCGGCGGCATCGCCGGGCTGGTGTGCTTCGTCGGTCTGACGATGCTGCTGCACCGGCGCCTGTTCGACCCGCGCATCCGGCTGACGAGCCACCGCACCGACCTCGCGATCCTGATCATCCTGTGGGTGCAGCTCGCGCTCGGGCTGGCCACGCTGCCCGCGTCGTACGCCCACGTGAAGGACCCGCAGACGATGCTGATCCTGGCCAGCTACCTGCAGGGCATCGCCACCTTCCGCCCCGACGCGACGCCGCTGATGGGCATCGCGTGGCACTACCTGGCGCACATGCTGCTCGGCATGACGATCTTCCTGCTGTTCCCGTTCAGCCGCCTCGTGCACATCTGGAGCGGGTTCGCGACGGTGGCGTATCTGTTCCGGCCGTACCAGGTCGTGCGCTCGCGCCGGCTCAACGTGCCAGCGGGGCAGAACCTGCCGCGCCGCGCGCTGTGACGGGAGACGGCCGATGAACGCCCCCGCGATGCTCCTCGCCCCCCGGCCGTCGGTCAACGGCGTGCCGCTCGCGTCGGACGACGAGGCGCTCGACGCCGCGGCGCTGCGCCAGCGCGCCAGCGTCGAGCTGCTGCGGCAGGCCGCGATCGCGGCCGGCCTGCTGGCCGCCGACGACCCGGCGCCGGTGCGCGGCGCGACGAGCGAGGCCGCGACCGCCGCGATCGAGGCGCTGCTCGACCGCGAGCTCGTGCGGCCCGAGCCGGACGACGAGGCGTGCCGGCGCTACCACGCCGCGAACGCCGCGCGCTTCGCCCGCGGCGAGCGCGTGCGGCTGCGCCACGTGCTGTTCGCGGTGACGCCCGGCGTCGACGTCGGCGCACTGCGCCGCCGCGCCGAGGCGCTGCTGATCGACCTGCGCGCCCGCGCTCCCGGCGAGGCCGACCGCTTCGCCGCGGCGGCGGCGCAGTGGTCGAACTGCCCGAGCGCTCAGGCCGGTGGCGACCTCGGCTGGCTCGGCGCCGAGGACTGCGCGCCCGAGTTCGCGCGCGAGGTCTTCGGCCACCCCGAGGTCGGCGTGCTGCCACGCCTCGTGCACAGCCGCTTCGGGCTGCACGTCGTCGAGGTGCTCGAGCGCCGCGCGGGCGCGCTGCCGCCCTACGAGGCGGTGCGCGGCGCGGTGCGACGCACCCTCGAGGCGCAGGCGTTCGTGACCGCGCTGCGCCAGTATCTGCAGCGCCTCGCGGGCGCCGCCGACGTGCGCGGCGTCGACCTCGACGCGACGGCCTCGCCGCTCGTGCAGTAGTGGCCTACGACGGATCTGCGGCGATGCCCGACGAACTGCTCGAGCGGCTGCGGCGCTTCCACGACGACGCGTTCCCGACGCAGCGCTCGCTGTTTCGCCACCTCGTCGACGACGGCCAGCACCCGACGACGCTGTTCATCGGCTGCTCCGACTCGCGCCTCGTGCCGTACCTGCTGACCGGCGCCGGCCCGGGCGAGCTGTTCCTCGTGCGCAACGTCGGCGCGTTCGTGCCGCCCTGGGACCAGTCCGAGGGCTTCCACGGCACGGCCGCCGCGATCGAGTTCGCGGTGCTGAACCTCGAGGTCAGGCGCATCGTCGTGTGCGGCCACAGCCACTGCGGCGCGATCCGCGCGCTGTACGGCGAGATGCCGCCGCAGGCGCAGAACCTGCGCTGCTGGCTCGAACTCGGCCGCGAAGCGGCGCTGCCGGTGGCCGAGCCCGGCGCCGAGGCGCTGCGCCGCACCGAGCAGCGCGCCGTCGTGCTGCAGCTCGAGCGGCTGATGGACTACCCGATGGTGCGCGCGCGCGTCGAGGCGCGCACGCTGACGCTGCACGGTTGGCACTACGTGATCGAGGACGGCGAGGTGCACGTGTTCGACATTGGCCGCGGCGGCTTCGTGCCGGCGTCGGCGGCCGACAATGCCGGCACCGCGCCGTACCTGCTCGGCGACCCCGACGACCCGTCGCGCACCCTCGACGCCAGCGGGGTGCCGAGCGCAGGATGAGCCGGCTGCGCGCAGTGCCACGACCCGCGGAGACGACGCGATGACGACGATGCCGCCCGACGACCCGCGCCTCGACGGCGAAGGCTACCTCGTCGATCCCGAGCAGTGGGATGAGACGCTGGCCGAAGCGCTGGCGCGCGCACAGGGTATCGCGCTCGGCGACGACCACTGGTTCGTGATCCGCTTCATGCGCGACTGGTACCACGAGCATCAGGTGTGTGCCGATGCGCGCCACGCGATGAAGCACCTCGAGCAGCGCTACCCCGGCGAGGGCCGCAAGCGCATGTTCGAGCTGTTCCCGTATGGCTACGTCGCGCAGGCGTGCCGCATCGCCGGCATGAAACGCCCGCGCGCGTGGAGCACCGGATGAACGACCGCATGCACGACGCACGGTCCGGCGCGCTGCACGCGGCGCCGGCGGCCGGCTTCGAGCAGCCGTTCGAGATGCTGCACGCGTGCCACGAACGCGTGCAGCGCATGCTCGCGCTGCTGCTGCGGCTGGGCGAACACCTGCAGCGCCACGGCGCCGACGCGCAGGCCGCCGACGCTGCGCGCAGCGTGATGCGCTACTTCGACGTCGCCGGCCCGGCGCACCACGCCGACGAGGAACTGCACGTGCTGCCGTGGCTTCGCGCGCACGGACGGCAGGCGCTCGCGCAACGCCTGCACGCCGACCACGAAGCGATGGCCGAGCAGTGGCGCGCGGTGCGCGCGGCCCTCGAGCCGGTGGCGGCCGGTCGCTGGACGGGCGATGCGGCGACGCTCGCCGGCTGGCACGCTTTCGCGCAAGGCTACGCCGAGCACATCGCCGTCGAAGAGACGCAGGCCTACCCGCCGGTGGCCGCCGCGCTGGACGCCTCGACCCTCGACGCGATGGGCCGCGAGATGGCCGCCCACCGACGCCACGCCACTTGACGCCCGTCAAGGTCGGCGCGGGTGCGCCGCCCTAGAGTGCGCGCCACGATGCCCACGTCGCCGCGTCCGCGTTCGCTGTCGGCCAAGCTCGGTGCGATTGGCGCCGTGCTGCTGCTGCTCGCCCTCGGCTCGATCGGGCTGACGCTGTGGGTGACCTGGCAGCTCGAAGGCGGCGCGGCCGCGGTCAACGAGGCCGGTCGGCTGCGCATGCAGACCTGGCGGCTCGCGCAGGCGGTGCACGCCGGCGACCCGCAGCGTCTGCACGCGCAGGCGCTGCAGTTCGACGATTCGATCGCACTGCTCGAACGCGGCGACCCGGCGCGCCCGCTGTTCGTGCCGCGCGGCGAGACGACGCGCGCCGCGTTCGAGCGCGTGCGGGCGCACTGGGACACGGTGCGCGCGGCGTGGCTCGCCCCCGGCGCGCTGCAGCCGGGGGGCGTGGCGGCCGAGGCCGACGCGCTCGTGGCCGACATCGACGCCTTCGTCGGCGCGATCGAGGCGCAGCTGTCGCGCTGGACCGCGGTGCTGACGACGTTCCAGCTCGGCCTGATGGGACTCGCGCTCGCCGGCGGCGTCGCGCTGCTGTACGCGGCGGTGCTGTTCGTCTTCAACCCGCTCGCACGGCTGCAAGCCGGGGTCGAGCAGGTCGAGCAGGGCGACTTCTCGGCGCGCGTGGTCGTCGATGCCGACGACGAGTTCGGCCGGCTGGCGCAGGGCTTCAACCGCATGGCGGCGACGCTGGAAGGCTTCTACCGCGACCTCGAAGCCAAGGTGCGCGAGAAAACCGAGAGCCTGCGCGCCGAGCGCGAGCGCCTGGCCGTGCTCTACGAGGCCAGCGCCTTCATCGCGACGGCGCCGACGCTCGAGGCGCTGGCGCAGGGCTTCGCGCGCCGGCTGCGCGCCGTCGGCCGCGCCGACGCCGCGCTGCTGCGCTGGCACGACGCCGCGCAGCGCCGCCACGTGCTGCTCGCGTCGGACTGCGTGCCCGCCGAGATGCTCGAGCAGGAGCGTTGCCTGTACGACGGCAGCTGCCACTGCGGGCAGCCCGACGCCGGTGGCCACGCGCGCGTGATCGCGATCCGCCCGCTCGCGCCCGGCGCCGGCGCGGCGGCGTGCGAGCGCCACGGCTTCGAGCACGTCGTCGTCGTGCCGGTGCGCCTGCACGACCAGACGCTCGGCGAGGTCGACCTGCTGTACCGCGGCAGCGTCGCCGCGTGGTCCGACGCCGACCGTGCGCTGCTCGAGAGCCTGGCCAGCCACCTGGCCAGCGGCATGGAGAGCGTGCGCGCCGCCGCGCTCGAGCGCGAGGCGGCGGTCGCCGAGGAGCGCACGCTGCTCGCGCGCGAGCTGCACGACTCGATCGCGCAGGGCCTGGCGTTCCTGAAGATCCAGCTGCAGCTGCTGCGCGGCGCGCTGCGGCGTGGCGACGCCGCGCAGGTCGAGCGCGCCATCGACGAGCTCGACGCCGGCATCCGCGAGAGCACGGCCGACGTGCGCGAGCTGCTGCTGCACTTCCGCACGCGCACCAACAGCGACGACTTCGTCGCTGCACTGAAGGCGACGCTGCACAAGTTCGAGCACCAGACGGGGCTGCCGGCGCACCTCGAGGTGCACGGCGCCGGCGTGCCGCTGCCGCCCGACGTGCAGGTGCAGCTGCTGCACGTCGTGCAGGAGGCGTTGTCGAACGTGCGCAAGCACGCCGGCGCGAGCGCCGTGTGGCTCGACGTGCGGCAGCAGCCGGCGTGGCGCATCGAAGTGCGCGACGACGGCCGCGGCTTCGACGCCCGTGCGCGCGGCGACGACGAGACGCACGTGGGCCTGCGCATCATGCGCGAGCGCGCCGAGGGCATCGGCGCGTCGGTGCACGTCGATTCGACGCCGGGGCGCGGCACGCGCGTCGTCGTCGCGCTGCCCGAGCGCGAGCCGCTGGCGGCCTGATCGTCACCCGCCCGCACGATGGACACCCACGCCGACTCCGGATCGAAGGTGCGCGTGCTCGTCGTCGACGACCACACGCTGTTCCGGCGCGGGCTCGTCGCGCTGCTCGCCGCCGACGGCCGCTTCGAGGTCGTCGGCGAGGCGGCCGACGCCAACGAGGCGCAGCGCGCCGCGGCACAGTGCCGCCCGCAGGTGATCCTGCTCGACAACCACTTGCCCGGCGTCGCCGGCGTCGACGCGCTGCCGGCGCTGCGCGCCGCGGTGCCGCAGGCGCGCGTGCTGATGCTGACGGTGAGCGAGGACGAACGCGACCTCGCCGCGGCGCTGCGCGGCGGCGCCGCCGGCTACCTGCTGAAGACCGCCGACAGCGACGAGCTCGCGCAGGCCATCGAGCGCGCCGCGCGCGGCGAGGCGAGCTTCAGCGCCGCGATGACACCCAAGCTCGCCGCCGCGTTCGGTGGCGGCGCAGCGGCCGCGCCCGACACGCCGGCCCCGGCCGACGACGACGCGCTGGCCAGCCTGTCACCGCGCGAGCGCGAGATCCTCGAGCTGATCGCACTCGGCCACAGCAACAAGGAGATCGCGCGCGCACTGGCGATCGCCGAGACGACGGTCAAGATCCACGTGCAGCACATCCTGCGCAAGCTCAACCTGAGTTCGCGCGTGCAGGCCGCCGTCGTCGCCGCCTCGCGCCGCAGCGGCTGAGCCGGGCGTCGTGCCGCCGGACGCGCTCAGCGCACCGGCCGCGACGCGAGCCAGCCGCGCATGCGCGCCACCGCCTCGCGCAGCGACGCCATGTCGGTCGCGTACGACAGCCGCAGCCACTTGTGCGGCTCGTGCGCACCGAAGTCCTTGCCCGGCACCAGCGCGACGCCGGTGGCTTCGAGCAGCTCGATCGCGAAGCGGTCGCTGTCGTCGGTGAAGCGGCTCGCGTCGAGCCAGACGTAGAACGCGCCGTCGGGCTCGACCGGCACGCCGAAGCCCAGTTCGTGGATCGCCGGCACGATGAAGTCGCGCCGCGCGCGGAACTCGTCGCGCCGCGCGCGGAAGACGGCCATCGCCTCGGGCTCGAAGCACGCCAGCGCGGCGCGCTGCGCCAGCGCCGACGCGCAGATGAACAGGTTCTGCGCCAGCTTCTCGACAGGCGCGACCCACGCCGGCGGCAGCACCAGCCAGCCCAGCCGCCAGCCCGTCATGTGGAAGAACTTCGAGAAGCTGCCGACCGTCACGACGTCGTCGCCGAGCGCGAGCGCGCTGCGCGGCGCGTGGCCGTAGGTCAGGCCGAGGTAGATCTCGTCGACGATCGTGAAGCCGCCGCGCTCGCGCACGGCGTCGACGACGCGGCCGAGTTCGTCGAACGCGATCGAGGTGCCGGTCGGGTTGCTCGGGCTCGCGAGCAGCACGCCGCGCACCTCGGGGCTCCAGTGCGCGCGCACCGCAGCGGCGTCGAGCTGGAAGCGCTGCGCCGCACCGACCGGCACGGCCTTCGCGACGCCGTCGAACGCCGCGACGAAGTGGCGGTTGCACGGGTAGCCGGGGTCGCTCATCAGCACCGCGTCGCCGGGGTTGACGAGCGCCGCGCACGCGAGCAGCAGCGCACCCGACGCGCCGGCGGTGACGAGCACGCGCGCCGGGTCGACGTCGACGCCGAACTCGTCGCCGTGCCAGCGCGCGATCGCGCGGCGCAGCGGCTCGATCCCGGTGGCCTGCGTGTAGCCGGTGTCGCCGTCGCGCGCGGCGCGCTCGAGCGCGGCGACGACCGGCGGCGGCGCGGTGAAGTCGGGCTCGCCGATGCTCAGGTGGATGATCGAGCGGCCGGCCGCGGCGAGCGCGTCGGCGTGCTTGACGAGCTCCATCACGTGGAACGGCGCGATGCGCGCGTTGCGCGCGGCCAGCGGCGGCAGGGTCGTGGACATCGGCGGCGGGGAACGGGCGGTGCGGCATCGTAGCGTGCTACCGTCGACGCCCTGTCCGTTGCCGCCCTGCCCCGCCCGCCGATGACGACCCCGCCGAAGCGACCGCTCGAGATGGACGCGCGCCTGAGCACGCTGCGCTCGGCCTGGCACTCGCTGCGCGCCTTCCTCGCGGCGCAGCTGCCGATCGTGCTGCTGGCGGTGACCGCGTTCGTCGTCGCGTACCGGTGGCTGCAGCCGACGCCGCCCGCGACGCTGACGATGGCCACCGGCGGCGCGCAGGGCGCGTACGCCGAGTTCGGCCGCCGCTACGCCGAGCTGCTCGCGCGTCACGGCATCACCGTGACGCTGCGCAACACCAATGGCGCGGCCGAGAACCTCGCGCTGCTGCGCGACGCCGACTCGGGCGTCGACGTCGCGTTCGTGCAGGGCGGCAGCAGCGGCAAGCGCCCGGTCGACGAGCCGCCGAACGAGGGCATCGTCTCGCTGGGCACCGTGTTCCACGAGCCGGTGTGGCTGTTCTACCGCGACGACAGCGCGCGCCGGCTGCTGCGCGGGCGCCCGCTCGAGAACCTCGCGCAGCTCGCCGGCTGGCGCGTCAACGTCGGCCCGGCGGGCAGCGGCGTGCCGCCGCTGCTGGGCCGGCTGCTCGACGCCTACGGCACCGGGCTCGACGCGCTGCAGGTGTCGCAGCTGCCGCTGACGCCGGCCGTCGTCGAGCTGCTCGAAGGCCGGCTCGACGCCGTCGTCGTCGCCTCCGCCCCTGAGGCGGCGATGGTGCAGATGCTGCTGCGCACGCCGGGCATCCGGTTGTTCGACTTCGCGCAGGCCGAGGCGCTGTCGCGGCGCTTCCCGTTCATGACGCCGGTCGTGCTGCCGCGCGGCATCGTCGACCTCGCGGCCGACCGCCCGCCGGCCGACGTGCACCTCGTCGCGCCGAGCGCGTCGCTGCTCGCGCGCGAGACGCTGCACCCGGCGCTGGTGCAGCTGCTGGTGCAGGCCGCGCGCCAGGTGCACGGCGACGCCGGCTGGTTCCAGCGCGCCGGCGACTTCCCGAGCCCCGAGCGCAGCGAATGGCCGCTGGCCGCCGAGGCGCAGCGCGTCTACCGCAGCGGCACGCCGTGGCTGCAGCGCTACCTGCCGTTCTGGGCCGCCAACCTGATCGACCGCATGTGGCTCGTCGCGCTGTCGGTGATCGCCGTCGTGATCCCGCTGTCGAAGGTGCTGCCGCCGCTCGTGGAGTGGCGCATCCGCTCGCGCATCTTCCGCTGGTACGCGCAGCTGCGCGCGATCGAGGACGCCGCGGGCCAGCGGCCGACGGCCGAGCTGCTGCGCGAGCTCGACGAGGTCGACCACCGCGTCGAGCACATCGCGGTGCCGCTGTCGTACGCCGAGGAGCTGTACGCGCTGCGCAGCCACATCCAGCTGGTGCGCCGGCGCGTGCTCGCGCGCGACGCGGCCGCCGCGCCCGGCGCAGCCGGCACCGCCGACGCGGCGATCGCTCGCTCCCTAGAATGAGCCGGCACCGCACAGGCCCGCGCATGGACACACGCACCTCCCCGATCCGACTGCGCCTGGCGCGCGTGCGCGAGGCGCTCGCGCGCCACGGCGCGGCGGCGCTGCTCGTGCCGTCGAGCGACCCGCACCTGTCGGAATACCTGCCCGAGCGCTGGCAGGGGCGCGAGTGGCTGTCGGGCTTCACCGGCTCGATGGGCACGCTGGCCGTCACCGCCACCGAGGCGGCGCTGTTCGCCGACAGTCGCTACTGGGTGCAGGCCGCCGCCGAACTCGAAGGCAGCGGCATCGAGCTGCAGAAGATCCCCACCGGCAGCTCGGCGCTGCACGCCGAGTGGCTCGCGAGCCACGTCAAGCCCGGCGAGACCGTCGTCGTCGACGGCGCCGTGCTCGGGCTGGCGGCAGCCAAGACGCTGCGCGAGACGCTCGACAAGGCCGGCGTGAAGCTGCGCACCGACGTCGACCTGCTCGCCGAGACCTGGCCCGACCGCCCCGCGCTGCCCGCCGCGCCGGTCTACGAGCACCGCGCGCCGCACGCCGCCGTCACGCGCGCCGACAAGCTCGCGCAGGTGCGCGCCGCGATGCGTGCGCATGGCGCGACGCACCACTTCGTCTCGACCGTCGACGACGTCGCGTGGATCACGAACCTGCGCGGCGCCGACGTGGCCTACAACCCGGTGTTCCTCGCGCACCTGCTCGTCGACGCCGAGCGCGCGACGCTGTTCGTCGGCGCCGGCAAGGTGCCGGCCAATGTCGCCGCCGCGCTGGCTGCCGACGGCATCGCGCTCGCGCCGTACGAGCGGGCCGCCAATGCGCTGGCGGCGCTGCCGCCGGGCAGCACGCTGCTCGTCGACCCCAAGCGCGTGACGCTCGCGTTTCGCGAGCGCGTGCCCGAGGGCGTGAAAGTCGTCGAGGCGATCAACCCGAGCACGCTGGCCAAGAGCCGCAAGACCGACGCCGAGGCCGCCTTCGTGCGCGAGACGATGGCACTCGACGGCGCCGCGATGTGCCGCTTCTACGCGCGTTTCGAGGCCGCGCTCGAGCGCGGCGAGCGGCTGACCGAGCTGACCGTCGACGAGTGGCTCACCGCCGAGCGCGCGAAGCAGCCCGGCTTCGTGGGCCCGAGCTTCCCGACGATCGCCGGCTTCGGCCCCAACGGCGCGATGCCGCACTACCGCGCGACGCCCGCGTCGCACGCGGTGATCGAAGGCGACTCGCTGCTGCTGATCGACTCCGGCGGCCAGTACCTCGGCGGCACGACCGACATCACGCGCGTGTGGCCGGTGGGCACGCCCAGCGCCGCGATGCGGCGCGACTACACGCTCGTGCTCAAGGGCACGCTCGCGCTGTCGCGCGCGCGCTTCCCGCGCGGCATCCCGGGCCCCGCGCTCGACGCGCTCGCGCGCGCGCCGCTGTGGGCCGCGGGCCTCGACTTCGGCCACGGCACCGGCCACGGCGTGGGCTACTTCCTCAACGTGCACGAGGGCCCGCAGTCGATCAGCCGCGCGGTGCCCGACGCGACGATGGCGATGGAGCCGGGGATGATCACGTCGATCGAGCCCGGCGTGTACCGCCCCGGGCGCTGGGGCGTGCGCATCGAGAACCTGGTGCTCAACGTGCCGGCGCGGCTCGACGTGGCCGAAGAGTTCGGCGAGTTCCTCGAGTTCGAGACGCTGACGCTGTGCCCGATCGACACGCGCTGCATCGACCGCAGCCTGCTGACGATCGACGAGATCGACTGGCTCGACCGCTACCACGCGACCGTGCGCGAGCGCCTCGCGCCGCTGCTGGACGGCGACGCGCTCGCGTGGCTCGAGGCGCGCACGCAGCCGCTGTGACGGCATGACGGCGGCGCCGCTGCGCCTGGGTGTCGACCTCGGCGGCACGAAGATCGAGGCCGCCGTGCTCGACGACGCCGGCGCCGTGCGCTGGCGCGAGCGCATGGCCACCCCGGCGGGCCGCTACGACGAGACGCTGGCCGCCGTCGCGGCGCTCGTCGGCGCGGCGCGGCGCGCCGTCGGCGGCGAGTTCACCGTAGGCGTCGGCCACCCCGGCACGCTGACGCCCGCCGGCCTCGTCAAGAACGCCAACTCGACGTGCCTGAACGGCCGGCCGCTGCAGCGCGACCTCGAGGCGCGGCTGCGCCAGCCGGTGCGGCTGGCCAACGACGCCAACTGCCTCGCGCTGTCGGAGGCCACCGACGGCGCGGGCGCCGGTGCCGACGTCGTGTTCGCGGTGATCCTCGGCACCGGCGTCGGGGCCGGCATCGCGGTGCACGGCCGCGTGCTGCGCGGACCCAACGGGCTGGCCGGCGAGTGGGGCCACAACCCGCTGCCGTGGGCCACGCCCGACGAGACGCCGCCGGCGTGCTACTGCGGCCAGCGCGGCTGCATCGAGACCTGGCTGAGCGGCCCCGCGCTGGCCGCCGACCACGCGCGCCACGGCGGCGAGGCGTTCGATGCGGCGCAGATCGCACAGCGCGCCGCGGCGGGCGACACCGCATGCGCCGCGGCGCTGGAACGCCATGCGAACCGCCTCGCGCGGGCGCTGGCGTCCGTCATCAACCTGCTCGACCCCGACGTGATCGTGCTCGGCGGCGGGCTGTCGCGGCTGGACCCGCTGTACCGGCGCGTGCCGGCGCTGTGGTCGCGCTGGGTCTTCAGCGCCGGCGCCGACGAGCCGGTGCGCACCCGGCTCGCGCCGGCCGCGCACGGCGATGCGTCGGGGGTGCGCGGTGCGGCGTGGCTGTGGTGAGCCTCAGGGTGTCGGGCAGGGGTAGGTCGCGAGACAGCCGGGGCAGGCTTCGTTGGTCCAGCGCCCGCCGTGGCCGCCCGTGCCCCCACGGTTGGCCAGCATCTGGCGCAGCCACTCGTTGAACGGCGTTCCGGTCGATGCCTCGGTGTAGAAGAGCGGGCTGCGCATCAGCGTGTGGTAGGTGCCACCGGCCAGGTAGTAGCGGAAATTCTTCACCTCGTCGTCGTACTCGACGAGCTTGGTGATCATCTGCTGGTTCCAGTCGATCGCCGGGTTCGGGCACGCGCCGCCCGGCGGGTAGTACTGCTTCATAACACCGTAGAAGAGGATCTGGACCTCGTCGAACGTCGTCGTGAACTGCGCCACCTTCGCGCGCGGGTGAGACTGCGCGGCGGCGCGCAGCAGGTCGGCGCTCGGCAGCGCCGCAGGGTTCGGACCGAAGGCGCCGGGCGCGAATTGCAGGTTCCACGAACTGCGGCCGAACTGGTCCCAGTCCGGTGTCGTCACGCCCTGGCTGGCGTCGGCGACGACGTACAGGTGCGCCTGCGGGTAGGCGCGCGCGAGATACGGGAAGTTCAGGCTGGCACCATAACCCCCGGCGCTCGAGCCGGTGACCAGCAGGTTCTTCGGCCGGTCGAGGTTCTTCTTCATCCAGTCGAGCACGACCATGAAGTTGTCGAAGCCGCGGTGCTCGATCGTCAGGGGCACTCCGGCCGGCAACCCAAGCGCCGAATTGCCGACACTGGTATAGGTCTTCGTCGCCGACCCGGCGTGCAGGTCGCCGGTGCAGTACGGGATGTAGACCATGTTCCAGTCGCGCACCGGGTTGTCGGCACGGTCGGTGCGGAAGATGCCGTCGAACGTCGCCGGATCGGTGCCCGGCGCGACCTGCGGCACAAAGAACTGCGGCACGTTAGCGGGCAGGCCGGCGATCGGGTGCGAGCAGGTCAGGTTGTCCCAGCAGGCACCGCCGCCTTCGAAGAACACGACGGTGTTCTTTGCCGTGCCCTTGCGCGCCCAGAACGAGAACGTCTTGTTGGTACCCGGGTAGTTCGAGCAGGTCGCGCTGTACGTCTTGCCGCCGATCGTGACGGGCGCCGGGTTCTCGATCTTCTGCCAGCCCAGGTCGGGCGGCGCGGGCTTCTTCGCGTGGGCCACGCCGGCGGCCAGGCCGAGCGCGATCAGCAGCGGCGCGCCCAGGCGCGCGATTCGGTACAGGGATGCAGTCATCGGTCCTCCGGCACGTGTTACGTCACGCAATGGCCGACCCACGCTAGCGGCGCCGACCGCGGCGTGCATCGGGACGTACCAGAACAACGCGGCGGCACCCCCCATTCGCAGGGGGTGCCGCCGCACCAAGGGGTGGGACGCGTTCAGCCCAGGTGCCGACCGAAGAACCGCATCGTGCGGTCCCACGCCACCTGCGCCCACGCGGCGTCGTACTGCGTCACCGCGATGCGCCGCGGCCCCTGCGCGGTCTCGTTGGCGAACGCGTGGTGCGCGAGGTACCGGTGGCCGGTGTAGGCGACGCCGGCGGCCTTGAGCTTGGCTTCGAGCGCCTCGACGCCGTCCATCGCGAACGCGGCGTCCTGCGTCGCCCAGTGCGCCATCATCGGCGCCTTGATCTTGCTCGCGTCGACGAAGTCGAGCGGCGGGTAGCCGTACCACACGACACCAGCGTCGGCCTCGGGCGCCATCGTCAGCGCCAGGATCGTCAGCGCGCCGCCCATGCAGTAGCCGGTGACGCCGACCTTGGCGCAGCCGCGGCCCTTCAGGTGCTGCACGGCGCCGCGCACGTCCTGCGACGCGGCGTCGCCGAAGTTGAGGTTCGTCATCAGGTGGTGCGCCTCCTCGGCCTCGACGGTGGAGCGGCCGCGGTACAGGTCGGGCACCAGCGCCGTGTAGCCGGCCAGCGCGAGGCGGTCGGCGACACCGCGGATCTGGTCGTTGAGTCCCCACCACTCCTGGATCACGACGACGCCGGGGCCGGGCGATGCCGGCTCGGCGAGGTAGCCCCGGACGGTCTTGCCGTCGGGTCGTGCGAATTCGATCGTGCTGCCCATGCGCGTTGCTCCTCGAACGATGTGTCCTCGCCGCCGCGTGGCGGCGCCGGCGCGCAGTAGACCGCGCGGCCCGCGCGCGGTCAATCGGGGCACGCCGAGAGCGCGTCAGGCGCCGTGGATGAAGCGGATCACCTGCCTGAGCGTCGTCTCGTCGTCGTCGAAGCCGCCGTGCGTGCTGGCCTTGCTGCGCGCACCGGGCGCGAGGTGCAGCGTCGTGTTGGGCAGCCCGTCGAGCGCGGCGCGCGCGTCGGCCTCGAGGCCGAGGATGGCCTGGCGGCTGCCGCCTTCGAACGACTCGGCCACCAGGTGCAGCAGCGAGCGGCGGTACGGCCCGCAGGTGGGGTCGTCCTCTTCGGCTTGTGCCGTCAGCGAGAACTGCTGGTAGCGCGCGACCGTGCCCTTCTTCAGCAGCGGCGCGACGTGGGCCGTGAACGTGTCGCAGCGCACCGCCGGCGCCATGAAGCTCACCGACTCGAAGCGCATCCCCTCGGCCGCGAGGCGGCTGAGCATCAGGCTGCCAACGATGCTGCCGGCCGAGTGGCCGACGAAGTGCATGCGTACGTTCTTGTTCTGCACGTGGTGCTTGAAGTGGCGGTACAGCAGCACGGCGCCAGCCTGCTCGTCGTCGGCCACGTGGGGCCGGAACAGGCTGATCGCGTCGGCGTTTTGCTTCATCTCGCCCCACAGCGCGGTGCCCGGCCGCGCCAGCGCGCGCTCGAGGCGGCGGTTCCACCAGCGCTCGAACGCGGCGCCGGCGGCCGTCGTGCGCGGCACGCCCTTGACGGTGTCGGCCACGAGGCCGGCGAGCGTGCTCCAGAAGTCGGTCTCCCACATCAGGAAGATCGGGAAGACGCGCGCCTCGTACAGCGCCGGGATCCAGCGCGCCGCCGTCTTCGCCGCGTCCTTCTCGCCGACCAGCCCGCCGTGCGCGTAGACGCACACGTCGACGACGTCGTCGGCCGGCGCCCACTCGGCGCGCGCGCGCTCGAGCTGCACGTCGGCGATCGCGCGCACGTCGTCGGGCGTGGTGCGGAACACGCCGCTGTTGGACAGCGCGCCGTTGTTGCCCATGTTGAGGATGAACGGCGCGAGCTCTCGGTGGCGCAGCACGTCGCTGGCCGCGAGCACGACTTTGCCGGTGCGCTTGTCGCGGCGCAGCGTGTCGCTGCGCGCGAGGTCGCGGTGGTCCTGCGTGACGACGCCGAGCTGCGCGACCCAGCAGTCCATCGCGTTGGCCAGCCAGTCGCCGTAGGTCAGCAGCGCGTAGCCGTGCGAGCCCCAGTCGGGGCCCCACGAGTTCTGGATCAGGAAGCCGCGCTCGTTGTAGCCGAGGATCGCGAACGCGTGGCCGGCGTGCTCGGCTTCGCCGCCGCGCACCGGGATCTCCCACACCTCGTCGAACGACACCGGCGGCCGGCGCATCGGCCGGCGCCGCATGCCCTCGTCCCAGCCCGCGTGGCAGCCGCTGCTGACGTAGAGGACGCCAACCTCGTGGAGCGCGGCGTGCATGTCGGTGAGCTGCGTCGGCGCAATGCGGTAGTACGCGCCGAGCGGGCGGCGCACGGCGTCGTACCACCAGTCGTCGTCGATGCGCGCCGCGGCCGGCGGCATCTGCAGTCCGGGGAACAGCGCCTCGCGGCAGGCGCCGTGCTTGAACCAGCCCTTGAGCGCACCGCGCAAGCTCGAGCCCTCGTCGGCCACCGAGCCCGGGAACTCGTCGTAGCGGCGCGCCATCGAGTACAGCATGAACGGCGAGATCGCCGGCTGCGCCTCGCGCCCGGCGCGGCGCAGCAGGTGCTCGACGACGAGCGCGAGCGCGAAGCCGGTGCACGCGTTGGTCTCGCCCTGGTGTTTGACCGGCAGCGGCTCGGCCGGGAACAGCGTCGGCGGCGGCGCCGACGAGATCGCCGGGACGAACCAGCGGTCGCGAAAGTCGATCGCGTCGGGGCGCGCGGCGCGCTTCCACACCGCAGGCGAGCGTGGCGTCGCGGTCGACGCCACAGGGGACTTGCCGCCGGAGCGGACCGATGGGCGGGGGTTGCGACGCGTGGGCATGGGCGCTCCTTGGGCCGTGATGCGCGCCATCGTCGTCGTGCGGCACGCGGCGGGTCAATCCCCTGCTCGCCACGGCCGCCGCGCGGCGACGCCCACGCGCCTGTGCTAGCGCTCGGCCTCGCGCAGCGTCGCGAGCGCGGCGTCGCGCCAGTGCGCGTCGGCACCGGGGCGTTCGGCCGCGGCAACGGCACGCCGCGCCGCGTCGCGCGCGGCGGCGCGGTCGCCGCGCTGCAGCTGGACCTGCGCCAGGTTGTTCCACGCTGCGGCGCTGTCGTGGCGCGCCGCAGCCTGCGCGAGCACCTGTGCAGCGGCGTCGAGGTCGCCCTGCGCGACGAGCGCGTTGCCGAGCCCGATCGCGGCCGGCAGGTTGTCGGGCCAGCGCTGCCGCACCGCGCGCCACGCCTGAGCCGCCTGCGCCGGCGCCGCGACGCGCTCGAAGCCAATGGCCGCCTGCACCGCGTCGGCCTCGCGCGCGGTGGCGGGCAGCCGGTCGGGCGGCAGCGCGACGAAGGCCCAGCGCCCGCCGCGCGCCCAGGTCTGCTCGAACGTGAACCACGACAGCCGCTGCCGCGGCTCGTCGCCGCTGCGCAGCAGCACCTCGCGCGCCGGCGCGTCGTAGCCGATCGCCACCGCGTAGTGCCAGCGCGGCGAGATCGACAGGCCCAGGTTCTGCAGCACGACGACCGCGTGGCCCGCGGCCAGTTCGGCGAACAGCGCGCGCAGCTCACCCGACAGCACGACGGCCAGCAGCCCCTGGCGGCGCGCGGCGGCGAGCATCTCGACTTGCAGCGAGCCTTCGCGCGCCGGCAGGAACACCTGGTCGGCCAGCACATCGGCCGACACGTCGACGCCCACCGCGCCGGCGGCCATCGCGAGCGACGCCGGCCCGCAGTGGAACCGCGCCTGCGCGACGAACGGCACCGCGGTGAGCTCGACACGCGGCGGCAGGTCCGCCGGCCACGGCGCGCCGGACTGCAGCGGGTCGAGCGACGCGCAGCCCGCGGCGAGCCCCGGCAGCGTCGCGGCCAGCGCGAGCGCCCGGCGACGGCGCAGCACCGGCAGCGTCAGCGCACCGAGCGCGTGAACGGGAAGACTTTCGTGAAGCCGAGGATGTCGGTGATCAGCAGCAGCACGAAGATGAAGACGATGACGCCGAGCACGTCGCCGCCGGCGGGCGCCTGGTCGATGTGCTGTGCGACCTGCAGCGCCTCGGCGTCGGTCAGCGCCGCGACGCGCTCGCGCGCGGCTTCGGGCGACACGCCGCGCTCGCGCAGCGCCTGCGCGACCTCGGCGCGGTCGAGCTGCGCATACAGCGCGGCGTGACCGGGCGACGTCGCGCCAGCGCTGGTCGTCTGCGCGGCAGCCACCTGCTCGGCCGAGATCAAACCCTGCGGCGCGGCGTGCACGAGACCGGCGTGCATCAGCGCGACGGCGGCGATGGTGGCGATCAGGCGGCGCAGGACGGGCATGACGGGTCTCCGTGGCGGGTTGACGATGCACCGAATCGTAACGGCGATCGCGCCGCGGCGGTCACAGGGTGTAACCGCCGCGGGCGCTCCTTACTTCAGCGCGCGGAAACGCAGCCGGTGCGGCCGCGCGCCTTCCTCGCCGAGGCGCTTGACCTTGTCGGCCTCGTACTCCTGGTAGTTGCCGTCGAAGAACACCCACTGACTGTCGCCCTCGCACGCGAGGATGTGGGTCGCGATGCGGTCGAGGAACCAGCGGTCGTGGCTGATCACGAGCACGCTGCCGGCGAACTCGAGCAGCGCGTCCTCGAGCGCGCGCAGCGTCTCGACGTCGAGGTCGTTGCTCGGTTCGTCGAGCAGCAGCACGTTGCCGCCGCGCGCCAACGTCTTGGCCAGGTGCAGCCGCCCGCGCTCGCCACCGGAGAGGTTCTTGACCAGCTTCTGCTGGTCGTTGCCCTTGAAGTTGAAGCGGCCGAGGTACGCGCGGCTGGGCATCACGAATTTGCCGACCGTGATGTTGTCCAACCCGCCCGAGACGTCCTCCCACACCGTCTTGTCGCCCTCGAGCGCCTCGCGGCTCTGGTCGACGAACGCCATCTTGACGGTCGGCCCGATCTTGATCGTGCCGCTGTCGGGCTGCTCGCGGCCCTGGATCATGCGAAACAGCGTCGACTTGCCGGCGCCGTTCGGGCCGATGATGCCGACGATCGCGCCGGCGGGCACCTTGAAGCTCAGGTTGTCGATCAGCAGCCGGTCGCCGAAGCTCTTGCTGACGTTGCTGAACTCGATCACCTCGGTGCCGAGGCGCTCGGCCACCGGGATGAAGATCTCGTTCGTCTCGTTGCGCTTCTGGTACTCGAAGTCGGAGAGCTCCTCGAAGCGCGCCAGCCGCGCCTTGCTCTTGGCCTGGCGGCCCTTGGGGTTCTTGCGCACCCACTCGAGCTCGCGCTTCATCGCCTTCGTGCGCGCGTCCTCGGTGCGCTGCTCGAGCTCGAGGCGCTTTTCCTTCTGCTCGAGCCAGGTGCTGTAGTTGCCGTGGTACGGGATGCCGCGGCCGCGGTCGAGCTCGAGGATCCACTCGGCGGCGTTGTCGAGGAAGTAGCGGTCGTGCGTGATCGCGACCACCGTGCCGGGGAAGCGCTTGAGGAACTGCTCGAGCCAGTCGACCGATTCGGCGTCGAGGTGGTTCGTCGGCTCGTCGAGCAGCAGCATGTCGGGCTTGGACAGCAGCAGCCGGCACAGCGCGACGCGGCGCTTCTCGCCGCCCGACAGCACGCCGATGCGCGCCTCCCACGGCGGCAGGCGCAGCGCGTCGGCGGCGATCTCGAGCTGGTGCTCGGTGTTCTCGCTGCCGGCCGCGGCGATCAGCGCCTCGAGCTCGGCCTGCTCGGCGGCGAGCTTGTCGAAGTCGGCGTCGGGCTCGGCGTAGGCGGCGTAGACCTCCTCGAGCCGCTGCTTGGCCGCGAGCACGCCGCCGATGCCCTCCTCGACGGCCTGGCGCACGGTCTGGTCGGGGTTCAGTTGCGGCTCCTGCGGCAGGTAGCCGATCTTGATACCCGGCATCGGGATCGCCTCGCCCTCGAACTCCTTGTCGACGCCGGCCATGATCCTCAGCAGCGTGCTCTTGCCCGCGCCGTTGAGGCCGAGCACGCCGATCTTGGCGCCGGGGAAGAACGACAGCGAGATGTCCTTCAAGATCTCCCGCTTCGGCGGGACGATCTTGGTGACGCGGTTCATCGTGTAGACGTATTGGGCCATCGGCTTGTCCTCGAAGGTCGGGGCGCACGGCGCACGCCCAGAAAAGCGAAACGGCAGGACGCGCCTGCCATGGGGGCTATTGTCGCGCGAGCGCGCGCACGGCGGCGCGCCGCCGGCACCGCGCGGCGTCAGCCCAGCACCGTGCGTTCAGCGCGCCGCTGCGGCGCGCGCGATCGCTGCGCGCGCGGCGACTTCGGCGCGCGCGGCGGCCACCAGCGGTGCGCGGCACAGCCCGGCGCGCTCGTAGTGCAGGTTCTCGTAGACCTCGGCCAGCACCGGCATCGCGTCCATCAGCGCACGCAGCGCGCGCTGCGACTCGTCGTCGGTCGGCACATCGGCCAGCACCTGCGCGAGCCGTTGCGCGACGGCACGGTACTGCTCTGGGGCCACGCGCTGCGGCTGCTGCTCGAGCCGCTGCAGCAGTCGGGCCAGCAGCGCGACCGAGCCCAGGCGCGCCGGGATGACGAGCATGGCGTTCGGGTCGTTCGTCGAGGGCGGGTTCATCGCGGGTCCAGCATGCCGGCAAAGGGCCGGTCACTGCGACGGAAAATGGGGCGCGCGGCAGCGCATTTCAAGGCCGCGCCCGCCGCGCGCACCGCCCGCCGGTGGCGGCTTCAGCCGAAGCGCAGGAACATGCGCCCGTACGGCCCCTTGAGCGCGGCCAGCGCGCGGTCGATGGCTGCGCGGTCGCCCGCCAGCACGGCCGCGCGCAGCGCCGCGACCGACTCGGCCACCGCCCGCTGTGCTGCCGCGAAGTCGGCGTCGGCCTGCAGCGTGGCGGGCGCCTGCGTGCGCAGGCGCGCCGCGAGGTACTCGAGCGTGCCCACGCGCGCCATCAGCTTCAGCGTGCCCTGCGGCTCGTCGAGCAGGCGCTGGCCCTCGGCGATCGCGTGCTCCATCTCGGCGTGGTAGGCGTTCATCGCGTCGCTGAACACGACGATGCCGTTGCGCTGCCGCAAGTCCGCCAGCAGGTCACGCACGCGCTCGAGCACCTCGTGCGCCCCGGTGAGGTCACCGGCGCGCGCGCGCCGCTGCGCCTCGTCGTAGATCGAAGCCACCTCGGCCAGGGTGGCCGCAAAGCGCGCATCGCGGTCGTACGGCGGTGGCGCGGCGGCCCCGAAGCGCTCGACGACGCTGCGCCACGCCGCGATCGCGTCGGCGATCGCGCGCTCCGACTCCGCCTGCGCCTTGGCATTGGTGCGCACCAGCGCCGCACGGTACGGCGCGTAAGCGGCCTGGATCGCGTCGGTCGCGGCGTCGGCGGCACGCGCCGGCACGCCGGCCAGCAGCAGCGGCACGACGAGACCCAGCACCCGAATCCACCGCAGCTCACGCATGGCACACGCTCCTTGTCGACACCGCGCCGGCCGCGCCCCCGAGGCGGCAACCGCGCGCCCCGAGATTATGCGCCGCCGGGTATCCGGCAGCGCCGCGCCGCGGCTTAAGAAAGCCCTAAGCGCGGCGGGGAAACATGCGTGCCATGCGATCCCGACCCACAGCTGCCATGAAACCACCCGTCATTCCCCTCGTCACTGCCCTCGCCACCGCGCTCGCGGGCGCGCTCGGCGTGCCGGGCACCGCATCGGCGGCCACCGCCGCCGAGCAGCTCGCCGCCTACCAGGCGGCAGCCGGCACCCCGGCCGTCGCCGAGCGCGGCCAGCGGCTGTTCACGGTCGCGCACGGCCGCGAGTGGAGTTGCGCGTCGTGCCACGGGGCCACGCCGACCACCGCCGGCAAGCACGCGTCGACCGGCAAGGCGATCCAGCCGCTGGCCCCCGCGGCCAACGCCGAGCGCTTCACCAACCCGGCGAAGGTCGAGAAGTGGTTCCGCCGCAACTGCAACGACGTGATGGGCCGCGAGTGCACCGCCGGCGAGAAGGCCGACGTGCTCGCGTGGCTGCTCACGCTCAAGCCCTGATCCCCCTCCACTGCGACCGGAGTGCCGCGATGACCCACACCCCCACCCCCAGGCGCCGCCTGGCCTGGCTCGGCGCCCTCGCTGCCGTCGCCTGGGCCGGCGCCGCCCGTGCCGACGACGACGGCCTCGCCGCCCGCGTGCCGCTGCTGCCGAAGTACCGGCAGGAGTGCGGCGCGTGCCACACCGCCTACCCGCCGGGCATGCTGCCCGCGGCGTCGTGGCAGCGCCTGATGTCCAACCTGCCGAACCACTTCGGCACCGACGCGTCGCTCGACGCACAGACGCTGGCCGAGATCGCCACCTGGCTCGACCAGCACGCCGGCACCTACCGCAAGACGCAGCGCGAGGCCGCCGCGCCACCCGAAGACCGCATCACCCGCAGCGCGTGGTTCCAGCGCGAGCACCGCGAGGTGCGACCGGCGACGTGGACTTCGCCTGCCGTCAAGAGCGCCTCGAACTGCGCGGCCTGCCACACCCGTGCCGACCAGGGAGACTACAGTGAACGCCACGTCCGCATCCCCCGCTGACGCGCCCGCGACGCCCGCCGCCACGAGAGGCCCGCGCATCCTCGTGTGGGACGTGCCGGTGCGCGTGTTCCACTGGCTGATGGTGCTGAGCTTCGCCGGCGCGTGGATCACCGCCGAGAGCGAGCGCTGGCGCCTGCTGCACGTCACGCTCGGCTACACGATGGCCGGCCTCGTGGCGTTCCGCCTCGTGTGGGGGCTGATCGGCACGAAGCACGCACGCTTTTCCGACTTCGTGCGCGGCCCGCGTGCCGTCGCGCGCTACCTCGGCGCGCTGCTGCGCGGCCGGCCCGAGCACCACGTCGGCCACAACCCGGCCGGCGCGCTGGCCATCGTCGCGATGCTGGCGCTGGCGTCGGTGCTGACCTTCTCCGGCTGGGCCACCTACAACGAAGTCTTCGGCGAGGCGCTCGAGGACCTGCACGAGGGCGCGGCCAACGCGATGATGGCCGTCGTGCTCGTGCACGTGGCCGGCGTCGCGATCGCGAGCTGGATGCACCGCGAGAACCTGGTCGGCGCGATGTTCACCGGCTACAAGCATGGCGACCCGCGCGAGGGCATCCGCCGCGCGTGGACCGGCGTCGGTGCGCTGATGCTGGCCGCGGCGCTGGGCTTCTGGGCGCTGCAGTGGCAGTCGGCCCCGGCCATCGGGGCGGACCGCCCGGCGCTGACCGGCGACGCGGGCCACGGCGCCAAGGCGGGGCGCGCCGACGAGGACGACGACGACTGACGTCGATGACCTGGGCGAGGGCGCGCCCCGACGGGGTCGCGCCCTCGCGGCACGCAGAATCGCGGCATGCGCATCTTGCTCGTCGAAGACGACCCGCTGCTCGGCGACGGGCTGCGCGCCGGCCTGCGCCAGCGCGGCTTCCAGGTCGACTGGGTGCGCGACGGTCTGGCCGCCGAGCGCGAATTGCGCGCCGAACCCTACGCCGCTGCCGTGCTCGACCTCGGCCTGCCGGGCCGCGACGGCCTGGCGGTGCTCGCCGCCGCGCGCCGTGCCGGCGTGACGCTGCCGGTGCTCGTGCTGACGGCACGCGACGCGGTACCCGACCGCGTGCGCGGCCTCGACGTCGGCGCCGACGACTACGTCGTCAAGCCGGTCGACCTCGACGAACTCGCCGCGCGGCTGCGCGCGCTGGTGCGCCGCGCGCACGGCCAGCCGCAGGAGCGGCTCGCGGCGCACGGTGTCGTCGTCGACCCGGCCGCACGCGCCGTGACGCTGCACGGCGAGCCGGTCGCACTGTCGACGCGCGAGTTCGACCTGCTGCACGCGCTGATGCTCAACGCCGGGCGCGTGATGACGCGCGAGCAGCTCGAGCAGCACCTGTACGCGTGGGGCCAGGAGGTCGAGAGCAACGCCGTCGAGGTGCACGTGCATCACCTGCGCCGCAAGCTCGGCGCCGCACTGATCCAGACCGTGCGCGGTGTCGGCTACCTGCTGCCGCGCGACGCCGCATCGTGAACCTGCGACGGCGCTCGCTGCAGGGCCGGCTGCTGGCCCTCGCGCTGGCCGTCGTCGCCGCCGTGTGGGCGGCCGCGGCCGTGACCGTCTACGTCGACGTCGGCCACGAGCTCGACGAGCTGCTCGACGCGCACCTCGCGCAGGCCGCCGCGCTGCTCGTCGTGCAGGCCGCCGGCGAGATCGAACACGACGACGGACGCACGCTCGACGCGCCGACGCTGCACCGCTACGCGCCGCGCGTGGCGTTCCAGGTGTTCCACGAAGGGCAGCTCGCGCTGCGCTCGGCCAACGCACCGACCTCGCCGCTGGTCGCGCCGGAGCGCGGTTTTCGCACCGGCTTCACGACGATTCGGCTCGGTGGCGAGCCGTGGCGCGTGTTCGCCGCGCACGGCACCGAGCGCGACGTGCAGGTCTACGTCGCCGAGCGCACGCGCTCGCGCGAAGCGATCCTGCGCGCCGTGCTGCGCGACACGCTGTGGCCGATGGCGCTCGCGCTGCCGCTGCTGGCGCTCGCGGCGTGGTGGGCGATCCGCCGCGGTCTGGCGCCGCTGCGCCGGCTGCGCAAGGCGCTCGTCGAGCGCACGCCGGCGTCGCTGCAGCCGCTGCGGGTGGACGGTGCACCGAGCGAGATCGCGCCGCTGGTCGACGCGCTGAACGCGCTGTTCGCGCGCATCGGCGAGCTGCTCGAGTCGGAACGGCGCTTCACCGCCGACGCGGCGCACGAGCTGCGCACGCCGATCGCCGCGATCCGCACGCAGGCGCAGGTCGCGCTCGGCGAGACCGACGACGCGGCACGCCGCCACGCGCTGCGCGCCACGCTCGAAGGCTGCGACCGCGCGACGCGGCTCGTCGAGCAGCTGCTGACGCTGTCGCGGCTGGAGGCCGGGAGCGCGCCGGCGCTGCAGCGCGTCGACCTCGCAGCCGTCGCGCGCGAGGTCGTCGCCGACCTCACGCCGAAGGCGCTGGCGCGCGAACAGGTGCTCGAGCTCGACGCCGCGCCCGCCTGCGAAGTGCGCGGCGACGCGACGCTGCTCGCGGTGCTGCTGCGCAACCTCGTCGACAACGCGCTGCGCTACAGCCCGCCCGGCGCACCGGTGCGCGTCGCGGTGCGCGCGCTCGGCGCAAGCGCCGTGGTCGACGTCGACGACGGCGGCCCCGGACTGCCGCCCGACGCGATCGCGCAGCTCGGCCAGCGCTTCTTCCGCGTGCCCGGCAGCGCCGCCAGCGGCAGCGGGCTGGGCTGGTCGATCGTGCGGCGCATCGCCGCCGTGCACGGCATCGAGGTCGACGTCGGGCGCAGTGCCGCGCTCGGCGGCCTGCACGTGCGGCTGGACGCGCCGCTCGCCGACACGGCGGCGTGAGCCGGCCCGCACCGCCGGCCGGCGGGCGCGCGCTCGTCGCCGCGGCACAGCGGCTACACTGTGGCCAACGGTCGCGACCCCAGTCGCCGCGACCCCGTCGCTCCGACGTTTCCCCCTGCCCTGCTGCCTTGCCGACTGGTGCGCCCGCCCGGGTGCCGCAGGCAGCGACCTGGCCGCCCGTGCGGCCCCCTCACCGATGAAATTCACCGACCTCGGCCTCGCCGAGCCGATCCTGCGCGCCGTGCGCGAGCAGGGCTACGACACCCCCACGCCGATCCAGGCGCAGGCGATCCCCGCCGTGCTGGCCGGCGGCGACCTGCTCGCCGGCGCGCAGACCGGCACCGGCAAGACCGCCGGCTTCACGCTGCCGCTGCTGCAGCGCCTGTCGAGCGAGCCGCCGGCGCGCGACGCGCGCGGCCGCATCGCGATCCGCGCGCTGATCCTCACGCCGACGCGCGAGCTCGCCGCGCAGGTCGAGGAGAGCGTTCGCACCTACGGCAAGTACCTGAAGCTCTCCAGCATGGTGATGTTCGGCGGCGTGGGCATGCAGCCGCAGATCGACCGCCTGCGTCAGGGCGTCGACATCCTCGTGGCCACGCCCGGGCGGCTGCTCGACCACCACCAGCAGGGCACGCTGGACCTGAGCCACGTGCAGATCCTCGTGCTCGACGAGGCCGACCGCATGCTCGACATGGGCTTCATCCACGACATCCGCAAGGTCCTCGCGCTGCTGCCGCCGCAGCGGCAGAACCTGCTGTTTTCGGCCACCTTCAGCGACGAGATCAAGGCGCTGGCCGACCGCCTGCTGAACCGGCCGGCGCTGATCGAGGTCGCGCGCCGCAACGCCACCGCCGACACGATCGCGCAGAAGGTGATCCCGGTCGGGCGCGACAAGAAGAAGGAGCTGCTCGCGCACCTGATCCGCAGCGGCGACTGGCACCAGGTGCTCGTCTTCACGCGCATGAAGCACGGCGCGAACCGGCTGGCCGAGTACCTCAACGACCACGGCATCAGCGCGATGGCGATCCACGGCAACAAGAGCCAGGGCGCGCGCACGAAGGCGCTGGCCGAGTTCAAGGCCGGCACGCTGCAGGTGCTGGTGGCCACCGACATCGCCGCGCGCGGCATCGACATCGACCAGCTGCCGCACGTCGTCAACTTCGAGCTGCCCAACGTGCCCGAGGACTACGTGCACCGCATCGGCCGCACCGGCCGCGCCGGCGCCCAGGGCGAGGCCGTGAGCCTCGTGTGCCTCGACGAGGAAATCTTCCTCGCCGACATCGAGAAGCTGATCAAGCGCGCGATCCCGCGCGAAACCGTGCCGGGCTTCGAGCCGCCGCCGGGCGAGCGCGCCGAGCCGATCGTGCTCGGCCGCATGACGATCGGCGTCGGCGTCACCCGGCGTGCCGGCCGCCCCGCGCCGCGCGCAGGCACTCCGGCGCGCGGGCCGGCGAGCGGCCGTGCGCACGGCCATCCGCCGCAACAGCAGCAGGCGCCGCGCGGCCCGAACGCCGGCGGCCACCACACCGCGGCGCGCCACGAGCCGGCCCACCGCCACGACCGTGCCGGTGCCGGCCATTCGACGCAACCGGCACCGCACGGTCAGCCGCACGGCCGGCGCGACGCACCGCGCCCGGGGCCGCGGCTGACACAGCCCAAGCGCTGAGCGCACTCCCAGCCGGCACGCCGGAGCGGGCCATGCGCGGCGACGTGGCATGCTCGCGCCATGAGACTGCACTTCTTCGGCGCCGCCGACACCGTCACCGGCTCGCGCCACGTCGTCGAGATGGCCGGCACGCGGCTGCTGCTCGACTGCGGCATGTTCCAGGGCTTCAAGGTGGTGCGCGAGCGCAACTGGCAGCCGCCGCCGGCGGAGATGCTCGCCGCCGACGCCGTCGTGCTCAGCCACGCGCACCTCGACCACAGCGGCTGGCTGCCGCGGCTCGTGAAGGCCGGCTTCAAGGGCCCGATCTACGCCAGCCCGGCAACGCGCGACCTCGCCGAGGTGCTGCTGCTCGACAGCGCGCGCCTGCAGGAAGAGGACGCGCGGCGCGCGAACCGCTACGGCTACTCGAAGCACGAGAAGGCGCTGCCGCTGTACACGGCCGCCGACGCGAAGCGCACGCTAGCCAGGATCGTGCCGCTTGCGCCCGGGCGCGAGCTGGCGATCGGCCGCGTGCGCGTCGGGCTGACCCCGGTGGGCCACCTGCTCGGCGCGTGCGCGGTGACGCTGCGCGCCGGCAGCGACACGCTGGTCTACTCGGGCGACCTCGGCCGCGACGACGACCTGCTGATGCCGCCACCGCAGCGCGTGCCGCACGCCGACGTGCTGCTCGTCGAGTCGACGTACGGCAACCGCAACCACCCGCGCGACGACGCGATGCAGCACCTCGGCGCGGTCGTGCGCGACACGATCGGCCGCGGCGGCTCGGTGCTGCTGCCCTCGTTCGCGGTCGGCCGCGCGCAGGCGCTGCTGCTCGTGCTGCAGCGCCTGAAGGCCGCGGGCCAGATCCCGGCCAAGCTGCCGATCTTCCTCGACAGCCCGATGGCGATCGAGGCCACCACGCTGTACCAGCGCCACCGCCGGCTGCTGCGCGTGCCCGCGCGCGAGATCGCGACGCTGACCGACGGCGTGACGATGGTCGCGAAGGCCGAGCAGTCGATGCGCCTGGCACACCGCCACTACCCGGCCATCATCATCGCCGCCAGCGGCATGGCCACCGGCGGGCGCGTGCTGCACCACCTGAAGGCGATGGCGCCCGACCCGCGTCACCACGTCGTGTTCCCCGGCTTCCAGGTGCCCGGCAGCCGCGGCGCGCGCATGATCGCCGGCGAGCCGACGGTCAAGATCCATGGCGAGCACGTGCCGGTGCGCGCGCAGGTCAGCCACCTCGAGGTGTTCTCGGGCCACGCCGACGCCGACGGGCTGATGCAGTGGCTGCGCGGCTTCGACCGTGCGCCGCGGCAGACCTTCGTCGTGCACGGCGAACCCGATGCTGCCGACGCGCTGCGCGTGCGCATCCAGGACGAGCTGCGCTGGCGCGTGCGCGTGCCGCCTCACGGCGGGCGCTTCGACGTGTGAACGGCTCCGCGCTCGCGTCCGACGCCGTGGTCGGCGTCGCCGTCGCGCTCGGCGCCGGGCTGCTCGTCGGTCTCGAGCGCGAGCGGCGCAAGGGGCGCGGCCCGGGTCGCGAGCCGGCCGGCATCCGCACGTTCACGATCGCCGCGCTCGGCGGCGCGCTGGCGCAGGTCGCCGACGGCGGCGCGCGGCCCGGCTGGCTGGTGCTGCTCGGTGCGCTCGCGGTGGTGTCGCTGGTGGCGATCGCCTACGCGCGCGGCCGCTCGCGCGACCCGGGCATGACGACCGAGCTCGCGCTCGTCGTGACCTACGCGCTGGGCGTGCTCGCCGTCTCGCAGCCGGCACTGGCCGCCGCGGCGGCCGTCGTGCTGACCGTCGTGCTCGCCGCGCGCACGCGGCTGCACCGCTTCGCGACGCAGCTGCTCACCGAGGCCGAGCTGCACGACGCGCTGCTGCTGGCCGCGCTCGCGCTCGTCGTGCTGCCGCTGCTGCCCGACGCGCCGCTGCCGTGGCTCGCCGGGCTGCGCCCGCACACGCTGGCGGCGCTGATGCTGCTGATCCTGCTGCTGCAGGCCGCCGGCCACGTCGCGCTGCGCTGGCTCGGCGCGCGGCGCGGCCTGCTGGTGGCCGGTTTCGCGTCGGGCTTCGTCTCGAGCACCGCCACCGTCGCGTCGATGGGCGCGCTCGCGCGGCGCACGCCGGCGGCGCAGCGCCTCGCGATGGGCGGCGCCGCGATGTCGAGCGCGGCGACGTGGACGCAGGCCCTCGTGATGCTGACCGCCGTCTCGCCACCCGCCGCCGCCGGGTTCTGGCCCGCCGCGGTGGCCGGCGCGGCGGTGTCGGTGGGCAGCGCGCTCGCGCTGTCGCGCGCGCCGGCCGACGCCACGCCCGCGACCCCGGCGGCCGGGCGCGGGCCGCTGCGCGTGCGCGAGGCGGCCACCGTCGCGCTGCTGCTGGCCGGCGTCACGCTGCTCGTCAGCGCCGCGCAGGCGCGCTTCGGCGACGCCGGCGTGCTCGCCGGCAGCGCGCTGTCGGGGCTGGTCGACGCGCAGTCGGGCATCGTCGCGCTCGGCGGGCTCGTCGGCCAGGGGCGCATCGACGTCGGCACCGCGACGCTCGCGGTGCTCGCCGCGATCGGCACCAACACCGTCGTGCGCAGCGCCGTCGCGTTCGCGTCGGGCGGCGCGCGCTACGCCGCCGCGGTCGGCGGCACGCTGGCGCTGTCGTGGCTCGCGGCCGCGGCCGCGCGCGTGCTGGCTGCCGACTGAGCGCGGCTCAGCGGAACACGCCCTCGCGCAGCCACTTGGTGGCGACCCACTTCTCGCCCTCGATGACGGGGGCGCCGCCGTGCAGCGTCTTCGTCGCCGGGTCGGGACGGTCGTAGCTGAAGAACACCGCGTTGCCCTTGACGGCACCGACCTCGAGACCGACGTCGGGAAACGTCGTGCCGCCGCCCTTGAGCGGTGTGTTCAGGTACATCACGAGCGTGCCCACACGCTGGCCGCCGCGCTCGAGGATGCGCGGCGTGCCCGGCTGCGCCGGGTCGAAGTAGTCGTGGTGCGGCTCGTACTGCGCGCCGGGCGCGTAGTGCAGCACCTGCAGCCCTTCGCCGTTCTCGACCGGCCAGTGCACGAGCGCGGCGATGCGCCGCTCGATGCGCGCGACGAGTTCGGTCTCCCCACGCTGGAAGAACATGCCGCGGCTGGTGCGCGCGGCGTTCACCTCGCTGCCGCCGGTGGTCTGCTGCACGGTCTCGGAGCGCTTGAGCCGCGGGCGCGCGAGCGCGATCAGCGCGTCGCACTCGTCGTCGGCGAGCAGGCCGCCGAAGACGACGACGCGCGGCAGCTGCATCTGCATCAGCACGCGCACGTCGCGGTCGGCCGCACGCACGACGCTGGGCGAGCCGTCGAGCCGCGGCGCCGGCACCGCCACCGGCGGCGGCACGACGCCGTGCTCGCGCAGGAAGTCGCGCAGCGTCGTCTCGAGCGCGTCGAGCGCGACGTCTTCCTGCCAGCCGCTGGCGCGCATCGCGGCGAGGACGGACTCGGGGGGCTGGCCGGCGCGCGCCTGCTCGACGATCCAGCGCCGCAGTTCGGGCGTGACGGCCTGACGGACGGTACTCATGCCGCGATTGTGGCCAATCGCCGGCGCCTCGGATGCACTCAGCGCGCGGCGTGCGCCTCGATCGCGCGCCGCACCGCGTCGAAGTCGGGCCGCACCTCGTCGACGCGGCCGAAGCCGAGCGCGCGTACGGCCTCGGCGATGCGCGGGTGCGACGCGAGCGCGGCCGACGCCGCCCAGTCGGCATCGGGTGCGAGCGTGCGCAGGTGGCCCGCCGCCTCCGAGCTGCTGAACAGCCACAGGTGCGACGCCGGTGCCGCGAGCGCCGCGTCGCAGCGCGCGCGCTCGGCAGCCGTCCACGCCGGCGCGCCGCGGCGGTAGGCCTGCACGAAGCGCACGTCGGCGCCGGCGGCGCGCAGCGTGTCGGCCAGCCAGTCGCGCCCGCCCTCGCCGCGCACGATCCACACGTGCGCGCCGCGCCAGTCGACGTCGCGCAGCTGCAGCCACAGCGACTCGCTGTCGAACTGCCCGCTGTCGGTGGCCGGCTGCACGATCGCCGCGGCCGGCACGCCCCGTGCCGCGAGCGCGGCCGCGGTGCCCGGCCCCGGCGCGCCGGCGCGCGTGACCGCCGGCCAGCGCGCATGCGGCGGGCGGCGGGCGAAGAACTGCACGACCGCGTTCGGGCTGACGAACACGGCCAGCGCCGGCGCCGCGTCGCCGCCAAGCTCACGCCACGCGGCGTCGAGCGGCGCCGCGTCATCGACGGGGGCGATGCCGATCAGCGGCAGCGCGACGGCGTCGATGCCCGCCGCGCGCAGCCGCGCGACCCACTCGTCGGCCTGCGGCTGCGGCCGCGTGACGAGCACGCGCATCGGCTCAGCCGCCGAGGTACGCGGCCGCGCCCTGCGCGCGCAGCGCCTGCGCGGCGCGCTCGCCGAGCGCGCTGGCCTGCGCAGCGTCGGCAACGGCGGCCTCGACGCGCGCGCGCAGCAGCGGCCGGCGCCGTCCGTGCGCGTCGGGTTGCGCGTCGCCGAGCAGCGCGTCCAAGCGCAGCACGCCGCCGTCGAAGCGCGCGTGCGCGGCCAGCGGCATGCTGCAGCTGCCGCCGAGCGCGCGCGACACCGCCCGCTCGGCGTGCGTGGCCAGCCACGTCGGTGCGTGCGTCAGCGCGGCCAGCATCTGGCGCAGCGCGAGCGCGTCGTCGCGCACCTCGAGGCCCAGCGCGCCCTGCCCGGCGGCCGGCAGCATCGCGTCGACGTCGAAGTGCGCGCGGATGCGCGCGCCCAGCCCGAGGCGCTTGAGGCCGGCGGCGGCGAGCACGATGGCGTCGTAGCCGCCGTCGTCGAGCTTGCGCAGCCGCGTGTCGAGGTTGCCGCGCAGCGGCTCGACGACGAGGTCCGGGCGCAGTGCGCGCAGCTGCACCTCGCGGCGCAGGCTCGACGTGCCGACCACCGCGCCGGCCGGCAGCTCGGCGAGCGTTGCGTAGCGGTTGCTGACGAAGGCGTCGCGCGGGTCCTCGCGCTCGAGCACGGCGGCCAGCACGAAGCCCGGCGGCAGCTCCATCGGCACGTCCTTCAGCGAGTGCACCGCCAGCTGCGCGCGCCCGTCCTCGAGCGCGGTCTCGAGCTCCTTGACGAACAGCCCCTTGCCGCCGACCTTCGACAGCGTGACGTCGAGGATCTGGTCGCCGCGCGTCGTCATGCCCAGCAGCTCGACGCTGGCGCCGAAGCGCTCGCGCAGCAGGTCGCGCACGTGGTGGGCCTGCCACAGGGCGAGGCGGCTTTCGCGGGTGGCGATGGTCAGCGGTGGGCTCATGCGGGCCATTATCGGGGCCGGCACCGCGCGCATCACGGCCGCCTGGCACGCGGGTCGCTAGCATCGCGCCCGGATTCCGGGGGAGAAAAATGCCACGCACCGCCGCGAAGCGCGCGACGACCGCCGTCGACGCCGCCGCCCACAACCGTCCGCTCGTCGACGACATCCGCCTGCTCGGGCGCATCCTCGGCGACGTGATCCGCGAGCAGGAAGGACGCGAGGCGTTCGAGCTCGTCGAGCGCATCCGCCAGCTGTCGGTGGCCTACCGGCTCAAGCGCGACGCCGACGCCGGCCGCGCACTCGACCGCCTGCTCAAGCGCCTGTCGGTCGACCAGACGGTCAGCGTGATCCGCGCGTTCACGTACTTCAGCCACCTGGCCAACATCGCCGAGGACCGCCACCAGGTGCGCGCGCTCGCCGCGCAAGACCGCCGCGGGCGCAAGCTCGACGGCTCGCTGGCGCGCACCTTCGAGCGCCTCGCCGACGCCGGCGTGCGCCCCGACGACATCGCGCGCACGCTGCAGCACGCCTACGTCTCGCCGGTGCTCACCGCGCACCCGACCGAGGTGCAGCGCAAGAGCATCCTCGACGCCGAGCGCGCGATCGCCGAGCTCGTCGGCCAGCGCGACGCGCTGCGCACCGATGCCGAGCGCGCCGACAACGAGCAGCTGCTGCGCGCGCGCGTGACGCAGCTGTGGCAGACGCGCATGCTGCGCTACACCAGGCTGACGGTGACCGACGAGATCGAGAACGCGCTGTCGTACTACCCGACGACGTTCCTGCGCCAGGTGCCGCGGCTGTACCGCGACCTCGAGCGCGCGCTGCCCGGGCGCGAGGTGGCGCCGTTCTTCCGCATGGGCGCGTGGATCGGTGGCGACCGCGACGGCAACCCCAACGTCGACGCCGGCACGCTGCGCATGGCGCTCGCGCGCCAGGCCGAGGTCGCGCTGCGCTTCTACCTGACCGAGGTGCACGAGCTCGGCGCCGAGCTGTCGACCTCGCAGCTGCTCGCACCGGTCACGCCCGCGATGCTCGCGCTCGCCGAGCGCAGCCCCGACCGCAACCCGCACCGCGCCGACGAGCCGTACCGCCGCGCGCTGACCGGCATCTACGCGCGGCTGGCCGCGACGCTGCACGAGCTGACCGGCACCGAGGCGCTGCGCCACGCCGTCGCCCCGCAGGACCCGTACGCGAGCGCCGACGACTTCCTCGCCGACCTGCGCGTGATCGAGGCGTCGCTGCACCACCACCACGCCAGCGCGCTCGTCGCGCCGCGGCTCGCGCCGCTGATGCGCGCGGTGCAGGTGTTCGGCTTCCACCTGGCGACGCTGGACCTGCGGCAGAGTTCCGACCAGCACGAGGCGGTGGTCGCCGAGCTGCTGCGCCTGCTCGACGACGCGCGGCCGCTGCGCGTGATCGGCCACGCGTACTCGGCACTCGCGCAGCGCGAGCTGGCCGTCTTCGAAGCCGCGCTCGAAGGCCGCCGGCGCTACGGCGCGGCGGCGCTGCGCCACTGCATCATCAGCCACACCGAGGACGTCAGCGACCTGCTCGAGGTACTGCTGCTGCAGAAGGAAACCGGCCTGCTGCGCGGCACGCTCGATGCCGGCGCCGTCAACGACCTGATCGTCGTGCCGCTGTTCGAGACCATCGCCGACCTGCGGCGCGCCGAGACCATCATGCGCGAGTTCTACGCGCTGCCCGGCGTGCTCGCGATGATCCAGCGCGCCGGCGGCGAGCAGGACGTGATGATCGGCTACAGCGACAGCAACAAGGACGGCGGCTTCTTCACGAGCAACTGGGAGCTGTACCGCGCCGAAGTCGCGCTGGCGGCGATGTTCGAGCCGCTGGCGCGCGAGCACGGCATCACGCTGCGCCTGTTCCACGGCCGCGGCGGCACCGTCGGCCGCGGCGGCGGCCCGAGCTACGACGCGATCCTCGCGCAGCCGCCGGGCACCGTGAACGGGCAGATCCGCCTGACCGAGCAGGGCGAGGTGATCCACTCGAAGTACGCCCACCCCGAGATCGGGCGGCGCAACCTCGAGACGCTGGTGGCCGCGACGCTCGAGGCCACGCTGCTGCACCCGACGAAGAGCGCACCGCGGTCGTTCCTCGACGCCGCCGCCGAGATCAGCGACGCGAGCCTGCGCGCCTACCGCGCACTGGTCTACGAGACGCCGGGCTTCGCCGACTTCTTCTTCGCCGCGACGCCGATCCGCGAGATCGCCGAGCTCAACATCGGCTCGCGCCCGGCGTCACGCAAGGCCACGCGCGCGATCGAGGACCTGCGCGCGATCCCGTGGAGCTTCAGCTGGGGCCAGTGCCGCGTCGCACTGCCCGGCTGGTACGGCTTCGGCTCGGCGATCGACGCCTACCTGCACGCGCGCCCGGGCGAGCGCGCACGGCGGCTCGCCCTGCTCAAGCGCATGGTGCGCCAGTGGCCGTTCTTCCGCACGCTGCTGGCCAACCTCGACATGGTGCTGGCCAAGAGCGACCTGCGGCTGGCGCAGCGCTACCTCGAGCTGGTCGACGACAAGAGGCTCGCCCAGCGCATCCACGCCGCGATCGAGGCCGAGTGGCAGCGCACGCACGACGCGCTGACGCTGATCACCGGGCAGCGCCAGCGGCTGGCGTCGAACCCGTCGCTGCGCCGCGCGATCGAGCACCGGCTGCCGTACCTCGACCCGCTGAACCACCTGCAGGTCGAACTGATGCGCCGCTACCGCCACCGCCGCGACGGCGAGACCGTCAACGAGCGGCTGCAGCGCGGCATCCACATCTCGATCAACGGCATCGCCGCCGGCCTGCGCAACACGGGCTGAGGCCCGCGGCTCCAAGCCCGCCTGCGCGGGCTTGGACGGGCCGAAGGCCCCGAGCTCTGCGAGGGGCTGGGGCAAGGCCCGCGGCTCCAAGCCCGCCTGCGCGGGCCTGGACGGGCCGAAGGCCCCGAGCTCTGCGAGGGGCTGGGGCAAGCCCCGCGGCTTCAGAACCCGAGGCTCGCGAGCAGGTCGTCGACCTCGCTCTGGTTCTTGACGACGTCGGTGCGCCCCTCGGGGTTGACGACCGGGCCGTTGAGCACGGCAGCCTCGACCTTCTGCGCCTGCTCGGGCGGCGCGGCCTGCACGAGCAGCTTGACGAGGCTGTCCTCGAGGTCGGTGGCCAGCGCGACGACCTTGGCCACCACCTGGCCCGTGAGGTCGTGGAAGTCTTGCGCGAGCATGATGTCGGTCAGGTGCTGGTCGATGCGCGCCGTCGACGCCTCGACGTCGGCGACGAAGTTGAACACCGCCCCCGACGCCACCGCCTTGACGGGGTCGGCAGTGATCGCCTGCGCGATGCGGCGCGTCTCGGCGGCGATGTGGCCGTGCTCGGCCTTGGCCTGGTCGACCGAGTTCAGCACCTTGTTGGCCGCCTCGGCGGTCTTGTTGGCGATGTAGTTCAGCCGGCTGCGCGCGTCGGGCAGGCCGTCGGCGGCGATCTGCAGCTTGGGCATCACGCCGAGCTGCTGCAGCGTGTCGTGCAGCTGGCGCGTGATGTGGCCGAGCTGCTGGAAGATCTCGGGCGAGGCCTGCGCCGCCATCTGCGGCGCGAGCGTGGAGAGGTCGTCCATCTTCATCTCGTCGTTCCCGCTCAGGCCGTCGCGGCCAGCTTCTGCATGATCTTCTGCACCTTCTCCTCGAGCGTGGCCTTGGTGAAGGGCTTGACGATGTAGCCGGCCGCGCCGCTCTGCGCCGCGAGCACGATGTCCTCCTTGCGCGCCTCGGCGGTGACCATCAGCACCGGGATGTGCTTGAGGCTGTCGTCCGCCTTGATCGCCTTGAGCAGCTCGAACCCGTTCATGTTCGGCATGTTGATGTCGCTGACGACGAAGTCGAACTTCTGCGCGCGCAGCATGTTCAGCGCAATCGCGCCGTCCTCGGCCTCGTCGGCGTTGTTGCAGCCCATCTCCTTGAGCAGGCCGCGGATGATGCGGCGCATCGTGGAGAAGTCGTCGACGATCAGGAACTTCAGTTCGGTCGGGTTGCTCATGGCGGTCCTCTCGGGTGTCTTCAGCGCGAAGCGGGCAGATCGGGGGCGATCGATGGGGTCGGGGGAACGGCGGCGCCGGCGCCGAGCGCTTCGGCCACCTCGGGGGCGGTGCGGAAGAAGCGGTCCTCGGCGTCGCGGTTCATCACGATGATGCTGATGCGCCGGTTCTGCGGCAGCAGCGGGTCCTGGTTGTCGAGCGGCACGCTGGCCGCCAGCCCCTGCACGCGCAGCACGCGGTCTTCGGGCAGCCCGCCGGCGATCAGCTCGCGGCGCGACGCGTTGGCGCGGTCGGACGACAGCTCCCAGTTGCTGTAGCCGCGCTCCCCGCCGGCAAACGGCGTCGCGTCGGTGTGGCCCTCGAGCGTCAGGCGGTTGGGCACTTCGGCGAGCACGCCGCCGATCTCGCGCAGCAGCTCGCGCATGTACGGCTGCACGACGGCGCTGCCGCTGGCGAACATCGGCCGGTTCTGCTCGTCGACGATCTGGATGCGCAGGCCGTCGCGCGTCATGTCGAGGCGGATCTGCGCGGCCAGCGACGCGAGCCGCGGGTTGGCGGCGATCTGCCGCTGGACCTTCTCGCGCAGTTCCTCGAGCCGCGCGCGCTCGGCGCGGATCTGCTCTTCCTTGAGCGCCTGCAGGTTGACGGTCGCGCGCGGCGCGGCGATGTCGCCGCGCTTGACCTGCCCGGTCGTGCGCGTCAGGTCCTGCCCGCCGCCCTTGATGACATGCGACGCGTCGCCGGCGCCCGAGCCCGACGACAGCAGCGCGATCTTCAGCGGCGAGTTGAAATAGTCGGCGATGCCCTTGCGGTCGCCCTCGGTCGTGCTGCCGAGCAGCCACATCAGCAGGAAGAACGCCATCATCGCCGTGACGAAGTCCGCGTAGGCGATCTTCCACGCGCCGCCATGCGCGGCGTGCCCGCCCTTCTTGACGCGCTTGATGATGATCGGCTGCAGTTTCTTCGCATCCCCCGCCATGGCTCACTCCGGCATGCGATCGCGAAGGCCGCAAGCGCCGAAGGCGCGAGCGGCCACGTCAAACGGCCGCCGCGGATCCGGCTTTGCCGGTCCGCTGGCGGCGCCCCCCTGGGGGGGGAGCGCCGAAGGCGCTTCGGGGGGGGGCCTCACTTCTTGCCCTTCACGTGACCTTCGAGTTCCGAGAAGGTCGGGCGCTCGGTCGAATAGAGCACCTTGCGGCCGAACTCGACGGCCACCTGCGGCGCATAGCCCTGCATGCTGGCCAGCAGCGTCGTCTTGACGCACTGCAGCTCCTTCGTGCCCTCGTCGACCTTCTGCTCCATCAGGCCCGCGAGCGGCTCGGCGAACGCGTACGCGAGCAGGATGCCGAGAAAGGTGCCCACCAGTGCCGAGCCGATCATGCTGCCGAGCACCGCCGGCGGCTGGCCGACCGAGCCCATCGTGTTGACCACGCCGAGCACCGCGGCGACGATGCCGAACGCCGGCAGCGCGCCGGCCAGCCGCGCCACCGCCGCCGCCGGCGCGTGCGCCTCGTGGTGGTGGGTCTCGATCTCGCTGTCCATCAGCGACTCGATCTCGTGTGCGTTGAGGTTGCCCGACACCATCATGCGCAGGTAGTCGGTGACGAACTCGACGACGTGGTGGTCGTTGCCGATGTTGGGGTACTTCTGGAAGATCGGTGAGCTGTGCGGCTCTTCGACGTCCTTCTCGATCGACATCAGGCCTTCCTTGCGCGCCTTCTGCAGGATGTCGTACAGCAGCGCCAGCAGCTCCATGTAGCGCGCCTTCGTGTACTTGCTGCCCTTGAAGCAGCCGGCGATCGCGCCCACCGTCGCCTTCAGCACCTTGGTCTGGTTGTTGACGACGAAGGCGCCGATCGCGCCGCCGAGGATGGCCATCATCTCGGTCGGCAGCGCGTGCAGGATCACGCCGATGTTGCCGCCGTGGATGATGAAGGCGCCGAAGATGCACCCCAGCGCGACGAGCCAACCGATGATGACGAACATGGTGCGATGTGGGCCTGTGCCTGCGGCCGTTATCGGCGCCCTCGGGGGCGACTTGAATCGCGTGGCGCCGCCGGCCCCCCCGAAGCGGCCGCACCGTTGAACGGCCGCTCAGCGCACCAACGCTCGGCCTGCAAAGAAAAACCGGCGGGCCGTGGCCGACCCGCCGGGGAAAAGCACAGCGGACTGTGCCAGGAGGAGACAAGCAATGAATCGCGATCCGATGTGCGGGATTTCGGCCGCCGGCGCGCCGGCTTGAGCGCGCGCGGCGTGGATCAGTGCACGTCGGCGCCCTCGAGCGCGCGCACGCCACCCAGGTGCAGCGCGCCGCTGGCGCGGCCCTTGCCGGCGCGCGCCGGCGGGTTGCACAGGCCGCACACGTAGTGCTTGGCGATCTCGTGGGGGTGCGTGACGTAGTGCCCGCCGCACTTGCGGCACTTGGTCATCGTCAGCATGCCGTTGTCGACGAACTTGACCAGCCGCCACGCGCGCGTGATCGACAGCAGCGGCTCCAGGCCCTGCGCCTGCGTCTGCTCGAGGTACAGCTGGTAGGCCTTGATGACGACGTCGATCTCGTCGAGCGCGGCGGCCTTGTTGAGGTATTCGTGGATGTTGAGGAACAGGCTGGCGTGGATGTTGGGCTGCCAGGTCATGAACCAGTCGGTCGAGAACGGCAGCTGGCCCTTGCTCGGGCTCTTGCCCGCCACTTCCTTGTACAGGCGCAGCAGGCGCTCGTAGCTGAGGTCGGTCTCCGACTCCAGCACCTGCAGCCGCGCGCCGAGCTGGATCAGCGTGACGGCGCGCTCGATCTGCTTGGCCTCGGTGAGGATGCTCTTGATGCGGGCCATGGTCGTTCTCCCTCCTGGTGGACTGCGGTGGACGGCCGCTGACGGCGGATTCAGGCCGCTTCCTGGTGGCGCCCGGCCATCAGGATCGACGCGTGCAGGCGGCTGACGCTGTCGTTGGCCGCGCTTTTGCCGTGGCTCGTGAGCAGGCTCCACACCAGCTCGTCGTCCATGCGGAAGCGGCACAGCAGCGTGCTGCCCGACGAGATCTTCATCATCTGCGCCGGCGTCAGCGAGGCGATCATCGACGCCGTCTCCTCCGAGATGCCCAGCCGGAACAGCGCCTGCTCGCGGTCGCTGCGGATCAGGCTCTGCGCGAGCATCAGGTACGACAGGTTGGCTTCGCGGATCTCGGCGAGGACTTGGTCGGCGTTCATCGGAGGCTCCTTGTCTGACGGTGGGTTTCGGTGACGGTGTGCAACGAACTGTAGGAGCGCGAACTGGGCGCGGTTATCAGGCCAGTTCGGTGGCTTGAGTCCCTACTCTTCCAATGCCCTTGTCAGACAAATTCCTACAGGAACCCCGTCCAGATTGGCTTGCGCCGAGTCGCGATCCTTCGTCGCCGCCGAACGCGGAAGCTGGCCCCGTCTCGTGCTGCTGATCGGACGTTCGGTCGGTCATGGTGAGCGTTACGCTGGCCATTCCATCATCGGAGGTGCCATGCGCGTTGCCGTCGTCACACCATACTTCAAGGAGCCAAGTGAATGGCTCGAGCGCTGCATCCGCAGCGTGCGACAACAAAGCCATCCTTGCGACCACCTCGTCGTCGCCGATGGTCACCCGCAGGACTGGCTCGACGGCGCCGGCGTCAGGCATCTGCGCCTGGATCGCAGCCATTCGGACTACGGCAACACGCCGCGCTCGATCGGCGCCCAGCTCGCCGTCGCAGAGGGCTATGACGCCATCGCCTTCCTCGACGCCGACAACTGGTACGAGCCCGACCATATCCAGTCATGTGTGGAGGTAGCCGAGCGCACGGGCGCGGACTTCGTCTGTGCACGGCGCTTTTTGGCCCGCGCCGATGGCTCGCGCATGCCGGTCAGGATCGCGGACGACGACGCGGGGCGGCACGTCGACACCAACTGCTTCTTCATCCTTTTCGGGGCATTCCACACGCTGCCTCGATGGCTCATGATGCCCAAGCCGATGACGATGTGGGGCGACCGCTTCTTCCTGGCGTCGCTGCGCCAGGAACGACTGCGCGAAGCCTTCGTGGATCACGCGACCGTGAACTATCTATGCACGTTCAGTGATGTCTTCGAACTCATCGGCGAAACGCCGCCGCCTTACGCCAAGGCCGGCCTGCCGATAGAGAGGCTAAATGCATGGGTACGTCGGCTGCAACCCGGTGACCTTGCCCACGTCAAGCGGCTCGCAGGCTGCGACTTGGGGAAGTCCTTCACCGCGCAGCGCATGGCCTGAGCTGGGCGGCGTCAACTATCTTGGCCTGCCGTGTTGCCTCACCTCGACATGCTACCGGTCTGCCTCATCAGGTTCGCACCGTGTCTACTGATCGATCGTGCGACCTTGGCGCGGCGAATA
>NZ_JALBGB010000007.1:0-152198 GCF_022631395.1 Calidifontimicrobium sp. SYSU G02091
CAGCGCAGGAGGCCAAGGCGGGAAGCATTCTCGGCAGCTACTTCGATGATTTCTATTTCCGCATCCACATCATGCCGTCGAGCTTCGCGCTGGGAAGTCTCGCTTCCGAGCAGACGCGCAATGTCGAGGTCTGGAACGCCTGGCCACAGTCGAACACGCTGACGCAGATCGACGCCGCCGGCGGCGACGGCATCTACGTCTACGGGCCCTATCCAGAGCCGACGACGTTCGGCGCCTGCGAGGACAGGCAGTACGAGCTGGCCGTCACTACCGACGGCCCGCCCACATTCGATGCGACATTCTCCTTCCTGTTCGCGCTCGGCACCGGCGCGCTGCGCGTCACGGGACGGCGCATCATCGGCTGGGCGGTGCCGCCCAACTGGGTGCAGCCCCTCGTCGAGCGGCTCGAGTGGCTGACCGACGTGCTCGAGTCTCACGCCGGCGTCGAACAGCGCGTGCGTCTGCGCGGCGCGCCACGGCGCTCGCTCGAGTACCGGCTGCTCGTGGGCAACGATCGGGACCGTGTGCGTGTGGAGAACCTCCTGCTGGCCTGGCAGGCGCGCGTCTATGCGCTTCCGGTCTGGACGGATGCCGCCATCGCGTCCTCGCCCATCGCCGCCGGTGCCACCGCGGTCGCTATCGACACGTCCAACCGAGCCTTCGCGGCCGACGAGCTGGTGGCCTTCGTGCTTGGATCCGAGTCCGAGATTGTCGAGGTCGCCTCATTGACGGTCAGCAGCATCACGCTCAAGACGCCGCTGCAGCGCACGTGGCCGGCCGGCACACGCATCGTGCCCGCGCGCCCGGCCAGATTGCGCAACGACCTGCGCATCACGCACGAGGCCGCAGCTCTGGCAGACGCCACCGTCGTCTTCGACTTCGAGGACGAGTGGCAGATCGATGCGGCGGCCCCCGCCGTGACCTACCGCGGCCACCCCGTGCTGCTCGACGCCCACGACTGGGCCGAAGCACTGGATGCCGACTACATCCGCAAGACCATCCAGATCGACCACCTGACGGGCCGGCGCCTGGTCGATGACCTGTCCGGCGTGGCCACCGTGCGCCGCACACACCGATGGCTGCTCAACGGGCGCGCCTCCATCGTCTCATTTAGGCGCTGGCTCGCGGCGCGCGCCGGGCGCCTTGCGCCCTTCTGGCTGCCCAGCGGCCAGTCCGACCTGCGACTGACGGCCGCCGCCGGCGCCGCCGACACCGCCATCACCGTCGAAAACACCGGCTATGCGGCGCTCGTCAATGCCGCCGTCGGCAGGCGCGACATCATGATCACCACCACGAGCGGCCAGCGCCTGTTCGCGCGCATCATCGACGCTGACGAGATCGACGCCCAGACCGAGCAGCTCGCACTGGAAAGCGCCATCGGCACGACGGTGCTGCCGCAGGACGTCATGCAGATCAGCTTCATGCGGCTCGTTCGCCTGGATGCCGACGCCGTCGAGATCGCGCACCACACCGACGAGATCGCAGAGGCTGTTTTGAGCCTGCGCAGCCTGAGGGACGACCTGTGAGCCTGGACGCACGCGAGCAGTCTATAGACGCTGCCAGCCCGGTCGAGCTGTACGAGTTCCGCCGCGGCAATGATGCCTGGCGATACACGAGCGCTGCGCAGCCGCAGACGCACCTGGGCTTGACTTACAGCGCCGTGCCATTGCGGCGCAGCAGCCTGGAGCGTAGCGCAGAGATCGGCAGAGCCGGTCTGCGGGTGACGCTTGCCCGCGACGCCGAGGTGGCCCGGGCATTCATCGCGACACCCCCCGCCGATGTCACGCTGCTGACGATCTACCGGCGCCACCGCGACGACAGCGAAACGCTCGCTGTGTGGATGGGACGCGTGCTCAATGCCGAGTGGCGCGGCTCGGAAGTCGAGCTCAACTGCGAGCCGTCCTATACGAGCCTGCAGCGCACCGGGCTGCGGCGCATGTACCAGCGCACCTGCACGCACGTGCTGTATGGCACCGACTGCAAGGTGAGCTCGGTGGCTTACAGGGTCACCGGATCGGTCCTGGCGGTTTCAGGGAACACGGTCAGCGTCGCGGCTGCGGCATCGTTCAGCGACGGTCACTTTGCAGGGGGCTACGCAACGTGGGCGGTCGGTCTCGTCACCGAGAAACGGATGATCACCGCGCACGCCGGAGCCACAGTGACGCTGGCGTCCACGCCGTCAGGCCTGGCCGTGGGAGCCCCGGTGATGCTCTATCCAGGCTGCGACCACAGCCTGGCCACGTGCGCTGCGAAGTTCGCCAACGCCGACAACTTCGGCGGCTTCCCGTTCATCCCATCCAAAAACCCGTTCGGATCCAGTCCGATCTACTGACATGCCGTGGACCTACATCGCCGTCTGGATCGTCACGACACTGATCCAGTACGCGCTGGCACCAAAGCCACCGAAGCCGCGCCCGGCGGGGTTGCAGGACATCGAGGCGCCAACGGCCGAGGAGGGGCGTCCGATCCCGGTCGTCTTCGGCACCGTGCTCGTCAAGAGCCCGAACGTGGTGTGGTACGGCGACCTGCGAACCACGCCGATCAAGTCCAAGGGCGGCAAGAAGTGAGCGACTTGATCGTCACGCACGCCGACATGCGAGCGCTCGACTACTGCAACCGCGGCGCGCGGCAGTGGTTCGCCCGCCACGGGCTCGACTGGGCGACGTTCATCAGCACCGGACTGCCGGCCGCGCAGCTGCTGGCCACCGGCGACGCCATGGCGCAGGCGGTCGTCGATGCCGCGCGCCGCCGCGCCGCGGTGCAGGAGAAACCGGATGGGCGGCAGTCGTAAGCAGACGGTCGGATACCGCTACCACCTTGGCATGCACATGGTCGTGTGCCACGGCCCGGTGGATGCGGTGACCGAGATCCAGGTCGGCGATCGCCAGGCGTGGTCCGGCAGCATCACCGCCAGCGGCCGCATCGACATCAACGCGCCGCAGCTGTTTGGTGGGGACAAGCGCGAGGGCGGCGTCTACGGCTCCGTGGACGTTGCGTTCGGCGGTGCCACGCAGGCGCCCAACGACTACCTGCAGGGCAGGCTCGGCACGCCACAGCCCGCCTACCGGGGCGTCCTGTCGCTGATCCTGCGGCAGGTGTGCGTCGCCTCCAACAATCCCTACATCAAGCCATGGGCAGTGCGGCTCAAGCGCTGCTGGCGCGGCTGGTATGCAAGCCAGGCCGAGATTCTGGACAGCGAGGGCGACGCGTCGGCGAACCCTGCGCACATCATCTACGAGTGCCTGACCAATTCGAGCTGGGGCATGGGCTACCCTGCGTCGAGCATCGACGACGCATCGTTCACGGCCGCCGCGGACACGCTCGCTGACGAGGGGTTCGGTCTCAACCTGATCTGGACACAGCAAAGCACGATCGAGCAGTTCATCCGCGAGGTTCTCGACCACATCGGCGGCGTGCTGACGACATCGCCATCGACGGGACGTTTCGTGCTCAGGCTGGTGCGCGCCGACTACAGCGTGGCCACACTGCCGGTGCTCGATCCGTACAACGTGATCGAGCTCGAGAGCTTCCAGCGCGCGGCCTGGGGCGAGACGGTCAACGAGATCGTGGTCGTCTACACGGACCGCGAGACGTTCAAGGACGCCACGGTCACGGTGCAGGATCTGGCCAACATCCAGGCGCAGGGCGCGGTCGTTTCGCAGACGCGGCGCTACCCTGGCATCACATCGCCAGGACTCGCTGCGAGGGTGGCGATGCGCGATCTGTCCTCCGTGTCAGCGCCGCTGGCCAAGGTGCGCCTGAAAGTCAACCGCAAGGCATGGAGCCTGGGGCCGGGTGACGTGTTCAAGCTTGAGTGGCCGCCGCTGGGTATCGGTGGCATCGTCATGCGCATCGCCGCCGTGGACGGCGGCACGCTCACCGATGGCGCGATCAGCATTGATGCCGTCGAGGACGTCTTCGGGTTGCCGCAGGCCAGCTACACGGCGCCGCCGCCCACGGGGTGGGTCGATCCGACGCCGGCGCCGTCGGCGGCCAGCCCGCGCAGGCTCATCGAGGCGCCGTACTGGGACATTGCACGCAGCCTGAGCGCCGCCGACCCGGCCTATCTGGACCCAACCGACTGCTTCCTGCAAACGCTGGCTGGACGCCCCGCGGCTGGTGCGATCAACTACGAGCTGCACAGCAAGACCAGCTCGGCAACGTCCTATGAGGCGCGCGGCCAGGGCGAGTTTGCGCCGCACGCGGTGCTGGCTGCCGACATCGGTCAGGCTGTCACGAGCACCATCAGCTATCACAGCGAGGTGGACATCGACCTGGTGGCCGTGGGCAGCTACGCCTACATCGACGACGAGGCCGTCGCGATCACGGCGATCAACACCACCGCCAAAACGCTCACCATCAACCGCGGCGTGCTCGACACCGTGCCAGCGGCGCATGCGGCCGGTAGCCGCATCTGGTTTGCAGACGGATTCCAGGGTGTCGATCCGACCGAGTACGCCATGGGCGAGACCGTCAACGCTCGCCTGCTCACCGTCACCGGACGCGGCACCTTGCCGCTGACGTCGGCGCCGACCGATTCGCTGGCGATGAACCGCCGGCAGAATCGACCCTACCCGCCGGGGAACATGCGCATCAATTCCACAGCTTATCCACAGGTGGTGCAGGGCGATCTCGTCGTCACCTGGTCGCACCGCGACCGACTGAGCCAGACGGTTGGCCTCACACCGCAAAGCGCCGGCAACATCGGTCCGGAGCCTGGCACCACCTACACGGTGCGCGTGCGCGACCGCAATGGAACCGTGGTGCGCACACAGGCGGGACTTACTGCAACTTCGTGGACATGGACGGTTGCCGCCGCAGCCACCGATGCCGCCACGGCAGGAGACCGCGTCACCGTCGAGATCGAATCCGTGCGCGACGGTCTTGCGAGCTGGCAGGCACAGGCGTGCACCGTCGAGCGCGCCGGCTGGGGCCTGCGCTGGGGGCAGTACTGGGGGGGCGTCTGACGGACCTGGACAGCATTGCCCGCAGTGGCGCAGCGCATGCCGAATCGATGCCATGCCAGGCATGTGGCGCCGGCTGAACCCGTTCATGTCGCGGTGTCCGATGGTTGAACCCGATCATGGGCAATGCCGCTGACTGACCCGAACCTTGGTCTTGCCTACGGCTGGACGCTGGGCGAATCCGGCTGGCACACGCAGATGGACGCCAACCTCAAGCGCCTGGGTGCCATCGTCGGCCTGTCCGTCAAAGACCGCGACCTCACCACGCCGCCAGCCAGCCCCGCCAACGGTGACCGCTACATCGTGCCGGCGGCCGCCACGGGCGCCTGGGCCGGCAAGACGAACCAGATTGCCGTGCGCATCGCTGGCAGCTGGGAGTACCACGCACCCCAGGTCGGGTGGCTCGCCTACATCGAGGACGAGGACAAGCTGGCCGTTTTCAGATCCACAGGGTGGAGCGTCGGTATCTCCATCTGACCTGCATGCCCCTGTCCGTGAACAACCTCGATCCCGTTGCGGTTGCCGTCTCCATCTTCACGGCTTTTGTCGGTCCGTCGCTGGCCGAGGTGATCGGCCCGTATGCCGTGGTTGTGCTGTCTGCAGCCATCGGTGCCGGATGGGCGCTCGAGCGTGGCGAGCGCAGGCCATGGCACGGAACCAGCCTCTTCATCGCGCGCATCTGCGGCACGGCCGTCATGGCGACGTGGATGGTTTCGCGCCTGATGGCTGCCTATCTGCCGTTCGGGCTCGAACCCGTGACACTGATGGGGCCGATTGCCTTTGCCATCGGCGCCATCGGCGACGACTGGCAGCGCATCGGCCAGTGGCTGGCCGGCCACGTGCGCGAGCGCATCAACCGGCACGGAGGCGGCGCATGACGTTGGAGATCGCTGTCGTGCTGCTCTCGACGGCGCTGGGCGTGGCCGCCTGGGTGATGTGCGTGGCACGCCTCAACGTCATGAGTCCGTCCAGCGCACCCAGGCAGATGCGCCGGCAGTACATCGCGCTGCACGCGGCTGCGGCCGCGCTGGCCATGCAGGCCCTGCTGCCCGTGTGGCTGACCCTGCTGGTCGTCTCGGCCGGCATCGTGGCCTTCCTGTGGATGGGGCGCAGCCGCTGGAGCGGTGGCGTGCCACCCACGCAGCCTGGTGAACTGGACACCATGGCATTGCTTGATGAGGGCCACGGACGATGACGCATGATCTTCGACCCTCTGCCTGGCTGGCCGTTGGCAGCCGGCACTACTGCTCGGTGCACCTGGACCGCACGCGTGCCGTCGAGTGCGCCGCGCAGCATCATGGCCACGTGATCGATCTGGTGCGCATCGACCGCGTGTCAGAGGCTCTGCGCGCTGCCTGGCGTGACGGCTACGAGCTTGGCCTCGAGGATGGCCGCAACAGGCCGAACGCACGCCATGGCTGACTTCGCGCAGGCCTACGAGGCCATGATCCGGCGTGAAGGCGGCTACGTGCTGCACACTGTGCCTGGAGACCGTGGCGGACAGACCTACGCCGGGATCAGCCGCCGTGCGCATCCGCAGTGGAGCGGGTGGCAGTCCATCGATGCAGGAGGCACGCCGAGTGCAGACGAGGTGCGCTCGCTGTACCGTCAGCAGTACTGGCGGGCGATCTTCGGCGACCTGATCGAGCATCAAGGCGTGGCGTCGTCGATCTTCGACTTTGCGGTCAACGCCGGTGTGCGCGTGGCCGTCGTGCTGGCGCAGACGGTGGCCGGCGTGACGCCAGACGGCGTGATGGGTCCTGTAACGCTGCAGGCGCTCAACAGCATGCGGCCGGATGATTTTGTGGCGCGCTACGCGCTTGCCAAGATCGCACGCTACGTCGCGATCGTGAAGCGCGACAAGACGCAGGCGAAGTTTCTGCTTGGCTGGATCAACCGGGCTCTGGAGGGCGTGGCATGAGCCCGATCCTGCTGCCTGGTCTGGGGGCTGTGATTGAAGCTGCAGGCCGTGTGGCTGACAACCTGATCACCACCGACCAGGAGCGACTGCAGGCGCGAATCGAGCTGCGCAAGCTCGACCTGGAGGCGATGCGCATCGAGCAGGCCACTGACCTTGCGCAGATGGAAGTCAATCGCGCAGAGGCACAGCACGCCAGCCTGTTTGTTGCCGGATGGCGGCCTGCCATCGGGTGGATCGGAGCTGCGGCGCTGGCCTACCAGTACCTGGCCTATCCGGCGCTGGTGTGGGCGTGGTCGGGCATGCAGGCGGCAGGATGGGTGGCGCACGCAATGAGTCCGCCACCCGTGCTGGATGCTGACGCGCTGTGGGTGATCCTCACCGGCATGCTTGGCATAGCTGGCCTCAGAACGGCAGAGAAAGTGCGTGGTGTGTCACGGGAGGCGCTGTAGTCGCGGAGCATCGAAATCCGGTGTAAATCTGGTGTAAATCATGGTCGGAAACCGGCCGAAATCTGGCGTCAGTGACGACGTCCACAGAGTGAAGCGGTTGTCGCTCTGTCTGTCAGATTGCCTTCACACGGCAGGGGTCGCAGGTTCGAACCCTGCACTGCCCACCAAGACCCAACCCCGCAAGTCTTCGGCTTGCGGGGTTTCTTCTTTTCCCCGCGCCCGACCCGTCCCGCCCGCACCCGCGCGGGCGGCGCAAAGCGACTCTTGCGCCAGATTCGAGACCGTGGACTCCATGCCCCGCGAGGCACCCGCACCCCGGAGTCCACATCGCCACGTTCACCAACCGGGTCAACCGTCGATCGCAGGTCGTCGTCGGGGCGCACACGTCGCGGTGCCGCGCGTTCGAGGATGCGGTAGACCTTGTCGGGGTTCGCGTGGGTCCAGCGCGGGATGACGACCGAGCGCAGGCGCCCGCTCGCGTCGACGCGGATGTCCACCGTCTGTGTCAGCGCGCCGCGGCGCATCGTCGCGCGCGCGGTGTCGGCGTCGACGGCTTCCCAGGTCACGCCTTGGTCGGGCAGCAGTGCGGCAGGGCTCCAGAACACGGCTTCGGCGGCGACGCGGCCGAAGGCCGAGCGCAGGTGGTCCGCGTCGCCGCCGGCACGCACGAGGGGCAGCCAGCCGAGCAGCCAGAACCGCACCCACGATCGATCGTCGACCATGCCGTCCGAGCCCGCCATCCGCATCAAGCCGCTGCCGGCCTCGACGCGCCAGACGAAGCCCTCGGGCGCGGCGAGGATCTGGCGCGCCGTCATCGGCTGGTAGCCGGGCGCGTCGCGGGTGCCCAGGCCGATCTCACCACCCATCTCGATCTGCGCGACGCGCGCCAGTGGCGCACCGGGCGCGATCGCGAAGCGGAAGAAGCGCCGCGCCGACGCCGATCGTAGCGGCGTCGCCGCCCGCCGTGCTCCCAGACGCCTGGCACGGCTCGCGCATTCAGCAGCCGCTTTGAGCGGCGACAAGTCTGCGGTGGCCGAGCGCGCCTACAAAGCGGGCTGCATCGGGCATCGCGCGCTGCCCGACCCGAGCGACATCGAAGGGAGCGGGCCGATGAACCGAAGGCAATTCAATGCCGCGCCGCCGGCGCTCGTCGGCGGCACGTCACTGCTGGCCGGCTGCGACGACGGCCGGTCGCTGTACGAGTCCGCGGCCTCACAGGTGTGGCGCATCGGCACGCTGCAGGGCCTGGAGGCCGCCGCGCTGCACACCGAGCTGGTGCGCTACGCGACGCTGGCCCCGTCGAGCCACAACACGCAGTGCTGGAAGTTCAGGCTCGACGACGGCGCGATCACGATCCTGCCGGACCTCGCGCGGCGCTGCCCCGCGGTGGACCCCGACGACCACCACCTCTTCGTCTCGCTCGGCTGTGCCGCCGAGAACCTGGTCATCGCGGCGGCGGCGCTCGGCCTGCGCGCCGAGCCGAGCTTCGACGCGGCCAGCGACAGCGTGCGCATCGCGCTCGAGCCCGCGCCCGTGGTCGAATCGCCGCTGTGGCGGGCGATGGCCGAACGGCAGAGCACGAGGGGCGAATACGACGGCAAACCCCTGTCGCCCGACGAACTGGCGCAGCTCGAACGCGCCGGCACCACCGAGCGCGTCAGGATGCTGCTGCTGACCGCGCGGCCGACGCTCGAGCAGGTCCTCGACTACGTCGTGCAGGGCAACACGGTGCAGATGAACGACAAGGCGTTCGTCGACGAACTGAAGGCGTGGATCCGCTTCAGCGGGCACGACGCCGTGCGGCTGGGCGACGGGCTGTTCGCCGCCTCGTCGGGCAACCCGGTCGTGCCGGCCTGGCTCGGCGGGCTGATGTTCGGCCTGTTCTTCACGCCGAAGGCCGAGAACGACAAGTACGCGAAGTTCATGCGCAGCTCGGCCGGCGTGGCGGTGTTCATCGGCGCGGCCGACGACAAGGCGCACTGGGTCGAGGTCGGCCGCGCGTGCGAGCGCTTCGCGCTGCAGGCCACGACGATGGGCGTGCGCTGCGCCTTCGTCAACCAGCCGGTGGAGGTGGCGGCGCTGCGCCCGCAGTTCGCGTCGTTCCTCGGCGTGGGCGCGCAGCGGCCGGACCTCGTGCTGCGCTTCGGGCGCGGGCCCAAGCTGCCGCCGTCGCTGCGCCGGCCGGTGCAGGCGGTGATCGTCTGACCGCGGTGCGGGCCTGGGCCGGCGGCCAGGGAAGTGCTTGCGCACGCAGGTCAGGACGCGACCTGATGCGCGACGCAGGCGCGCCGGTCAGCCGTCGAGCCGTGCGCACGCGCGCAGCACGTCGGGCGTCGCCGACGGCAGGCCGAAGAACTCGAGGTAGGCCGGGATCTGCTCGAACAGCATGTCGGTGCCGACCTGGAAGCGGCAGCCGCGGCGCTGCGCGGCGCGCAGCAGCGGCTCGAGGTCGCCGGCGCGGCAGGCCATCGGCACGACGACGGCGTCGACACCGGCCTGCTCGAACCACGGGTTGTAGATCAGCGGGGCCTTGAACGCGTGCGTCGGGTGGCCGATGTGCGCGATCAGTTCGGTGCGGCCGCTGATGCGCATGCGCGGGTCTCCGCCGCGACGCTCAGCCGGCCGCGACGTCGACGCTGCCACCGCTGCGCGCGGCCAGTGCGACCGCCTCGGTGACGCGCAGGTTCGCGACGGCGTCGGCCACGCTCACGCGCGGCGCCGCCTCGCCGCGCACGACGGCGGCGAAGTGCGCCATCTGCCGCAGCACCGGGTCGGCGCGCTCGACGGCCACGACGCGGGTCTCGAACGGCTCGAACCACGAACGCTCCTCGCGGCGCGCGTAGCGGCGCAGCCGCATCGTCGGCACCGCGAGGCTGCCGTCGGTGCCGGCGACGACGTAGCAGTCCTCGTCGTCGCAGCGCGCGTAGGCCGGGTTCTCGCCGCTGGTCTGCTCCCAGCTGCGCGGGCACGCGGCGGTGTCGCTGAGCACGAAGCTGCCGAGCGCGCCGCTGGCGAAGCGCAGGCCGATCGCGACGGTGTCCTCGACGGCGAAGCCGCGCACCGCGTTCGACGCGAACGCCTGCACCGCGACGATCTCGCCGGCGAGCAGCCGCAGGTTGTGCACGTCGTGGATCAGGTTCAGCAGGATCGGCCCGCCGCCGGGCTCGCGCCGCCATGGCCCGTCGTCGAAGTAGCGGTCGGGCTTGCAGAACAGCGCGCTGCCGGTCACGACGACGAGGCGGCCGAGCGCGCCGGAGCGCACGACCTCGACGGCACGCTCGATGATCGGGCTGTGCGCGCGGTGGTGGCCCACCAGCACGCGCGCGCCGGGTGCCTGCACCGCGCGCAGCAGCGGCGCCGCCTCGGCGACGCGGGTCGCCACCGGCTTCTCGACGAGCACCGCGACGCCGGCGTCGAGGCACTGCAGCGCCTGCGCGACGTGCAGCGTGTTCGGCGTCGCGAGCACGACGCCGTCGGGGCGGCCGTGCGCGAGCAGTTCGTCGAGCGAGGCAAACCACGGCACGCCGAGCTGTGCCGCGACCGCGGCGGCGTCGGGCGCCGGGTCGGCCAGCGCCGACAGCACCGCGCCCGGCGTCGAACGCACCGCAGCGGCGTGCACGCGGCCCATCACGCCCGCGCCGGCCACCGCGATGCGCACCGCGCCCATGGCTGCGCCCGGCATCAGCGGCCCGCGGCGGCTGCCGCGTCGGCGGCCCCGGCACCGCCGAGGAACAGCGTTTCGAGCTGCGGGTCGGCGAGCAGTTCGTCGGCCGGCCGGTGCAGCACCTGGCGGCCCGACTCGAGCGCGATCGCCTCGTCGGCCATCTTCAGCGCCGTCTTGACGTTCTGCTCGACCATCAGGATCGTCGTGCCGCGCGCGGCGAGCTCGCGCAGCACGCGGAACACGTCGGCCACGACGAGCGGCGACAGCCCGATCGACGGCTCGTCGATCAGCAGCACCCGCGGCCGCAACAGCAGCGCGCGGCCGACTTCGAGCTGCTTCTGCTCGCCACCCGACAGTGTCGACGCCGCGCTGTGCAGGCGCTCGCGCACGCGCGGGAACAGCTCGAGCACCTCGGGAATGCGCTCGTGCGTGGCCTTCATGCCGATCGTGATGCCGCCGAGTTCGAGGTTCTCCCATACCGTCAGCTGCGGGAACAGGTTGCGCCCCTGCGGTACGAAGGCCACCCCGTGCTCGGTGAGCATGCGCCGCGGCGGCGCGCCGGTGATGTCACGCCCGTCGAGGCGGATGCGCCCCTCGCGCACCTTCAGCAGGCCGAACAGTGTCTTCAGCACCGTGCTCTTGCCCGCGCCGTTGGGACCGATCAGCAGCGTCACGGCACCGCGGCGCGCCCGCAGGCTCAGGCGGTTCAGGATCATGAACTCGCCGTAGCCGGCGACGACCCCGTCGAACTCGATCGCCGCGTCGGACACCGTCAGTACCCCAGGTAGGCGTCGAGCACGGCCTTGTCGGCGCGGATCTCGGCCGGCGTGCCGACCGCCAGCACGCGGCCCTCGACCATCACCATCACGCGGTGGCAAAGCGCCATCACGAAGTCCATGTTGTGCTCGATGACGACGAAGCTGCCGCGCCGCGTCGCGTTGAGTTCCTGCAGCAGCGTGCGGATGCCGCCGACCAGGCTCGGGTTGACGCCGGCGCACGGCTCGTCGAGCAGCACCAGCGCCGGCTCGCTCATGAACGCCATCGCGATGTCGACGAGCTTCTGCTGCCCGTAGCTGAGCTCGCCGGCGCGCAGGTGCGCGACGTGGCGCAGGCGGAACTGCTCGATCAGCGCGTCGGCCTTCGCGCCCAGGCCCGAGTCGCCGGGCGCGAACAGGCGGCTCCACATCGTGCCGCGGTGCTCCTGGGCGGCGACGAGCAGGTTGTCGCGCACCGTCATCTTCGGGAACACCTGCAGCGTCTGGAACGTGCGGCCGACGCCGCGGCGGTTCAGCGCCACCGCGTCGAGCCCGGTGATGTCTTCGCCGTGCAGCTCGATGCGCCCGGCGTCCGGCGCGATCTGGCCGAGCACGCTGTTGAACATCGTCGTCTTGCCCGAGCCGTTGGGGCCGATGACGCCGAAGATTTCGCCGGGCATCACGTCGAAGTCGACGCCGTCGACGGCGCGGATCGCGCCGTACGACTTGCGCAGGCCGCGCACGCTGAGCACCGGCCGCGTCATCGCGCCGCTCCGGGGCCGCGCGCCCGCGCAGCAGCGGCTTCGCGCGCGTGGCGGCGCTCGCGCAGCCGCTCGGGGATCGACAGCAGCCCGTCGGGCAGCCAGCGCACCAGCACGATCACTGCGATGCCGAACACGAACAGGTACCACGCCTGCGCGAAGCGCAGCCACTCGGGCAGCAGCACGCCGACCGCTGCGCCGAGCAGCGGGCCGAAGAAACGCCCGGCGCCACCGACGACGACCATCAGGTACATCATGATCGACGCGCCGACCGTGAACGGTGCCGGCTCGATGAACTCCACCAGCGGCGCGTACAGCGCCCCCGCGACGCCGGCGTACGCCGCGCCGATCGCGAACGACAGCAGCGTGTACGCGCGCACGTCGACGCCGAGGCTCTCGGCGCGGATCGGGTTGTCGCGCAGCGCGGTGAAGGCCTTGCCCCACGGCGAGTCGAGCAGCCGCCACAGCAGCGCGCCCGTCACGATCGCGACAGCGAGCACGAAGTAGTAGTACGCGAGGTTGCGCTGCAGCTCCAGCCCGAACAGGCTCGGCCGCGCGATGTTGTTGATGCCGAACGTGCCGCCGGTCAGCCACTCCTCGTTGCGCATCACCAGCCACACCGCGGTGTTGAAGCCCAGCGTCGCGAACGCGAGGTAGATCGTCTGCACGCGCAGTGCCGGAAAGCCCAGCGCGAGGCCGACGACGAAGCAGAGCACGACGGCCGCCGGCAGCCCGATCCAGAAGCTCACGCCGGCCTTCAGCAGGATCGCGACCGTGTACGCGCCGATGCCGAAGAATGCCGCGTGTCCGAGCGACTTCTGCCCGGCGTAGCCCACCGTCAGGTTCAGCCCCATCGTCGCGATCACGAACACCAGCCAGTAGCTGAACAGGTAGACGCCGTAGTTCTTCAGCCACGGCGGCACCGCGAGCAGCACCGCCAGCACGAGCAGGCTGCCGACGACGTGGCTGCGCTTCATCGCGGGCACGGACTGGTCAGACCTTGCGCTCGACCTTGCGGCCGAGCAGACCCTGGGGCCGCAACAGGATCACCGCCATGAACAGCACCAGTGCCACCGCGTCCTTGTACGCTGGCGAGACATAGGCCGCGGCGAGGTTCTCCGAGACGCCGACGACGATGCCGCCGAGCAGCGCGCCGCGCGAGTTGTTGAACCCGCCGATGATCGCGGCGAAGAATGCCTTGGCGCCGAGGCTCTCGCCCATGTCGAACTTCGCCAGGTACGTCGGCGTGACGAGCAGCGCCGCGGCGCAGGCCAGCACGGCGTTGATCGCGAAGGTGTAGAGGATCATCCGCGGCACGTCGATGCCGAGCACGGTCGCGCTCTCGGCGTTCTGCGCGACCGCCTGCATCGCGCGGCCGGTGACGGTGCGCGCGAGGAAGGCCTGCGTGCCCAGCACCAGCGCGAGCGCGACGGCCAGCGTGCCGAGGTCGGCCAGCGAGACGGTGAGGCCGCCGAGCGTGAACAGCTCGGTGCCGAACGGCGACGGGAACGGGTGCGCCTCGGCGCTGTAGCCGGCGCGCACGCCGTTGCGCGCGGCGATTGCGAGTCCGATCGTCGCGACGACGATGGGCATCAACCCGAAGCGCAGCAGCGGGTCGGCAATGCCGCGCTTGAACGCCCAGCCGAGCACGACGACGGCGAGGACACAGGTCAGCGCGAACGCCAGCGGCAGCGGTGCGCCGAGCGCGCCGAAGCCGAGCATCGCGAAGGCCGGCAGCATCACGAACTCGCCCTGCGCGAAGTTGATCGTGCCGCTGGCCTGCCACAGCAGCGTGAAGCCCAGCGCGGCCAGCGCGTAGATGCTCCCGGTGGCCATGCCCGAGAGCAGCAGTTGCACGAAGTCGGTCATCGGCGTCGGTGCGGCGCGCGACGCCGGCCGGACCCGGGCGCGCGCGCCGGGCCGGCGGCGTCGGTCCGGCGGCTACTTCCTGGCCAGTGCCGGCAGCACTTCCTTGACGATCTGGCGGCCGTCGCGGACCTCGACGAGGAAGCTCTCGCGGTCGAGGTCGCCGTTGGCGTCGATCGAGACGTCCATCAGCACGCCGGGCTCCTTCGCCGCGGTGACCGTCATCCCGTGCAGCGCCTTCGCGACGGCCTTGCGGTCGAGCTTCCCAACCTTCTCGATCGCGTGCTTGAGCAGGTACACGCCGGTGTAGCCCTTGATGCCGTTGTGGTCCGAGATGTACTTGTACTCGCGGTAGAAGTTGGCCTTGAACTTGAGCATCAGCGGGTTGGGTGCGTCGACCGTCAGGCCGACGTGCGCGATCGCGCCGTTGGCCGCGTCGCCGGCGAGGTCGATCACCTTCTGCCCGGTCAGCGTCGTCTCGCCGACGATCGGTTTGTCCCAGCCTTGCTTGCGCAGCTCGCGCAGCGCACGTGCCGACTCTTCCTCGTTGAGGTAGACGAACAGCGCGTCGGGGTTGGCCTGCTTGGCGCGCAGCACCGGCGCCGAGAAGTCGACCTGCGCCTGGTCGGTCGAGATGTCGGCGACGACGCGCACGCCGTTGGCCTGCAGCGCCTGCGTGATCGAGTCGCGGCCGCCCTTGCCGAAGTCGTTGTTGACGAACATCACCGCGACCGTCTTCGCCTTCAGGCCGTTGGCGATGTAGCGCGCCACCTTCGGCATCGCCGTGTCCTGCGTGAAGCTGGTGCGGAAAATGTACGGGTTGCCCTGCTTGGTGATCGCCGCGGCCTCGCCGCCGGTGAAGTTGGGTACCTCGGCGCGGCGCGTCTCGGCCATGCTGACCATGATCGAGCCGGAGAACACCGGCCCGAACACCGCGAACACGTCGTCGTCGACGGCCTTGGCCGCCAGCCCCTTGGCCACGCCGGGGTTGGTCTGCGTGTCGGAGATCGTGTGCTGGATCCTGCGGCCGAGGATGCCGCCGGCGGCGTTGATCTCCTTGACCGCCATCTCGACGCCGTTCCTGAAGTTGGTGCCGGCGGTCGCGCCGGCGCCGGACAGCTCGTACAGACCGGCGATCTTGATCACGTTCTGCGCCTGCGCGGGCAGCCACGAGGCACAGGCTGCGGCAGCGGCAGCGGCGATCAGGCAACGGCGGTTCAGGGTCATCGGCAGGCTCCTCCGGTTGTTGGCGGTCGTGGCCGCGGCACGTGGCAGCGCCCGTGCGCGGCGGTGTTGCGGGGCGCAATGATGGCGCAATGTGCGCCTGGTTCGCGCGCGGCTCGGGGTTTGTCAGGAGGCGGCCGCGCGCCCGGGTGCTGGACGCCAGCGCCGAGCGGGCGCTTTGCTGTTGCGGCTGTCCCGCTCTGACGCGCTCACGTCGCGTGTCGCCAGGCCGCGATCACTTCGCGTTGCAGCGCTTCGGGGTGGTCCGTGTAGCGGGGCGAGAAGTGGAAGGGCACCACGTCGTGCGCGCCGACGGCGCGCGCGATCTCGCCGGCCTGGCGGGCGGTCAGGTGGTGCTTGCGCTGCGCGTGCGCGAGATCGGCGTGCAGGAAGACGGCCTCGATGTAGAGGCGGTCGACGCCGCGGAGCAGCGCCTTCAGCCGGTCGACGTTGGCGTCGGTGTGGCGCAGGTCGGTGACGTAGCCGATGCGCTGCCCCGGCGCGACGGCGAGCACGACGTCGCGCAGCGCGCCCAGCGGGCGCGTCGTGCGGTGGGCGCCGCAGGCGTCGCGCCACTCGATGTCGATCGGCGTGTCGTCGCTGGCACCAGCCAGCACGGCCTGCTTGAGGCCGCGCAGCCAGGCCCCGGTGGACAGGCCCAGCGCGTCGAGCCGGTCCTTCGCGAGCTTCACGCGGGCCTTCTCCTCGATCACGAACGCCAGGCACGGGATGCCGTGGTCGACGAAACCGCCGCGCACGCGCAACAGCGCCGTGTCGAGCAGCACGTCGTCGGCCCAGCGGAAGGCCTGCGTGCTGTCGCGGGCGAACGCGCGGCGGCTCGAGAAGCGTGCGCGCTCGCCGCTGCCGTCGGGTGCCACGGCGAGCACGTCGAGCACGAGCTCGACCTCGTAGCGGTGCACGACGTTCCACGCGTAGGCGCGCAGCTTGTGTTCGACCTGGTCGACGAACCGAGGTCCCCCGACCAGCGTCAGCTGCGCCTTGCGCCCGAGGACGACGCGCAGCAGGTGGTCGAAGCCGGCGAAGTGGTCCATGTGCGTGTGACTGACGAAGGCGTGGGATACACGCAGCAGCTTGCGCGGCGGCAACGCGCGCAGGTCGCCGAGGTCGAACAGCAGCGCCCGCCGCTCGTCGCGGCAGTCGACGAACAGTCCCGGGTCGCCGAAGGGATCGTTGACGAGGTGGGGGTCGAACAGCAGGCGCATGGCAGCGGTCGTGCGCATCGGCGGCGTGCGCGCGATTCTGCGCGCGCCTCCCCGAGCGCCGATTTCGGCCGGTGGCCGAGGCACCTCTGCGGCCGCGAGGCGCTGCGCCGCGAACCTCTGGCGCCGACGGACGTTGCGCAGATCTGAGGCGGGGGGCGTCGGCGTCACCGGTGCCCCGCCGTCGACCCCAGCAGCGACTTGCCGATGGCACCGGTCACGGCGGGCGCTGACGGGGTGGATTCGTGCGCCGTGAAGGGTGGAGCCGTTCGTCGCCGCGCTGCCGCTGTTCGGCGTGCGCTTGGGGCAGCAGGCGGCCGACACGACGCACTCGCGCGAGAGGGACCGGCTCGACGGCGCCAACCGCAGCCTCCTGTTCATCGACATCGCGGCGGCCGCGATGTGCAACTTCACCCTCGTCGCGCTGCTGATGGTGCGGTTGGTCAAGCGCCTGCAGGCGATGTCGTTGCGCGATGCGCCGACCGGGCTGCACAACCGCCGCGCGCTCGACGCCGACCTGCAGTGCGAGTCGGGTCGCGCACGCGACGCGGCGGGGCTGCGTTCTCGGTGCTGGCGGTCGACATCGACCACGTCAAGCAGGTCAACGACCGGCACGGCCACCTCGCTGGCGATGCGCTGCTGACGCTGGTCGCGCAGCGTTTGCTCGCCACGGCGCGCGAGGCCGACACCGTCGCGGGCGTCGGCGGCGAGGAGTTCGTCATCCTGCGGGCGCAGACCACGGCGGCAGGCGCGACTGCCGGCACCTTGGGTGCGCGATGCCGTGCGCGGGGCTTGCCTTCGACCTGCCTCCTGCCGTTATCCCAAGAAAATCAAGGACTTAAGTCGGCATCGGCTGCGTTTTGGCATCAGTAATGTGAACCACTTGCCCCGTTGCGCAAGTCCTCGCGGTTGATGTTCGCGCCGCGCGGCGCCGACCGGAATGCGCCTGGGGTCCCGCGTCCGTTGTGCGCCGCGGCAAGACAACCGCGGCGGCAATTTGTACGATGATCACATGAGTGAGCTCGGCATGCTCCAGCCTCCCGTCCGCCTGTCGGATCGCCTCGCCGCGGTGCTGCAGGCGGCGATCGAGTGTGGGGAGCTCTCACCGGGCGACGCGCTGCCCACCGAGGCCAAGTTGGTCCAGCAGTACGGCGTTTCGCGCACCGTGGTGCGCGAGGCGATCAGCCGGCTGAAGTCCACGGGTCTGCTGGTGTCGCGGCAGGGCAGTGGCGTCTATGTCGCGCAGGCGGCCGCGAACCGGCCGCTGCTGCTGGATCCCGCGCTGCTGGGCACGCCCGATGCGGTGATCGAGGTGCTCGAGGTGCGCCGCGCGCTCGAATCCGAGGCCGCCGGTTTGGCGGCCGAGAGGGCCGATGCCGCCACACGCCGGGCGATCCTCGACGCTTGCGAGGCGATCGACGCTGCGGTCGACGCTGGCGGTGACGGCGTGGCCGAGGACGTCGCCTTCCATCGCCGGATCGCGGATGCGAGCGGCAACCCCCAGTTCGGCCGCCTGCTCGGCTTCCTCGATCAGTACGTGAGGGCAGCAGTGGCCGTCACGCGCGCCAACGAAGCACGGCGCGACGACTTCGCGCAGCAGGTGCGCGACGAGCACCGCGAGCTCGCGCGGGCGATCTTCGAGGGCGACGCCGCTCGGGCCAGAGCGGCGGCGGCCACCCACATGCACAACGCGGCGCGGCGCATCCGCGAAGGCATCCAGGCGCGCCGTGTGCGACCCCGGGCTGCCAGGCGCGCCGCCGCGACCGGCTCGGGGACGAACGCATGACGACCACCGTGGGTGTGATCGGGCTGGGCTCGATGGGGTGGGGCGCGGCCACCTCGGCGCTGCGCAAGGGGTTGGCCACCTGGGGTTGTGACACCCGCGAGGAAGTCCTCGCGCGCTTCGCCGCCGAAGGTGGCCGGATCGCGCGGCGGCCCGCGGATCTGGCCGCTGCCTGCGACGTGGTGCTCGTGCTCGTCGTGAACGCGGCGCAGACCGAGCAGGTGCTCTTCGGCGAGGGCGGGCTGGTGCCGGGCATGCGCCCGGGCTCGGTCGTGATCGCGTCGGCCACCGTCGATCCCGCGCTGCCGCCGCAGTGGGCTCAGCGCCTCGCCGAGCACGGCGTGCTGATGATCGACGGCCCGGTGTCAGGCGGTGCACGCAAGGCTGCCGAAGGACAGATGACGGTGATGGGCTCGGGGCCGGCCGAGGCCTTCGACAAGGCCGCCGCGCTGCTCGACGCGATCGCCGGCAAGGTCTATCGCCTGGGCGAAGCGCCGGGCATCGGCTCCACGGTGAAGATGGTCAACCAGCACCTGGCCGGGGTGCACATTGCCGCGGCCTGCGAGGCGATGGCGCTGGGCATCCGTGCGGGCGCCGAGCCGCGCGCGCTCTACGACGTGATCTGCAACTCGGCGGGCATGAGCTGGATGTTCCAGAACCGTGTGCCGCACATCCTCGACGGCGACTACACGCCGCTGTCGGCGGTGAACATCTTCGTGAAGGACCTCGGCATCGTGCTCGATGCGGCGCGCAAGCTCACCTTTCCGCTGCCGCTCGCTTCGGCCGCGCACCAGATGTACCTCGCCACGGCGGCGCTGGGCCACGGCGGCGACGACGATACGTCGGTCATCAAGATGTTCGCGGCGCTGGCCGGCATCGAGCTGCCGGCAGCGGCTGCGTCCGGTGGCGAGGGGGCAGGCCGGTGATCCTGGGCGTCGTCGCCGACGACTTCACCGGCGCCACCGACGTGGCGAGCATGCTGGTGCGCAACGGCATGCGCACCGTGCAGGTGATCGGCGTGCCGCAGGGGCCGGCGCCCGACGCGGATGCGGTGGTGGTGGCGCTGAAGTCGCGCACCGTGCCCGCGGCCGACGCGGTGCGCGCGTCGCTCGCGGCGCTCGACTGGCTGCGTGCCGGCGGCGCGCGGCAGTTCTACTTCAAATACTGCTCCACCTTCGACTCCACACCGGCCGGGAACATCGGCCCGGTGGCCGACGCGCTGATGCAGCGTCTGGCCACCGACTTCACGATCGCCTGTCCGGCCTTTCCCGAGAACGGCCGCAGCGTCTTCCGCGGACACCTGTTCGTCGGCGACGAGCTGCTGTCGGACTCGGGCATGCGCACCCATCCGCTCACGCCGATGACCGACTCGAACCTGGTGCGCGTGCTGCAGGCGCAGACGCCGTCGAAGGTGGGTCTGGTGCGCTACGACGCGGTCGCCAAGGGTGCCGAGGCGATCCGCGCGCGCTTCGACGCGCTGCGTGCCGAGGGCGTGCGCATCGCGATCGTGGACGCGACGTCCGACGCCGACCTGCTCGCGATCGGCGCGGCCTGCGACGGCATGCCGCTGGTCACCGCGGGCTCGGGCGTGGCGCTCGGGCTGCCGCAGAACTACCGTGCGCGCGGCTGGCTGCGCCAGCAAGGCGACGCGGCGCGGCTCGATCCGGTGGGCGGCGGCGCCGCGGTGCTGTCGGGCTCGTGCTCGGTGGCCACCAACGGCCAGGTGGCGCGCTGGCTCGCGGGCGGCAGGCCCGGCCTGCGGCTCGATCCGCGCGAGCTCGCCGCCGGGCGCGACCTCGCTGCCGGCGCGCTCGAATGGGCGCGCGGCCGGCTCGCCGAAGGCCAGGCGCCGCTGGTCTACGCGACGGCGCAGGCTGATGAGGTGTCGGCCATTCAGCGCGAGCTCGGCGCCGCGCGCGCCGGCGAGCTGGTCGAGCGGTGCCTGGCGCGCGTCGCGCAGGGCCTGGTCGAGGCAGGTGTGCGGCGGCTGGTGGTCGCGGGCGGGGAGACCTCGGGTGCGGTGGTGCAGGCGCTCGGCGTCGCGCAGCTTCGCATCGGCCCGACGATCGCGCCCGGCGTTCCGTGGACGCAGGCCGAGGGGCGATCGCTGTGGCTCGCGCTGAAGTCGGGAAACTTCGGCGGGCCCGACTTCTTCGCCGAAGCGCTCGCGATGTCGGGCGAGGCTGGCGCTGCGGCCGCGTCCTCGACCGCGCGGGGAGCGGGCCGGTGAGCGCCGCGAACCCCCGCCCGATGAGCCCCGCCGAGCAGCGCGCCCGCGAGCGCCTGTGCGAGATCGGCCGCTCGCTGTACGCGCGCGGCCTCACCGCGGGCAGTTCGGGCAACCTCTCGGTGCAGCTCGACGACGGCTGGCTGTTCACGCCCACCAACGCCTGCCTCGGTGAGCTCGACCCTGCGCGCCTTTCGAAGGTCGGCTTCGACGGGCGGCTGCTCTGTGGCGACGCGCCCACCAAGGAGCTGCCCCTGCACACCGCCGTGTACCAGCGGCGCGGGGCGGCGCGCGCGATCGTGCACCTGCACTCGCACTACGCGGTGGCGGTGTCGGTGCTCGAGGGCATCGATCCGCGCAGCGTGCTGCCCGCGCTCACCGCGTACTACGTGATGAAGGTCGGGCGCCTGCCGCTGGTGCCTTACTTCCGCCCGGGCGATCCGCGCGTGGCCGACGCGATCCGCGAGCTCGCCGGCGAGCACGCGGCGGTGCTGCTCGCCAATCACGGCCCGGTGGTGAGCGGTGACTCGATCGAGGCCGCCGCGTATGCGATGGAGGAGCTCGAGGCCACCGCCCGGCTCTTCCTACAGCTCGACGGCAAGCGCGTGCGGCTGCTCACCGAAGAGCAGATCGACGAGCTGCGCCGCGAGTTCGGCGCGCGCTGGTAGAGGAGTCCTGTCGATGCCCCGCTTCGCAGCCAACCTGTCGATGATGTACGGCGAGCACGAGTTCCTCGACCGCTTCGGTGCGGCGGCCGCCGATGGCTTCACGGGTGTCGAGTTCCTGTTCCCCTACGCGTGGCCGCCCGCCGAGATCGCCGCGCGGCTGAGGGCGAACGGCCTGACGCAGGCGCTGTTCAACATGCCGCCCGGAGACTTCGACGCGGGCGAGCGCGGCATCGCCGCACTGCCGGGCCGCGAGGCCGAGTTCGAGCAGGGGGTGCGTCGAGCGGGCGCCTACGCGCTCGCCACCGGCTGCACCCGCCTGCACGCGATGGCCGGGATCGCCGCGCCAGGCGCGGACCGCTCCGCGATGCGCGCGACCTACGTGGCGAATCTGCGTCGCGCGGCGCGCATGCTCGCGCCCGACGGCATCACGGTGCTGATCGAGCCGATCAACCATCGCGACATCCCCGGCTATTTCCTCTCCACGCAGGACGATGCGCACTCGATCCGCGAGGAGGTGGGCGAGCCGAACCTGAATGTGCAGATGGACTTCTACCACTGCCAGATCGTCGAGGGTGATCTGCTGCGCCGCTATGAGAAGCACGCAGCCGGCGTCGGGCACATTCAGGTCGCCGGCGTGCCCGAGCGGCACGAGCCCGACGTTGGTGAGGTCAACTACACGTACCTGTTCGAAAAGCTCGACGCGCTGGGCTACGCGGGCTGGGTCGGCTGCGAGTATCGTCCTCGCGCTGGCACCTCGGCCGGCCTCGGCTGGTTCGCGCGCTGGAAGGACTTCCAACGATGAAAGTGCTGATCACCGGCGGCGCGGGCTTCCTCGGGGCGCGGCTCGCGCGCACGCTGCTTGCGCGTGGCACGCTGGCCGGCCGCCCGATCGACCGCCTGATCCTCGCCGACCGCGTCGCGCCGGATCGTGCGCTGCTCGCCGACCCGCGGGTGAGCGTGGATGTGGGCGACCTGCTCGAGCGCATTCCCTCGCTCTTGCGCGAGCGACCCGAAGGCGTCTTCCACCTCGCGTCGGCGGTCTCGGGCGAGTGCGAGGCGGACTTCGACCTCGGCATGCGCTCCAACCTCGATACCACGCGCGCGCTGCTCGACGCCTGCCGTGCCGCCGGCAACTCGCCGCGACTCGTCTTCGCGAGTTCGGTCGCGGTGTTCGGCTCGGACCCGGCCATTGCGCTGCCGCCGGTGGTACGCGACGACACGCTGCCCACGCCGCAGTCATCGTATGGCATCCAGAAGTTCGTTTGCGAGCAGCTGATCGCCGACTACACGCGCAAGGGCTTCCTCGACGGGCGGGCCGCGCGGCTGATGACCGTGTCGGTGCGGCCGGGCAGGCCGAACGCCGCGGCTTCCGGTTTCCTGTCGGGTGTCATCCGGGAGCCGCTGGCGGGCCTGCCGGCGAATTGTCCGGTGCCCCTCGACACGGCGGTCGCGCTGGCCTCGCCGGCCAGCACGATCGACGGGCTGATCGCCGTGTTCGAGGCGAGCCGCGAGGCCTTCGGCGGGCGCACCGCGATGAACCTGCCCGCGCTCACCGTCACCGTGCGCCAGATGATCGAGGCGTTGCGCGAGGTGGGTGGCGAGGCGGCGGTGTCGAAGCTGACGTTCGAGCCGGATGCGGACGTCGCGCGCATCGTCGGCGGCTGGCCCTCGCGCTTCGAGACGCGGCGCGCGTCGGCGCTGGGCCTGAAGGCCGACGAGAGCTTCGTTGCGATCGTGCACCAGTACGTTCGCGACAACCCGGAGGCGGTGACCGTTCCCGTCGTTCAAGCCCAGGCGCGCCATCCGCGTTGAGGGCATCCCAACCCCAGGAGGTAGACAGCATGAAGACCACTTTCACCCGCATCGCACTGGCCGTCGCGGCCACCGTCGCCACGATCGGCGCCGCGCAGGCGCAGACCGTGCTGAAGATCGGCTACGCCACCTCGAAGGAGTCGCACTACGGCGTCGGCTCCACCGTGTTCTGCGACGAGATGGAGAAGGGCACGCAGGGGCGCTACAAGTGCCAGCAATTCCCGAGCTCGGCGCTCGGCGGCGAGCGCGAGATGATCGAGGCCGTGCAGCTCGGCACGCTCGACCTGGTCAACACCTCCACGGGGCCGCTCGGCAACTTCGTGCCCGAGGTGAAGATCGTCGACATTCCCTTCCTGTTCCGCGGCTACGACCACGCGCGCAAGACCCTCGACGGCCCGATCGGAGAGGACCTGCTCGCCAAGATGCGGGCCAAGAACCTGATCGGCCTGGCATGGACCGAGAACGGCTTTCGGCACATGACCAACAACAAGCGGCCGATCGTGAAGGCCGAAGACGCGAAGGGCCTGAAGATGCGCACCATGGAGAACAAGGTGCACATGGACGGGTACAAGACCTTCGGCATCCTGCCCACGCCGATGCCCTTCCCCGAGCTGTTCACCGCCTTGCAGCAGGGCACGGTCGATGGCCAGGAGAACCCGATCCCGGTGATCCTCTCGGCGAAGTTCGCCCAGGTGCAGAAGCATCTGTCGCTCACCGGCCACGTGTACTCGCCCGCGGTGATCATCCTGTCGCCGGCGGTGTGGAACAAGCTGTCCGACGCCGACAAGAAGGTCTTCGTCGACGCCGCACGCAAGGGCGCCGCCGCGCAGCGCAAGAAGGTCAACGACGACGAGGCCAACGGCATCGCACAGCTTCGCAAGGACGGCATGCAGGTCGTCGAGAACGTGGATGGCGAGAGCTTCCGCAAGGCGGTCGCGACCGTGTTCCCCGAGTACGCGAAGGAGTTCGGTGCGGATCGCATCGCTGCGATCCAGGCGGTCAAGTAGGCCCAGGTGTCGGCCGCGGCCGCCCTGTGCGGCCGCGGCCTGCCGCCCCCTCGTTCCTGCACGTGCGGGAGTCCCCGTGAGATCCCTGATCCTCTCCCTCGACCGCCGCCTCAGCGGGCTGGCACTCCTGCTCGCCGCATTGCTGCTGGCGCTGGTGGCCGCGCTCGGCCTGTGGCAGGTGGTCAGCCGTTTCCTGCTCGAGGAACCGTCGACCTGGACCGAAGAGGCGATGCGCCGGCTGCTGATCTGGATGGTGATGCTGGGCACCGCAGCCGCGTTCAGGCGAGGCGCGCTCGTATCGGTGGACCTGATGCTCAGGCTGTCGCGCGGCGCGTGGCTGCGCTACGTGCGTCTGGGGATCGCCGGCGTGTCGCTCGCCTATCTGACCGTGATCGCCTGGTATGGCATCGACCTGGCCTGGCGCGTGCGCTTCCAGACCTTCGCCAGCATCGACATGTCAATGGGCTGGGCCTACCTCGCGCTGCCCGTGGGCGCGCTGCTCTCGATGCTCGCCGTGACCGCGAACTTCCTCGATCCGAGGAACGAAGAACTCGGCACCGCACAGTGAACGCCTGGCGTCGCGGCCGCACGGCCGCGGCGGGCGCGCGCCAACCAATCCCACGACGGCAACGCGATGTCCTCTACCTTGCTCTTCACGATGCTGCTGTGCTTCGCCTTCAGCATCTCGATCGCCGTCTCGATCGGCAGCTCTGCGATTCTGGGCTTGGCGCTCTTCGACCCCTCGCGGCTGATCATCGCACCCAAGGAGATGTTCACCGCGATCGACAAGTTCCCCCTCGCGGCCATCCCCTTCTTCATCCTCGCCGGAAACCTGATGGAGGCCAGCGGCATCTCGCGGCGGCTTGTCGAGTTTGCCAAGTCGCTGGTGGGTGGCGTGCAGGGGGGACTGCCGATGACCACCGTGCTGACCTGCATGATCTTCGCCGCAGTGTCGGGCTCGTCGGTGGCGACGACCTTCGCGATCGGCGCAATCCTCATCCCGGCGCTGATCCGCCACGGCTACCCCACCAGCTACGCCGCCGCGCTGCAGGCGACTTCGGCCGAACTCGGCGTGGTGATTCCGCCTTCGATCCCGATGATCCTGTTCGGCGTGGCGGCCGAGGTGTCGATCGGTGATCTGTTCCTGGCCGGCATCGGCCCCGGCATCCTGATCGGCGTGACGCTGATGCTCTTCGTGCATGTCTACTGCCGCATCAAGGGCTGGGGCAAGCAGGACGGTGACGGGCGGCTGCCGGTGCTGCGTGCGACGATGGACGCGAGCTGGGCGCTGCTGATGCCCTTCATCATCCTCGGCGGCATCTACGGCGGCGTGTTCACGCCGACAGAGGCCTCGGTCGTCGCGGTGTTCTACGCGCTGCTGGTCGGGCTGGTGATCCACCGCGAACTCGGGCTGCGGGACCTGCTGCCCATCCTCAAGAAGTCGGTGCTTTCGAGTGCGGTGATCATGTTCATCATCGCCAACGCCGGCCTGTTTGCACTGATCATCACGCGCGAGGGCGTGCCCGAGGCGATCGGCCACTGGCTCGCGCAGGCGCTCGATTCGCCGGCCTGGTTCCTGCTCGGCATCAACGCGGCGCTGTTCGTGATCGGGATGTTCATCGAGACCTCGGCCGCCATCATCGTGCTCGCACCGATCCTGGTTCCCGTGGCCGTGCACTTCGGCATTGATCCCGTCCACTTCGGGATCATCATGGTGGTGAATCTGGCGCTGGGCATGATCACGCCGCCGTTCGGCGTCAATCTGTTCGCTGCGTGCACGGTGGCGCAGATTCCGCTCGAGCGTATCGTCACCCACCTGGCGCCCTTCGTGCTCGTGGTGCTCGGCTGCCTGGCGGTCATCGCCTACGTTCCGCCCCTGTCGCTCGGGATCCGCGACGCGATACGCGCCGCGCCGGCGGAGGTCGCGCCCGTGGTCGCACCGTCCGGCGCTCCCGCGCCGGGCGGGCCGTCGTCGCCCATGCCCCCGGGCGGCGCGCCCGCGATCGGCCCGGCCGCTACCGATTCATCTGCGCCGATCGGTCCGGCGGCCACGGACGCGTCGCCGCCGATCGGCCCGACGGCTACCGACTCGTCGCCTCCGATCGGGCCGGCGCCCACGAACGTAGCCCCGCCGATCGGTCCAGCCGCGACCGACGCGTCGCCGCCGATCGGCCCGGCGGCCACCGACCCATCCCCACCCGCCGGCGCGCGTCAGTGACGCCCATGGCACGGAGTACGAGATGAACGCACGCTACGACCAAGGCTTCCACTGGATCGGAAACCGCTGGGTGCGCGGGTCAGGAGGGCAGACCCTGCCGATGATCGATCCTTCCGACGGCCAGCCCTTCGCTGCGATCGCGCGCGGCGACGCCCGCGACGTGGACGCGGCGGTGGCCGCCGCACGGGAGGCCTTCGAGGGGGACTGGGGCCGCGCAAGCGCGCTGGAGCGCGGTCGCGTGCTGATGCGCGTGGCCGCGAGCATCCAGGAGCACGCGGACGAACTGGCGGCGATCGAGTCGCGCGACTGCGGCAAGCCGCTCGGCCAGGCGCGCGGCGACGCGCTCGCCTGCGCACGCTACTTCGAGTTCTACGGCGGCCTCGCCGACAAGGTGGGCGGCTACACGATCCCCTTCCAGGCGGGCTACACGGTGTTTGCCGAGCGCGAGCCGCACGGCGTGACCGGGCATATCGTGCCCTGGAACTACCCGATGCAGATCTTCGGGCGTACGGTGGCCGCGGCGCTGGCCGCCGGCAACGCCTGCGTCGTGAAGCCGGGCGAGGACGCCTGCCTGTCGCTGCTGCGGGTGGCCGAGCTCGCAGCCGGCTGCGGTCTTCCCGCCGGCGCGCTGAACCTGGTCACCGGCCTGGGCTCCGAGGCGGGCAGCGCGCTCACCGCGCACCCCGGCATCGACCACTATTCGTTCACCGGCTCGCCCGAGACCGGCACGCGCGTCGCGCAGGCGGCCGCCGAGCGCCACGTGCCGGTCACCCTGGAGCTGGGCGGCAAGTCGCCGCAGATCGTGTTCGCCGACGCCGACCTCGATGCCGCGCTGCCCTCGCTGGTCAACGCGATCGTGCAGAACGCGGGGCAGACCTGCTCGGCCGGCAGCCGCCTGCTCGTCGAGCGCGCGATCTACGAGCCACTGCTTGCGCGGCTGGGCAAGGCCTTCGATGCGGTGCGCGTGGGGCCCGGCGCGGCCAATCTCGCGTGCGGCCCACTGATCCGCAGGAGCCAGCTCGAGCGCGTCGCGCGATTCGTCGAGATGGCCGAGCGTGACGGCTTGCGCGTGGTCGGCCGGGGCAGCATCGCGCCCGACGCGCCCGCGGGAGGCTTCTACCTTGCTCCGGTGCTCTTTGCGGATGTGCCGGCCGACCATCCGATCGCTCAGCAGGAGATCTTCGGCCCGGTGCTGGCCGCCATGCCCTTCGACGGCGAGGACGAGGCGGTGCGGCTGGCGAACGCCACGCGCTACGGCCTGGTCGCCGGCGTGTGGACCCGCGACGGCGCGCGACAAATCCGCATGGCCAAGAGGCTGCGCGCCGGGCAGGTATTCATCAACAACTACGGCGCGGCGGGCGGCGTCGAGCTGCCCTTCGGCGGCGTGAAGTCCAGCGGCCATGGCCGCGAGAAGGGCATCGAGGGGCTGCTGTCCTTCACGACCATCAAGACCGTGGCCTTCCGCCACGGATGAGAGCAGAGCCAAGAGAGAAGGAGTGAACGATGAGGCTGGCGGGCAAGATTGCGATCGTGACCGGCGCGGGTTCGGGCTTTGGCGAGGGCATCGCCAAGCGCTACGCGCAGGAAGGCTGCAAGGTGGTCGTCAACGACCTCCAGCCTGAGGGGGGCGAACGGGTGGCCGCGCAGATCCGCGCGGCCGGCGGCGAGGCGGTCTTCGTGCAGGCAGACGTGTCGAAGGACGCGGACGTCGCCCGCCTGGTGCAGTCCGCGCTCGACGCCTACGGCGGGCTCACCACCGTCGTCAACAACGCCGGCACCACGCATCGCAACCGCCCGATGCTGGAGGTGGGCGAGGACGAGTTCGACCGCATCTACGCGGTCAACGTCAAGAGCCTGTACCTCACCGCGAAGCACGCGGTGCCGGTGTTCCGTAGGGCCGGCGGCGGCTGCTTCATCACGATCGCCTCCACCGCGGGCGTTCGCCCGCGCCCGGGCCTGACTTGGTACAACGGCAGCAAGGGCGCCGCGATCGTCACCAGCCGCTCGATGGCCGCCGAGCTCGGCCCGGAGCGTATCCGCGTGAACGTGATCAACCCGGTGGCCGGCGAGACCGGGCTCCTCGCCGACTTCATGGGCGAGGACACGCCCGAGCGTCGCGCGAAGTTCATCGCGACCATCCCGCTGGGGCGGCTGTCCCGACCGCTCGACATCGCCAACGCGGCGCTCTTCCTCGCGTCCGACGAGGCGGAGTTCATTTCCGGGGCGTGCCTCGAGGTGGACGGCGCGCGCTGCGTCTGAGTAACCCAACCCCGCGCGCGGGCCAGGTGTCCTGGAAGAAACAACCGGGCTATGGGCTAAAAGGTGAACGGCAGCGCCGAGATGACCGACACGTCATTGGTGCGAGCCTGTGGCGTTGTCGGACGCCGTGGTGCGAGCCCGTATCTGAGCATGGTCCGGCGGCGCTGTCCCGTTCGCTGTTGAACCGTGACCGGTGACGGCTCCTTGGTGAACATGCTACGCGGCCGTGAGGACGGCGCCGTCGTCGCTTGCCGCACGACGGGCATCCAGGGCCTTGAGGAGGGTGCGCATCTGGCCGCAGCCACGCAGCTTGCGCATGCGCGTGGCCGCGTCGCTGAGCGCGCTGGCCACCCAGCGCAGCACCATCTGCCCGTCGCCCCAGCGCTTGACGTTGCGGCTGTAGTGGGCCACCGAGCCGTTCAGGTTCTCGATGGGATTGGTCGTGCGCAGCGTGCGGTACAGCGCCCCGGTGATGCCCCGTGCCTGCACGGTCAGCGTCTCCTCCAGGCCCTCGCGCAGGCTGGCCGCCGCACCCGGGTGCCTGGCCTGCAGCGCGCAGGCCGGACGGCCGAGCTGCTTGCGCGCCAGATCGGCGTCCGAGGCCGACCAGGCGTCCTTCAGGGCCCGCCTGACGCCGGCGTGCAGCTCCTTGGGCAGGTGCTCCAGCACGGGTTGTGTCTGTCAAGTTGTGCAGAAACCCGATCACGGTTCGAGGTTGAGCTGATCAGGCCGCGAGCTTCATGGCGGCCTTCTTGTGCTCCTTGAGCAGATCCATGTTGAGATAGCGCTTGTCCTCGAGCCACGCCTCGTGCGTCTCGGCGCACAGGGCTCTGACCAGGCGAAGACACGACGCCGGGTTGGGGAAGATGCGAGCCACGCGGGTGCGGCGCTTGATCTCCTCGTTCAGGCGCTCCAGCAGGTTCGTGCTCTTCAGATGCTTGTGGTGCTGCCTGGGCAGCATGTAGAACGTCAGCGTCTCGCCGATGGCCTGCTCGGCCCAGTCGGTCAGGCGCGGGTAGCGCGCCTGCCAGCGCTGCAGCCAGGCCGCCAGATCGGCCTGCGCCTCCTTCAGGTTGCGCCGGTCGTAGATCCAGCGCAGCTCCTGCAGGCAGTCGTCGTCGGCGCGGCGCGGCAGGTAGTCCAGCGCGTTGCGCAGGAAGTGCACGTAGCAGCGCTGCCAGGCGGCCTGGGGCAGCAGCTCCGAGACGGCCTTCTTCAGTCCCTCGTGGTCGTCGCTGACGACGAACTCCACGCCCGCAAGGCCGCGCTCCTTGAGCCGGCGCACGAAGTCCTTCCAGCTGGTGGCACTCTCCCGGTTGGCGAGCTCGACGACCAGCACCTGGCGCCGCCCCTCCCAGTTGACGCCGATGGCAATGAGCACCGCCTGGCTGCGGATCACCCCGTCGATGCGCACCTTCTCGTACCTCGCGTCCAGGATCAGGTACGGGTAGGCCTCCTCCAGCGGGCGGTGGGCAAACCTCGCCAGCGCCGCGTCCAGGCCCTTGTTGATCTGGCTGATCGTGCTGGCCGAGAACGCGTGGCCGCACAGCTCCTCGGTCACGGCCTTGACCTTGCGGGTGGACACGCCCTGCACGTACATCTGCGCCAGCGCCGAGACGAGTGCCTTCTCCGAGCGCTGGTAGCGCTCGAACAGCTCGGTGCAGAAGCGCCCCTCGCGGTCGCGCGGCACGCGCAGCTCGAGCTTGCCGATGCGCGTGACCAGGCTGCGGCTGTAGTAGCCGGCGCGGTAGCCCGAGCGCGCCTCGGTGCGCTGACCGGGCTCGGCGCCAGCAGCTCGGTCATCTCGGCTTCGAGCACCGCCTGCAGCGACTCGCGCACCAGTTGCTTGAACACGTCGCGCTCCTGACCCAGCAGGGCTTCAATGGCGACGACGGAAGGCTTACCACTTGGCAGTGGCGGTCATGGCGGTTCGGCCCCTCGCGGGGGCAGGTTGGCTTCGACAATCAACCTCTTGCCATCACCGCCATCCGTTGGCAAATGGTTCTGCACACAAGTCAGGACACTACCCGTGCATCTCGGCCCTTCCGGGCTGTGGACCTACACCACGCGTTGGGGCACGATCCTCGCCGCTTACCGTGCCAGGCCACCACGCTGCGCAGGGCAGGGCGACTGCAGTGCACCGCCGCTGCTGCGCGAGGTGGGCCGGAGCATGCATGCCCGCGCCGTGTGCCGCGCATCCACGCTCGCAGTCAGGCCTTAGCGAACGACCGCCACGGGCCGATCCCGGCCGTTCCACGCGTCGAGGTGAAGACAGTCCCGAAGCGCTTGACCGTTACAGCGCTGCCTGTGCCAGCCGCGTGCGGATGAAGGGCAGCTGCGCCAGTGCGGCCTCGCGCCCGGCGGCGATCGCGCGCTGGCGCGCCGTGAAGTCGGCGCTGCCGATGCCCGCGAGCCGCGGGCGCAGCACGACGTCGGCCTCGCGCAGCTCGAAGCGGCTGATGCTCGCGCCCATGATGTTGAAGGTCTGCAGCAGCAGCCGCACGGCGTCGCCGGTGGGGTTGCCTTCAGGCGGCGTCGAGATGTCCACCGCGATGACCAGTTCGGCACCCATCTCGCGCGCGAAGCGCACCGGCACCGGCGCCACGAGGCCGCCGTCGACGTACTCGCGCTCGCCGATCTTGACCGGCTGGAACACGGCCGGCACCGCGCTCGACGCGCGCACCGCGGTGCCGGGGTCGCCGCGGCGGAACAGCACCGGCTGCCCGCTGTCGAGGTCCGCGGCGACGATGCCCAGCGGAATCGGCATCTGCTCGATCAGCCGGCCCTTGGTCTGCTCGCGCACCCAGCGCGCCAGCGCCTCGCCGCGGATCACGCCGCGGCCGGGGAACGACCAGTCGGTGATCGCGCCTTCGTCCATCGCGAGCGCCAGCGCGGCGAGCTGCTGGCCGTTGAGCCCGCTCGCGTACAGCGTCGCGACGAGGCTGCCGGCCGAGGTGCCGACGACGAGGCTGGGCTTGATGCCGGCTTCCTCGAGCACCTGGATCACGCCGATGTGTGCGAAGCCGCGCGCCGCGCCACCGCCGAGCGCCAGCCCGATGCGCGGCGGCTGGGGCGGTACGGGCGCTGGGGCAACCACCGGCGGGCGCGCGGCCTCGACCGGCGGCGGCTGCACCGGCGCCGTCTGGCAGGCGGCCAGCAGCGCGGCGACGACCGCCATGGCCCACAGGCGCAACAACGTCATGCGCGTAATTGTAGGAAGCCGCCCAGTGCGCGGCTCTTCAAAACCAGGTTGCATAAAAAAATGAAAAAACTGTAGTTCTCAAACATGAAGGCGCTGCCTACAGTGCCGCGCCATGTACCGCTACACCGCTTTCGACCGCCGTCTGGTGAACGAGCGCGCCGCGCAGTTCCGCGACCAGCTCGCGCGGCACCTGCGGGGTGAACTCGACGACGACGCGTTCCGCCCGCTGCGGCTGCAAAACGGCTGGTATGTCCAGCGCCACGCGCCGATGCTGCGCGTCGCGGTGCCGTACGGCGAGCTGGCCAGCCGCCAGCTGCGCATGCTCGCGCGCATCGCGCGCGAGTTCGACCGCGGCTACGCGCATGTGACGACGCGGCAGAACGTGCAGTTCAACTGGATCGCGCTCGAGCGTGCCGCCGACGTGATGGACCTGCTCGCCGAGGTCGACATGCACGGCATCCAGACCAGCGGCAACTGCATCCGCAACATCACGACCGACGCGCTGGCCGGCATCGCGCCCGACGAGGTCGTCGACCCGCGGCCGTACGCCGAGATCCTGCGCCAGTGGAGCACGCTGCACCCCGAGTTCGCGTTCCTGCCGCGCAAGTTCAAGGTCGCGATCACCGGCGCGCGCGAGGACCGCGCCGCCACCGCGTGGCACGACATCGGGCTGCGGCTGGTCAAGAACGACGCCGGCGAGGTCGGCTTCGAGGTGCACGTGGGCGGCGGCATGGGCCGCACGCCGGTGATCGCGACGCTCGCCAACGCCTTCGTGCCGTGGCAGCAGATCCTCGTCTACCTCGAGGCGATCGTGCGCGTCTACAACCGCTTCGGCCGCCGCGACAACGCCTACAAGGCGCGGCTGAAGATCCTCGTGCGCGCCGAGGGCCGGCGCTTCTTCGACGCCGTCGACGACGAGTTCGCGAAGATCCTGCAGCGCGACGTCGACGGCGACGCACACCTGCTGACCGACGCCGAGCTTGAACGCGTCGCGGCGCACTTCGCCGACCCGAGCGGCGTGCGCCCGGCGCGCGGCGGCTTCGAACCGGCGCGCCACCTCGACGCGCAGGCCGGTTTCGCGCGCTGGCTCGAGCGCAACGTGCACGGCCACCGCGTCAGCGGCTACCGCGCGGTCACGCTGTCGCTCAAGCGCGCCGGCCAGGCGCCGGGCGATCTGACCGCCGAGCAGATGGAGGCCGCCGCGACGCTGGCCGACCGCTACAGCCTCGGCGAGATCCGCGTCACGCACACGCAGAACCTGCTGCTGCCGTGGGTGCGCGAGGCCGACCTGTACGCCGTGTGGCAGGCTGCGAAGGCCGCCGGCTTCGCGACGCCGACCGTCGGGCTGCTGACCGACCTGATCGCGTGCCCCGGCGGCGACTACTGCGCGCTGGCCAACGCGCGCTCGATCCCGATCGCGCAGGCGGTGGCCGAGCGCTTCGCCGACCTCGACGAGCTGTACGACATCGGCGACGTCGCGCTGCACGTCAGCGGCTGCATCAACAGCTGCGGCCACCACCACAGCGGCCACATCGGCGTGCTCGGCGTCGACAAGGATGGGCAGGAGTGGTACCAGGTCACGCTCGGCGGCAGCGATGGCTCGTCGCTCGCGGGCGCGGCCGTGCCAGGCCGCGTGATCGGCCCGGCGTTCGCCGCCGACGAGGTGCCCGACGTGATCGAGGCGCTCGTCGACACCTACCGCCGCGAGCGCGTGGCCGGCGAACTGTTCATCGACACCGTGCGCCGCATCGGGCTGGCGCCGTTCCGCGCCGCGGCCGACGCCGTGCGCTGCACCACCGCACAGGCCACGGCATGAAGTTCGTCGACCCGCAGCACGATCCCTGGCACAGCGCCGAGGGTGAGGACGGCCCGCTGCCGCAGCCGGCTGCGGCCGCGCACCGGCTGCTGACGCTCGCACAGTGGCACGCCGTGCGCGACGTCTGGCCGCACGACGTGCCGGTCGGCGTGCGCCTGGACAACGACGTCGACGTCGAGTCGCTCGAGGCCGACCTGCCGCGGCTGGCGCTGGTCGCGCTGCAGTTCCCGCGCTGGACCGACGGGCGCGCCTACACGCAGGCGCGCCTGCTGCGCGCCAGGCTGCGTTACCGCGGCGAGGTGCGCGCGACCGGCGAGGTGCTCGTCGACATGCTGCCGCTGCTGCATCGCACCGGCTTCGACGCCGTGCTGCTGCGTGCCGACCAGAGCCTGGACTCGGCGCAGCGCGCGCTGCGCTTCTTCGCCGGCCACTACCAGGGCGACGTGCACGAGACGCGCCCGCTGTTTCGTCGCGACGCCGCGACGCCAACCCACCGCCCCCGCGCATGAACGCGATCGACCTCTACGCCCGCCCCAGCCCCGACTTCGACGCCAAGCTCGCGCACACGCAGGCGCTGCTCGCGCAGGCCGCAGCCGAGCACGCCGGTCGCATCGTGCAGGCCACGAGCCTGGGCGCCGAAGACATGGTCGTCACCGATCTGATCGCGCGCGCGGGCCTGCCGGTGGCCGTCGCCACGCTCGACACCGGCGCGCTGCACGACGAGACACTCGCGCTGATCCCGCGCATCGCGCAGCGCTACGGCCTCGCGGTCGAGGTCTTCCGGCCGCCGGCCGAGGCCGTCGTTCACTTCGTCGGCCGCCACGGTGCCGATGCGATGTACCGCAGCGTCGAACTGCGCAAGGCCTGCTGCGCGCTGCGCAAGCTCGAGCCGCTGGCACGCCTGCTCGCCGGGCGCGAGGCGTGGATCACCGGCCTGCGCCGCGAGCAGAGCGACGCGCGCGCGGCCGTGCCGTGGCGCGACCGCGATGCCGACGGGCGCCTGAAGCTCAACCCGCTGGCCGACTGGACCTGGGGCGACGTGTGGCACCACATCGCCACGCACGACGTGCCGTACAACCCGCTGCACGACGCCTTCATGCCCAGCATCGGCTGCGCGCCGTGCACGCGCGCGATCGCCGTCGGTGAGCCGTTCCGTGCCGGGCGCTGGTGGTGGGAGCAGGACGACCTGAAGGAGTGCGGGCTGCACGTCGTACGCGCCGAGGCAACGGCATGACCGGCCGCGTCGTTTTCGTCGGTGCCGGCCCCGGGGCTGCCGACCTCATCACGCTGCGCGGTGCGCGCGCGCTCGCCGGGGCCGACGTCGTGCTGCACGACGCGCTGACCGACCCGGCGCTGCGCGATCTGGCGCCGCACGCGACGTGGATCGACGTCGGCAAGCGCGGGTTCTGCGCCTCGACCGCGCAGGCGCGCATCGATGCGCTGCTGGTGCGCCACGCGCTGCGCGGCCATCGCGTCGTGCGCCTGAAGGGGGGCGACCCGAGCGTGTTCGGCCGTCTCGAGGAAGAACTGCAGGCGCTGGCGCGCGCCGGGATCGATGCCGAAGTCGTCCCCGGCGTCACGGCCGCGCTGGCCGCTGCCGCCGCGGCCCAGCGACCGCTGACGCGGCGCGGACGCGGGCGCAGCGTCGCGCTGACGACCGCGGTGCGCGCGGCAGCCGACGGCACCGCGCGCCTGGACGCGCAGCGCAGCGCCGACACCGAGGTGTTCTACATGGCCGGGCGCCAGCTCGGCGCGCTCGCGCGGGCGCTGCGCGCGGCCGGCTGGGCGGCCGACGCGCCGGTGTGCGTCGTCTCGCGCGCCGGCAGCCCCGACGCGCTCGCGAGCGACCACACCGTGGCCACGCTCGCGGCGGCGGCGCTGCTGCACGCCGGGCGGCCGACCGTCGTCACCGTCGGCGTGGGCGCGCAGACCGTCGTGCCGCGAGGCCACGGGGGCGCGCGCGACGGCGCAGCGAACGGCCCCAAGACCCTGGGGCTTGAGAAGCATCAAGGCTGCCCCCGGATCCCCGCGACTTAAAATCTCACGCGTTCGTACACCCCCCGGTGTCGGCCGCCGAATGGCGTGGCGCCGACGCCCGTCCGTGTTGTCACGCCGCCGCGCTGCGCCGGTCCTTCCCTTTTTCTCGAGCCTGCCCATGACCCACGTCGTTCTCGAAGCGTGCATCCGCTGCAAGTACACCGACTGCGTAGACGTGTGTCCGGTCGATTGCTTCCGCGAGGGCCCCAACTTCCTCGCCATCGATCCGGACGAGTGCATCGACTGCGCGGTGTGCATCCCGGAGTGCCCGGTCAACGCGATCGTGCCCGAGGAGGACGTGCCGGCCGACCAGCAGCACTTCATCGCGCTGAACGCCGAGCTGGCCAAGAAGTGGCCGAGCATCACGAAGCGCAAGGCGCCGTTGCCCGACGCCGATCAGTGGAAAGACGTCAAGAACAAGCTGTCCGAGCTCAAGCGCTGAGTCGGGCCGACACCTTCACACCCCGCCCGCACCGGGCCCGATGAGCCGTACCCGATGGAACCGCAAGCCAACGCCGAAGTCGCCGACACCGCCCGCAGCCACGACGGTCCGATCGAGACCGACGCCGTCATCGTCGGTGCCGGCCCGGTGGGGCTGTTCCAGGTCTTCGAGCTCGGGCTGCTCGAGATCAAGGCGCACATCATCGACTCGCTCGCCTACCCGGGCGGGCAGTGCATCGAGCTGTACCCCGACAAGCCGATCTACGACATCCCGGCCGTGCCGGTGTGCACCGGCAAGGAGCTGACCGACAACCTGCTCAAGCAGATCGAACCGTTCGGCGCGACGTTTCACCTCGGCCAGGAGGTGACGGTGGTGAAGAAGCGCGACGACGGCCGCTTCGACGTCGAGACGAGCAAGGGCACGCGTTTCGTCACGAAGACGGTATTCATCGCTGCCGGCGTCGGCTCGTTCCAGCCGCGCACGCTCAAGGTCGACGGCATCGAGAAGTTCGAGGGCACGCAGCTGTTCTACCGCGTCAAGAACCCGGCGCAGTTCGCCGGCAAGAACCTCGTGATCGTCGGCGGCGGCGACTCGGCGCTCGACTGGACGCTGAACTTCGTGCAGGACGGCCCGCACAAGGCCGAGAGCGTGATCCTCGTGCACCGCCGCGACGGCTTCCGCGCCGCGCCGGCCAGCGTCGCGAAGATGAAGGAGCTGTGCGACGCCTACGAGATGCAGTTCATCGTCGGCCAGGTCACCGGCTTCGAAGAGGCCGACGGGCGCATGACGGCGGTGAAGGTCACCGGCGGCGACGGCGTCACGCGCGTCGTGCCGATGGACATGCTGCTCGTCTTCTTCGGCCTGAGCCCCAAGCTCGGGCCGATCGCCGACTGGGGGCTCGCGATCGAGCGCAAGCAGCTCGTCGTCGACACCGAGAAGTTCGAGACCAGCGTGCCCGGCATCTTCGCAGTCGGCGACATCAACACCTACCCGGGCAAGAAGAAGCTGATCCTGTCGGGCTTCCACGAGGCGGCGCTCGCTGCGTTCGGCGCGGCGCCGTACGTGTTTCCCGACAAGAAGATCCACCTGCAGTACACGACGACGAGCCCGAAACTGCACAAGGTGCTCGGCGTCGAGACGCCGGTGTTCGACTGACGACGCCGCTCGCACCGGGGCGATGAAGGGCCGCGCGACGCGGCCCTTCGTCTTTTCCGTATCATGCGCGCCGCGTCCGGTGCTGCCGGGCGCATCCGCTGGGGGTGCTGGCGGACGCGACGCGAGTCGCATCCGTCGGCTGAGAGAGTCCCCTTGAACCTGATTGAGGTAATCCTCGCGCAGGGAAGCAGTCTGGCGATGCGTGCCGCGTGCGCGGGTGCGCGTCGTCTCCACCGACCGCCGACCTGCCATCGACCGAAAGGCTCGCATGGCTATCCGTTTTCGTTCCCGCTCTCGTTTGCGTTGCGGTGCGCCGCGCCCGCGCGCGCCCCGCCGGCGCCTGGCGCCGGTCACTGCCGCCGTCGCGGTACTGCTGCCGCTGGCCGCGCCCGCGCAGGACGACGTGCAGCGCGTCACCGTCACCGGCACTGCGGCCAGCGCGCCGGTGAGCGTCGGCGGCTTCGGCGACGTGCCGCCGTCGCAGCTGCCGATGTCGGTGGGCAGCGTCGATGCGGCGCGGCTCGTCGACGCCGGCGCGACGCAGCTTTCCGACCTCACGCGCTTCGACGCGGCGGTGGGCGACTCATACAACGCCGAGGGCTACTGGAGCATCCTCAGCGTGCGCGGCTACGTGCTCGACAACCGCTTCAACTACCGCCGAGACGGCCTGCCGATCAACGCCGAGACGGCACTGCCACTGGCCCACCTCGAGCGCATCGAAGTGCTGCGCGGCACGAGCGGCATCCAGGCCGGCACGAGCGCGCCGGGCGGGCTCGTCAACCTCGTCGTCAAGCGCCCGGCGAGCGACCTGCGCCACGTGCGTGTCGAGGCGCGCGACGGCGGCGGCTTCGGCGCGGCGGTGGACCTGAGCCAACGCTTCGGCGCCGCGCGCGACGCCGGGCTGCGGCTGAACGTGGCGCTCGACCGGCTCGACCCGCCGACGCGCAATGCGCAGGGCGAGCGCCACGTCGTCGCGCTGGCCGGCGACTGGCGCGCGGCGCCGGGCAGCCGGCTCGAAGCCGAGTTCGACGTCTTCCGCCAGCGCCAGCCCAGCGTGCCCGGCTTCAGCCTGCTCGGCGACACGGTGCCGAGCCCGAACGCGATCGACCCGCGCACGAACCTCAACGACCAGCCGTGGACGCTGCCGGTCGTCTTCGACGGCCGCACCGCGTCGCTGCGCTGGACGCAGGACCTGGGCGCCGACTGGCGCTTCGTCGCGCACGGCATGGTGCAGCGGCTGACGACCGACGACCGCACCGCGTTCCCGTACGGCGTCTACGACGCCGACTACGCGTGCACCTACTGCGACCGCTTCGCGCCCAACGGCGACTTCAGCGTCTGGGAGTTCGTCAGCGACAACGAGCGCCGGCGCAGCGACGCGCTCGACCTGCACGTCGAAGGCGCGGTCACCACCGGGGCGTGGCGGCACGCGCTGACGGCCGGCGTGCTGTTCACGCGCTACCGCGCCACGTTCGAGGACCAGGTCTTCGACGTGGCGGGGCTGAGCAACGTGTTCGCGCCGGTCGTGGTGCCGCCGTCGCCGGGCTGGACCGACACCAACACCGATCGCCGCGAGCGCAGCACCGAGTTCTACCTGCGCGACCGTATCGACGTCGCGCCCGGCTGGCAGCTGTGGGCCGGCCTGCGCCACACGCGCCTGGCGCGCGACAGCGTGCGCACCGACGGCAGTGCGGTGACGTCGTACGCGCAGTCGGCGACGCTGCCCTGGCTCGCGCTGAGCCACCGCCCGACGCCGACGCAGACGTGGTACGTGAGCTGGGGGCAGGGGCTGGAGTCGGAGGTGGTGCCCAACCGGCCGCGCTACACGAACGCGGGCGAGGCCTTGCCGGCACTGAAGAGCCGGCAGGTCGAACTCGGCTGGAAGTGGCGCACTGCGGCGCTCGGTGCCGAAGTCGCGCTGTTCGACATCGCGCGTCCGGTGGCCGAGGACTTCGGCGACTGCGACGGCGTGGCCACCTGCACGCGCCGCATCGACGGCGACGCGCGCCACCGCGGCGTCGAGGCGCAGTTCGGCGCGACGACGGGCCGCTGGGACTGGCGTGCCGGCGCGCTGTGGCTCGACGCGACGCGCGAGGGCTCGGCGCTGCCCGGCGTCAATGGCACGCGGCCGAACAACGTGCCCGAGCTCAGCCTGCGCGCGGGCCTCACGTACCGCCCGGGCGTCGTCGAGGGTCTCGCGCTGAGCGGCGACGTTGTACACGAGGGCTCGCGCGAGCTGCGGCTGGCCGGCGACCCGGCCGTCTACCGCATCGCCGGCTGGACGCGCTTCGATGTCGGGGCTCGCTGGGTGCAGCGCACCGGCGGCACGACGCTGACCTGGCGCGTCGGCGTCGACAACGTGTTCGACCGCCGCGCGTGGCGCGAGGCACCGGTGCTGTTCGGCCACGCGTGGCTGTTCCCGCTCGAGGCGCGCACCTGGCGCGCGTCGCTGCAGGCGGCGTTCTGACGCACGCCGCCGCGCGGCCTGCGGGCGCCGGCGCGCTGCGGCTATAATGCGCGGCTCTTCCCCGATAGCTCAGTCGGTAGAGCGACGGACTGTTAATCCGCAGGTCGCTGGTTCGAGCCCAGCTCGGGGAGCCAAACGCTCGTGCATCGCAAAGGCCTTCTTCGGAAGGCCTTTGTCTTTGGGGCGCTGCTCAGCCGCCCGTGCCGTCGGCGGCGCCCTCCGCGGTGCATTCGGCCACGATCCAGTCCGCATAGGCGGACAATGCGTGGTCCAGCCGCACGGCGACGATCTGCGGCAGCGCATACGGGTGCAGCTCGCGGATCGCACGCTCGACCTCGCCGTAGCGCGCGTCCAGCGTCTTGACGACGAGCCGCACTTCCGGCTCCTGCTGCACCTTGCCGTCCCAGCGGTAGACGCTGTCGATCGCCGACAGCTGCACGCACGCCGCGAGCCGCCGCTCGACGAGGGCGTGCGCGATGCGCAGCGCCTCGTCACGCGTGGCGCAGGTGGTGACGACGGCGACCGGCGTCGCCGTGGCGCGGTCCGCGTCAGCCACCGAACAGTGCCAGCACGACCGACAGCAGCGTCAGCGCCGGGCTGACCGGGCGCAGCAGGTCGCTGACGCGGTCGGTCTCGACGTTGCGCATCGGCGTGCCGCGGTCGAGCGTGTTGTTGACGAAAGGCGTCAGGTCCGCGATGCCGCGCTCCTCGATGCCGGTGCCGCTGAAGTCGATGACCGTCAGGCAGTGCGAGTCGTTGAACCAGCGGAACCACGGCACGTGGTACGCGACGTTGTTCAGGCCCGCCAGCGTCGGCACCCAGTTCGCGAGGTCGCGGTCCCAGCGCTGCTGCAGCAGCAGGCGGCGCGCGAGGTCGCTCGGCGCGCTCGCGATCTCGGGGTAGAACTTCTCGTAGCTGAACGCCGAGAAGTTGCCGTCGGCGCCGAACACGGCGTAGGCGAAGCGGTCCTGCGGATACCTCAGCGCCAGCGCGCGGTGGATCGTGCCGAGGTCGTCGGCGTCGAAGCCCGGCAGCGCGGCGTACTGCGTGACCATGCCGCCCGACTCGTCGAGCCCCCACACCGTGCGGATCTTCTCGTGCAGCGGCAGCGACGGGTGCTGGTCCGGCGTGCTCGAGCGCGGCGCCGGGAACAGCGGCCCCGAGTCGGCCAGCAGCGAGGTGCGCCCGGTCGGCGCCAGCGTGTCGCGCACGATCGGGTAGGTCGCCGTCGAGCCGACGCCGCCGGCCGAGAAGCCGGTCAGCAGCAGCTGGTTCGGCCGCCCGAGGTGGCTGCGCAGCCACTGCGCCGCGGCGCGCACGTTGGCCTGGCCGCGGTGGAACTGCGTACGCGGGGCGGCCGGGTTCGCGTCTGCGTACACCTGCACCTTGCTGCCGGTGTGCACGTCGCCGGTGCAGTAGGGCAGGTAGACCATGTTCCAGCTCTGCGTGCGCACGCTCTGGAACGGGTTCAGCCGCGCGCTGAACGGCGTCACGTAGCCGTAGGCGGCGCTGTTGAACTGGCTCAGGTAGTCGGTCGGTATGCCGTTGGGGTTGGCTGCGCTGAGCTTGCCCTGGCCTTCGCACGCGGCTTGGTCCCAGCAGGCGCCGCCGCCCTCGAAGACGATCACGGTGTCGCGCGTCAGCAGCGCGCGGTTGACGAAGAAGGTGTACGGCGTGCCGTTGCCGCACGACGCGCCGGTGGACACCGGCAGCGTCACCGGCACCCACTGGTAGTACTGGGCCAGCGCCCACGACGGCGCCGCCATCACCACAGCCGCCACGGCGGCCCGCCACCACGATCGCAAGGTCTTCATCGCGCTCCTCCTGCGGGGTTGTTGCCGCCGGCCGGCGGCGTCGTGAACACGGACCGGCGCAGCGCCTCGAGCTCGGCCTCGAGCCGCTGCGCGTCGCGCTGCGCCGGCGGCAGCGCCTGCCACGCGGCGACGATGGCCGCCTGGCGGCGCGCGAACTCGGCCTCGCGCGCATCGGGCGGCGGCGCTGCGGCGCGCGCGGCCGCGTCGGCCTCGGCGCGCCACGCCTTCAGCGCCGCATCGCGCGCCGCGGCGTCGGGCTGCAGCACCTCGAGCAGCGCGGCCTTGACGAAGGCCGCCTCGCCGGCGGTCATCTCGCGCTGCGCGAGGCGTTCGCCGAGGCCGTCGTCGAGCGTGCGCGCGAGCGCGCGCAGGTCGTCGTCGATGGCGCCCATCGCACGGCGCTGCAGGAACGCCTGCCACTGCGCCGTGAACTGCAGGTACGCGGCCACGCGCGCGATCTCGGCGTCGCGCTGCGGGTGGTCGGCCAGCGTCGCGCGCAGTTCGCGGTACTGCTCGGGCGTCAGGCCGGCGGGGATGTCGGTATCGGCCGCCGCGCGCGGATCGCCGGGCGCCGAAATGCCCGTGCCCGCCGGCGCGATCGCCGCCGCGCCCGGCGACGCCGCCTGCAACGCGGCCGGTGATGACATGCCGGAGACCAAAGGCGGCGTCGGCGCCGTCGACGGCGTCCCGCCGGACGGCGCGTCGTCGAGCAGCCACCACGCCCCGCCCGCGAGCGCGGCCACCGCGACGACGGCGATGCCGGCGAGTCGCGGTCGCGAAGCGCGGTGAGAAGTGCGGTGAGAAGCGGCAGGGCGCACACCGCCACTATGGCCGCACGCCGGCTCGCGGCAACGGGGTTTGCCCCCGGAGCCCACAGAACGCGGCGCCCGCTGTCAGTGGGCGAGGAACGTGCGGATCGCGTCGGCCGCCTTGCCGATCGCGAGCACGCCGTCGAGGTGGCCGCCGTCGCCGTCGATTTCGAACACCTCGGCGCGCTTGCCCAGGCTGCGCAGCTTGTCAGCCGCCTTGCGCGAGCGCTCGGGCGGGAAGATCAGGTCGCTGCTGGCGGGCACGAACAGCACCTTGGCCTGGATGCGGCCGGCTTCCGCCTCGACGTCGAACAGCTGATTGGCCTTGGCCATGTAGATCTTGTGGTTGGCGTCCGTCGTGGCGGCGCGCGCGATGCCGGCCTTGACCAGCGTGTCCTCGATCAGGAAGCGGTTCTCGATCGCGTCGCCCGGCGGCCTGGCCGGGTCGGCGGGCTTGTAGCCGAAGGCCTTCTCGGCCCAGCCCCAGTGGCGCGCCGTCAGCGTCACCAGCTTGAGCGCCTGCGCGACACCGTCGCGCGGCTCGTCGCGGCCGTAGTAGTCGCCGCCGTTCCACTTCGGGTCCTGCTTGATCGGCGCGACCCATGCCTCGAGCAGCGCGATGGCCCACGGAGAGATCGACAGCCCGGGAGGGATCACCGCGATCGCACGCTCGACGAAGTCGGGGTAGGTCACGGCCCACTCCATCGTCTGCACCGCACCGCCCGAGGCGCCGGCCACCGCATACAGCTTCTTGACGCCCAGCGCGTCGAGCAGCGCCTTGTGCACGCGCACCGAGTCGCGCATGCGGATCACCGGGAAGCTCATGCCGTACGGCCGGCCCGTGTCGGGGTTGATCGACGACGGGCCCGTCGTCGTCACGTTCGGATCCTTCGTGTTCAGGTTCGACAGCGTGTCGGCGCTGACGACGAAGAAGCGGTTGGTGTCGATCGCCTTGCCGGGGCCGATGATCGCGTCCCAGTAGCCCGGCGCGGCGTCGCCCGGCTTGTAGCGTCCTGCGGCGTGCGACGTGCCCGAGTAGAAGTGCGCGATGAACACGGCATTGTCGCCCGCGGCGTTCAGGCGACCGTAGGTCTCGTAGCCGACGCGCACCTGCTTGATCGTCGCGCCGCCCACCGTCGTGTAGCTCGGCAGCTCGAACACCTTCTTCTCGGTCAGCAGTACGTCCTGCGCCTGCGCGGCGAACACCGCCGCACCCAGCGCCACCGCCCACAAGGGCCTGAGCCATCGCTTCATCGTTGTCGCCTCCTCGGTTGACCGGTCACGGTGCCCACACCGTGCCGCGGCCATCGTAGCGCCGCGCGGCGCGACGGCGATCCGGGAGAAACCGGCAGGCTCTGCGACCGCCTCGGCGTCGCGCGTGCCACTGGCGCCGAACGCCGGCAGCTCGCCGCGCACCTCGGCGTGGCGCACCGACACCGCCGGGGCGGTGCCTCAAGCCACGCCGACGGTGCGCAGCTGCCGGTCGTGCAGGCGCGACAGTGCGAGCAGGGCGGCAACGGCACCGATCAGCGCGAAGAACATGTCCGACTGCGTGTCCCACGGGTCGCCCTGCGTGCCGAGGAACTCGTCGGCACCTTGGCCCAGCGCGAGCGCCGCGGCCCACTCGATCAGCTCGTAGGTCGCGCTGATGGCCAGCACCACGCACACGACGAGGAACGCGAGCATGCGCCGCCCGCGCACGAACTGCCCGCGCCGCAGCACCTCGCGCGCCGCCAGCGCCGGCACGAAGCCCTGCATGAAGTGGCCGATCTTGTCGTACGGGTCGCGCGTGTTCATCAAGCTCACGCGCGTCAGGGGTCACACCTACGCCCAGCTCGTGGAGTCGTTCCGCGACGCCAACGGCCAGCCGCGCCAGCGCAACCTGGCCACCCTCGGGCGCGTCGACGAGAACGGCGGCCAGGTCGACAAGCTGCTGCACGCGCTGCTCAAGGCGCGCGGCCATGGTCCTCGAGATACCGCCACGCCGCAGGTGCGCTTCGAGTCCGCGCTGGCCTTGGGCGACGTCTGGGCGCTCGATCAGCTGTGGCGCGAACTGGGCTTCGATGCGCTGGCGGGCGTCTTCCGCCGCGCCCGCTACACCACGCCGGTCGAGCACGCTCTTCGCGTGATGGTCTTCAACCGCCTGTGCGACCCCGACTCCAAGCTCGGCGTGCTGCGCTGGTTGCAGACGGTGAGCATGCCCGGCATCGACGCCGCAAAGCTGACCCACCAGCAGCTGCTGCGCAGCATGGACGCGCTGATGGACCATCAGGGCGCGGTCGACGAGGCCGTGGCGCACCTGCTGCGCCCGCTGATCGACGAGGAGCTGTCGGTGGTCTTCTACGACCTGACCACCATCCGCACCGAAGGGCTGAGCGAGCAAGACGGCGACGTGCGCCACCACGGGATGTCCAAGGAAGGCGTCGTCGCCCGCCAGTTCATGCTGGGCGTGGTGCAGACCGCCTGCGGCATGCCGATCTACCACGAGGTCTTCGACGGCCACACGGCCGAGGTCGCCACGCTCAAGCCCACGCTGGTGAAGGTGCTCGGGCGCTACCCGCACATCCGCCGGCTGATCGTCGTGGCCGACCGGGGGCTGCTGTCGGTGGACAACATCGACGAGCTCTGCCAGCTCAAGGACAGCGGCGGCAAGCCGCTGGAGTTCATCCTGGCCGTTCCGGGTCGCCGCTATGGGGACTTCGTCGAACTGCTGCAGCCGCTGCGCGCCAGGATGGACGCCGCCACGAGCGAGGTCATCGACGAGGTGCGCTGGCAGGGGCATCGTCTGGTGGTGGCCCACCACCCCGAGCGGGCGCGCGAGCAGACCGAGCTGCGGCGACAGCGCATCGCCGAACTCGAGGCCCGCGCCGCCCAGCTGGCCGGCAAGCTCGACGGCCAGGACGCCGGAGAGGTCCACCGCGGCAGGAAGCTCAGCGACTGCGGCGCCAAGGCGCGGTTCTTCCACGAGGTCAGCGATGCGCGCCTGGCCAGCATCGTGCGGGTGGACCTGAAGGCGGAACTCTTCACCTACGCCATCGACGAGCGCATGCTCGAGCGCGCCGAGACGATGGACGGCAAGCTGCTGCTGGTGACCAACGTGCCGGACCTCGATGCGGCCGAGATCGTCGCCCGCTACAAGAGCCTGGCCGACATCGAGCGCGGCTTCAGGGTGCTGAAGTCCGAGATCGAGATCGCGCCGGTGTTCCACCGCCTGCCCGAGCGCATCCGCGCGCACGCGAGCATCTGCTTCATGGCGCTGATCCTGTACCGGGTGATGCGCCGGCGGCTCAAGCTCGCGGGCCGCAGCCTGAGCCCCGACGCGGCGCTGGAGCGGCTGCGCCGCGTGCAGCGTCACACCGTCTGCATCAACGACGGCGTGCCCCTGCAGGGCATCTCCACCATCAACCACGAACAGGCCAGCGTGCTGGCCGCGCTCAAGCTCAAGAAGCCCACGCCCGACCCCCAGATGAGCCTGTTGTAGTGGCAATCCGAGCGGCTGCCCTATACAGATCAATAGGTTGCGTCGCTTGGTGTCGAAGCTGGCGTCCCAGCAAGTGGTGTAACTTCACAAGGGCGCGGCAAGCTGCTTCGGGCTACGCCCTGCGCACCTTGCCGCGCCCTTGTGGCTTGTGGAGTTACACCACTTGCTGGAACGCCAGCGTGTGGGGGGCGGCGGCGGCTGAAGTGGCCCCGGTTCCACCGACACTTTGCGTTGCGACCGCAAGGAAGAGCCCGAGGAGCCGAAACGCCTGCTGCCCGAGGGGGCTTTCGTTGGCGTCCCGGTGCGTCGTGCCGGCCGGCGCCCAGGCCGTTCGGGTCGCCCGCTCGACGGCATGGCTTTGACTACTCGGGCGCCCGTTCGAGCACCGCGACGTCGGGGCCGAGCGTCATCGTCAGCTCGCGGTAGAACTTGGTCACCTCGATCGCGAGGCGCACCGTCTGCCCGGGTTGCAGCTTCTCGACACCGAGCAGCGACGGCGGGATCAGCGCTTCGACCTGCACGTGCGGCAGCAGCGTGTCGATGACTTGCGCGAGGCCGCGCGGGTCGAGCCGCTCGACGGGTCGCTCGCCGTTGTAGCGCCACAGCTGCGGCACGAGCACGAAGCGTTCGGGCGCCGTCGGGTGCGTGCGCGGCGCGAGGTGCAGCGCGTAGCGGCGTTCGCCGGCGCCGGCGTCCACCGTGATGCGCAGGCGGTACGTCTCCGACAGCGGGAACTCGCCGTCGTGGGCCAGCAGGTCGAGGTCGACGTGGTTCTGCCCGATGTGGAAGACGTGCAAGCCCCGGTCGCTCCACGCGACGTGCACGTCGCCGAACGGTACGTACGGCGCCGGCGTCGAGAAGCGAACGAGGCGGGTGCCGGCCTTGTCGGTCCAGTCGAGCAGCGAGTTGTCGGCCGCGTCGAGCGTGCCGGTGGCGCGGCGGATCGTGCGCGGTTTCGAGACTGGCGCGTGGTCGGCCCAGCGCGCCTGCGCATGCAGCGCGGGCAGCGTCGGGTTCAGCGCCGCGAACGCCGCGACGAGCTCCTCGTACGGCCGGTCGTGGATGTCGACCAGGCCCATGTTGAAGTCTTCGCCGTCGCTGCGCCCGCCGGTGGGTTCGTCGTAGTACTGGAACCAGTGCACGCCGACGACGTTGGGGAACGACGCGAAGTGGCGCATCGCCGCGGTGGCGCCGCGCACGCGCTCGGCCTGCGTCTTCACGTGCATCAGGTGGCCGTTGTTGCTGTTGCCGCTGCGGTTCTCGTCGGCGGCGAAGAAGAACTCCGACACCAGCACCGGCGCGCCCGAGAGGTCGCGCAGCCCCTCGAAGTAGTACGGCGCGACCCAGCCGTCGGGCACGTCGACGTTGTAGTTGGTCGACAGCACGTCGACGAGGCCGCGCTGCGCGAGCACGGCGTCCTGGTTGTAGTACAGCGGCAGGCGGTCGCCCATCACGAGCGCGCGCGGGTCGGCGTCGCGCAGCGCGTCGTGCACGAGCCGGTAGTAGCGTCCGGCGATCAGCCGCGTGAACGCGGCGATCGCGTGGATGCCCTGGCCGCCGGGGCGCAGCTTCAGCGCCGCGCCGCGCGCCTTGAGCCGCTCGAACGAGTCCAGCCCCGGCGAAACCGGCACGAAGTCGGCGAGCAGCCGCTCCCAGCGGCCGTCGTAGCGGTCGTGCAGCAGCTGCCACAGCACCTGCTTCGACGAGAACTGCCAGTCGAGCTCGAGGTGCCACAGGAAAAGCGGCGAGCTCCACCAGCCGACCTCGTTGTCGGTGAAGCGGCCGATCACGCGCGGGTTGCCGCGCTGTGCGGCGACGATCTCGCGCGCGACGGCGCGCGTGGTCTCGGCCTTCTGCGGGTCGAAGATGTCGTACCAGTGCAGCTGGGCCTTGCGGCCGAGGTCGATCTCGGGCACCAGCGGCAGGCTCATCACCGCCGACTCGTCGGACCACCCGCCGGCCGTGTTGAAGCCCCACGCGCGCAGGCGCCGCTCGGTGGCTGTGCCCCACGCGGCGAGCGACGGGTGGTGGCGGCCCCAGAAGTAGGCGCGTCCGGTGCGTGCCTTGTCGTCGTCGTCGCCGCCGTTGACGGTGTTGACGCCCAGCGAGAAGAAGCGCTGCCCGTCGGGCTGCACGAGCCAGTGCACGCCGTCGTGCCGCGTCGTCGACCAGCCGCCTGCCGCGGCGACCGCCGGCGGCAGCAGGGCGGCCAGCGCGAGCACGGCCGTGGCCGCTGCCGAGCGCAGAGCGCGCACGACGCTCGGCGCGCGGTCGGGCCGTCGCGGCGAGGGGGAACTGGGCTGTTCGCTGGCCCGGGCGTGGAGGGCGTGGAGGGCGGGGGTGGCGGGCAAGGGCACGAGCAGGCAGACGGGCGGCGACGCGCGCGATTGTCGCGGCACCACCGAAATGCGGCCGTGGCGGTCGGGCGTGCGCACCGCCGTGCGCCAGCGCTCAGCCGGTGGATCGCACCGCGTCGTGCGAGAAGCCGGCGATGCGCTTGTACTCGTCGGAAATGCGGCGCAGCTCGTCCTGGCTGATCAGGTCGTCGATGTGGCGGAACGGCTTGCCGCCGCTGAGCCGGTCGACGAGGATGTTGATGTAGTCGGGCGGCGTCGTGCGGTTGGTCTGCACGATGCGCGCGGTCGCCGGCCGGCGCTCGTCGTCGTAGCGCTGCAGCGCGGCCAGCGGGTCGCCGCCGGCGGCCAGCAGCGTGGCCAGCGTGCGCGCGTCGATCAGCGCCTGCGCCGAGCCGTTCGACCCGCGCGGGTACATCGGGTGCGCCGCGTCGCCCATCAGCGTGACGCGGCCGAAGGTCCAGCGCCCGACCGGGTCCTTGTCGACCATCGGGTACTCGAGCACCTGGTCGGCGTCGGCGATCAGCTTCGGCACGTCGAGCCAGTCGAAGCGCCAGTCGGCGAAGATCGCCTCGAAGTCCTTGCGTTCGCCCGGGCGGTTCCAGTCGTTCATCTGCGCGCGGTCGCCCTGGATCTCGGCCATCCAGTTGATCAGCTGCCGGCCCTGGTCGTCGACGTCGTCGACGATCGGGTAGATCACCATCTTGCCGGTCTCGATCGAGCCGATGCGCAGGTAGGTCCGGCCGCCGAGGATCGGTGCGTGGCGCGTGACGCCGCGCCAGGTGTTGATGCCGGCGAAGGCGAGCCGCTCGTCGGGGTAGAACTGCCGGCGCACCGCCGAGTTGACGCCGTCGCAGGCGACGACGACGTCGCCGCGCACCGGCTCGCGCCGCGTGCCATCGGGCGCGGTGAAGTGCACCGTGACGCCGCGTTCGTCCTGCTCGACGCCGATGCAGCGGCAGCCGGTGTGCACGTGCTGCGCGCCCAGCCGCTCGAGCGCGGCCTCGTACAGGATGCGGTGCAGCCGGCCGCGGTGGATGCCGATCTCGGGCAGCGGATAACCGGCGTGGCGGCCGCGCGGCTCGCGGTAGATCAGCTGGCCGAAGCGGTTGTAGAAGGCGCTTTCCTCGTTCTCGATGCCCGCGGCCTCGAGCTGCGGCTGCACGCCCAGCGCCGCGAGCTCGCGCATCGCGTGCGGCAGCAGCGTGATACCCACGCCGAGCTCGCGCACCTCGGGCACGGCCTCGTAGACGTCGCACGCGAGGCCGCGCTGGTGCAGCGCGAGCGCGAAGCCCAGCCCGGCGATGCCGCCGCCGACGACGATCACGCGGGGGTGCTGCATGGCGCTTCGCCCGGCGTCAGTCGGGCGTGATGCCGTTGCGCTTGATCAGCGCGCCCCACATCGGGTAGTCCTTCGCTCCCTGAGCGGCGAGTTCCTGCGGCGTCGACGACGCGGCGTCCATGCCGGCCTTGGCGAGCACGTCGCGCACGTCGGGCAGCTGCAGGATCGACGCGATCTCGGTGTTGAGCCGCCGCACGACGGCCTCCGGCGTCTTGGCCGGCACGTAGAACGCGTACCAGAGGTCGACGTCGACGCCCTTGATGCCGAGTTCGGCGAACGTGGGCACGTCGGGCGCGATCGGGTGGCGCTTCGCGCTGCCGACCGCCAGCGGCACCAGCCGTCCCGACTTGACCATGCCCTGCGCGACGTGGATCGGCAGGAAGCCCACCATCAGTTCGCCGCCGAGCAGGTCCTGCGTGTAGCCGGCCGTGCCGCGGTACGGCACGTGCAGCACGAACAGCCCGGTCTGCGCCTTGAACAGCTCCATCGCCATGTGGTGCGGCGTGCCCACGCCCGGCGAGCCGTAGACGATGTGCCCCGGCCGCTCCTTCGCCGCGGCGACGAAGTCCGCGAGCGACTTGAACCCCGTCTTCGGGTGCGCCACCAGCATCAGCGAGCCCCAGGCGGCCATCGACACCGGCGCGAAGTCCTTCAGCGGGTCGAACGGCACGTTCTTGTACAGCTGCGACGCGATCAGCATCGTGTTCGCGCCCATCAGGATCGTGTGGCCGTCGGGGGCGGCCTTGGCGACCTGGTCGGCGCCGATGTTGCCGCTGGCGCCCGGCTGGTTGATCACGACCACCGGCTGGCCGAGCCGCTCCTGCAGCTTCGGCGCGACGGTGCGCGCGATCGTGTCCATGCCGGTGCCGGGCGTGAACGGCACGATGATGCGCACGTTCTGCGTCGGGTAGGTCTGCGCGTGGGCGAAGGCGGCCAGCGCCAGCGCGGCGCCGGCCACGGCGGCGCGAACAAGGTTCGAAAGCATCGGGTCTCCTCGGCTTGTCGTCGTTGCGGCGGGTCTCAGGCGATCTTGAACACCGCCTGTGCGTTGGTCTGGAAGAAGCGAGTCTTGTCCGCCAGCGGCATGTCCATCGCGTCGAGGAAGCCGACCTCGTCGACGGCGTACTGGTACGGATAGTCCATCGCATACAGCACGCGGTCGCTGCCCATGAAGTCCTGCGTGAACTTCACCGCCGGCTCCCACGCGACGCCGCTGTTGGTGATGTAGAAGTGCTCGCGCAGATACTCGCTCGGCCGGCGCTGCAGCGGCTTGACACTGGCGTAGCGCTGCGACGCGACGGTGGCGCGGTGCATGTAGTCGATGCGGTAGGCCCAGAACGGCAGCGCCTCGCCCATGTGGCCGATGACCATGCGCAGCTTCGGGAAGCGGTCGAACACGCCGGCGGTGATGATGCGCAGCGCGTGCAGACCGGTCTCGACGCCGAAGCCGTAGATCGCGCCGTCCAGCCCGCACTCATAGAACGGCTCGTACATGCCCTTGGGCAGCGCGTTCGGGTGCAGGTAGATCGGCGTGTCGTACGCCTGCGCGGCCTCGAAGATCTCCCAGAACTTCGGGTCCGAGAGGTACTCGCCCTGCGTGTGCGAGTTGATGACCACCGCGTGGATGCCGAGCCGGTTGACGCCGCGCTCGATCTCCTTCGCCGCGGCGGCCGGGTCCTGCGGCGCCACCGCGAGCATGCCGGCGAAGCGCGTCGGGTGGCGGCGGATCGCGTCGGCGAGGAAGTCGTTGGCCTCGCGCGCGAACGAGACGGCGGTAGCACTGTCCATCACCTGCACGCCGGGCGAGGTCAGCGCGAGCACCTGCATGTCGATGCCGGCAGCGTCCATGTGCGCCAGGCGCAGCGCGTCGAGGTCGGTCAGGCAGCGCATGATGTGGCGCGCACGCTCGCTCGGGCTCGTCATGTAGAAGCCCATCAGGCCGCGAAAGCCCGCGTCGGCGTCGCCGCGCTCGAGCAGGCGCCGGTAGATGTCGAGCATCGCCGGTGGCGCAAAGGCCTCCTCAGTCGCGATGCGCTTGTAGGGCGCCGGTGCGGGCCGCCGGGTCGAGGCGGGGTCGGGCAGCAGCATGCGGGGGTCTCCTCGTCAGTTGTCGTCGACGCGAGGCGTGACGCCCCGGCGCAGCGCGCCGGTAAGGCGGCGCGGCGGCGCACGTTACCTCAGTGCGTGCGGCGGCGCAGGGGCCACGGGAAAGTACCGGCCCCGCGAGCACGGGGCGCTTCGGCCGCCGCGCTCAGCGCGGGCCGACGCCGAGCTTGATCAGCAGGCGCAGGTACTCGAGCTCGGCGTGCAGCTGCTGCAGGCGCTGCTTGAGCTCCTGCCACGCCTGCAGCGCCTCGGCAGCGCTGGGCGCAGGGTTGGCGGGGCGGCGTTGCGGCTTGTCCATGGCGTGATGCTCTGGAGGCACGCCCGGTGGGTCAACCCCGCGATCCGGTGGGCCACCCGACGCGCGCGGGCGGGCGAGGAGGGCGGTCGCGCCATGCTCCAGAATCGGGGGGTTCGTGTCGCCCGCGGCGGGCGGCGCCGCGGCCCCGGTCGGCGGGGCCATGCACCGCTGCCGCGACCGGCCCAGCGTCCGATCACCACCCCACACGGAGAGCTCCCGTCATGACGTCCCTGTCCCACCGCCGCTTCCTGCGCGCCTCGGCCGCGCTGTTCACCGGCGTGCTGCTCGCCGCCTGCGGCAAGGCCCCCGAACCCGCGCCGGCGCCCGCCCCGGCGCCGCAGGCCGCGGCTCCGGCGCCGGCGCCCGCGCCCGTCAAGGTCTACACCGTCGGCACCGATGCCGCGTACGCGCCGTTCGAGTCGCAGAACGAGAAGGGCGAAATCGTCGGCTTCTCGGTCGACCTGCTCAACGCGATCGCCGCGAAGGCCGGCATCGAGGTCAAGTTCGTCAACACGCCGTGGGAAGGCATCTTCAACTCGCTGCAGCAGGGCGACCGCGACCTGCTGATCTCGTCGATCACGATCACCGACGAGCGCAAGCAGACGATGGACTTCTCCGACCCGTACTTCGACGCGCACCAGCTGATCGCGGTGCCCGAGAAGTCGAAGGTCGCCAAGTTCGACGACCTGAAGAAGCTCAAGGTCGGCGTGCAGACCGGCACCACCGGCGACGAGGTCGTCACCAAGCTGCTCGGCAAGACGAACACCAACGTCAAGCGCTTCGAGTCGACGCCGCTGGCGCTCAAGGAGCTCGAGGCGGGTGGCGTCGACGCGGTCGTCGCCGACAACGGCGTCGTCATCAACTACGTCGCCAACCACCCGACGGCCAAGTTCCGCACGATCAACGACCCGGCGTTCGAGCCCGAGCAGTACGGCATCGCGGTGAAGAAGGGCAACACCGAGCTGCTCGAGAAGATCAACAAGGGGCTGGCCGAGATCCGCGCCGACGGCACCTACGACCGCATCTACGCGCAGCACTTCGGCGAGAAGAAGTAAGCGTCACCCGGAGGCCCGATGGACCTGCGCTGGGGCATCCTCGCCGGCTACGGGCCCCTGTTCGCGCAGGGGCTCGCGATGACGGTGATGCTCACCGTCGTCTCGCTGTCGCTGGGCATGGTGCTCGGCCTGCTGTCGGGGCTGGTGTCGTCGTCGCGCGACCAGCCGCTGCCGCGCTCGCCGTGGCGCTGGCCGCTGTACGGCCTGCAGTGGCTCGTCTCGGCCTACGTCACGTTCTTCCGCGGCACCCCGCTGTTCGTGCAGATCCTGCTCGTGCACTTCGCGCTGATGCCGATGCTGGTGCACCCCGACGACGGGCTGCTCGTCTCGGGCGAGCTCGCGCGCACGTTCCGCCAGAACCACGGCGCGTTCCTGTCGGGCGTGCTGGCGCTGACGCTCAACGCCGGCGCGTACATCTCGGAGATCTTCCGCGCCGGCATCCAATCGATCGCCGCCGGCCAGTGGCAGGCGGCGCAGGCGCTGGGCCTGAACCACGCGCAGACGCTGCGGCTGGTGATCCTGCCGCAGGCGTTCCGCCGCATGGTGCCGGCCTTCGTCAACGAGGCGATCACGCTGACGAAGGACTCGTCGCTGGTGTCGGCGATCGGGCTGGCCGAACTGGCGCTCGCGGCGCGCACGGTGGCCGGCGCGTACTCGCGCTACTGGGAGCCGTACCTCGCGATCTCGGCGATGTACCTGCTGCTGACCTGGAGCCTGTCGCTGCTGGCCAAGAAGCTCGAGGCGCCGGCGCACCTGCGCGGGCGCTGAGCCGGTACTCGCGCGGGCGCTGACACCCGCGCCGGCTCAGCCGCTGCGGTCGCCCGCCTCGACGAGCTTGACCAGCGCGTGCAACGCCTGGTTGACCGGCGTGGCCACACCGAGCGCGGCGCCGCGGCGTACGACGAAACCGTTGAGGTGGTCGATTTCGGTCGGCCGCCCGCGCGCGACGTCCTGCGCGGTCGACGAGCGCTGCGCCGGCATCGTCTGCGCGATGCGCTCGATGCCGGCGATCGCCTCGTCGAGCGCCAGCGCGACGCCGTCGGCCAGCGCGACCGCGACGACCTCGCGCGCAACGGCGACTTGCAGTTCGCGCACCGGTGCCAGCCGCGCCATGCGCTCGTATGGCGCCTGCGTCAGCGCCGACGCCGCGTTGTAGGCGCAGTTGAGCAGCAGCTTCATCCACAGCGCGGGGCGCACGTCGGCGACCTGTTCCACCGGCACGCCCGCGTCGGCCAGGCGCTCGATCGCGCGTCGCAGGGCACGCGCCGATGCGTCGCACCCCGCCGCGTCGGGCGCGCCGACGACGAGCCGCCCGCCGCCGTGGTACACGACGACACCGGGCGCCGGCATCTCGGTGGCGACGTAGACCACCGCCGGCGCCACCGTCGCGTGCACGTGCCGCGCGATCGCCGGCGCGTTGTCGACGCCGTTTTGCAGGCTCAGCACGACGGCGTCGGCGGCGACGTGCGGCGCGATCTGGCGCGCGACGGCCTCGGTGTCGTTCGACTTCACGCACACGAGCACGAGGTCGGCGCCGCGCACCGCGGCGGGGTCGGTCGTTGCGTCGAGCGCGACCGTCTCGACGCGCCCCTCGTGGTGCAGCTGCAGCCCGTGCGCCGCTATCGCGCGCACGTGTGCGTCGCGCGCGATCAGCGTGACGGGCTCGCCGGCGCGCGCGAGCATCGCGCCGTAGTAGCTGCCCACCGCGCCGGCACCGACGATCGTGGTGCGGCGCGGCGTCGCGTCGTCGCGCGGTGTTGATGGGGTGGGGGCGTCGGGGACGGGCATCGGGGGCGTCGTGTCGGTGCGCGTTTGTACCTCGTGCGTCGGCCGCGCCGGCGGCGGCGCGCGTGCGCCGGCTCGCCGACAATACCCCCAGGAGTGAGAAGAGACCGACCCATGAGCAAGAGCCACGTCCACCGCGTCGACGTCCACTTCGGCGACTGCGACCCCGCCGGCATCGTCTTCTTCCCGAACTTCTCGCGCTGGATGGACGAGGCATCGCTCGCGTTCTTCATGGCCTGCGGTGTGCCGCCGTGGCGCGAGCTGCTGAAGACGCGTGGCATCGTCGGCACGCCGCTGCTCGAGATCCACACGAAGTTCTACAAGCCGGCCACCTACGGCGAGACGATCGAGGTCCACACGACGATCGAGGAGTGGGCCGCGAAGACGTTCCGCCACCGCCACGTCGTCAAGCGCGGCGACGTCGTGCTGTGCGAGGGCACCGAGGTGCGCGCGTTCGTGATGCGCGACCCGGCCGACCCGGACCGCATCCGCGCGATCCCGATCCCCGAGGACATCAAGGCGCTGTGCAGCTGAGCTGCAGGCCTACATCGACAGCGACCCCTCGCGGAACGACGTCCGGTCGAGCCAGACGTTGACGAGCACCGGCCGGCCCGCGCGCGCGAGCTCGCGCGCGTGCCGCAGTGCCGGGCGCACGTCGTCGTCGCGCTGCACGAGCAGCCCGGCGGCGCCGAAGCCGGCGGCGACCTCGTGGTACGCGGTGCGCGCGAGCACGGTGCCGACGTCGTCGCCGAGCATCTTGACCTGCTCGCGCGCGATCTGCGTCCAGCCGGCGTCGTTGCCGACCACCGCGATCACCGGGATGCCCTGCCGCACGAAGCTGTCGAACTCGACGAGGCTCCAGCCGCAGGCGCCGTCGCCGAACACGATCCACACCTCGCGCCCGGGGCGCACCGTCGCCGCGCCGAGCGCGAACCCGGCGCCCACCCCCAGCGTGCCGAACGCGCCGGGGTCGAGCCAGCCCAGGGCTCCTCGCGGGCGCAGGATGTAGCTCGCGGTGCCGACGACGTCGCCGCCGTCGGCGACGAACACGGCGTCGTCGGCGGCCTCGGCGTCGAGCGCACGGAACAGCGCGAGCGGGTTGACGAACTCGCCGCGCACGGCGGCGTCGCGGTCGATCTCGGCTTCGCGCGCCGCGTCGCGCCCGCGCAGCGTCGCGAGCCACTCGGCCCAGCGCGCGGGCGCCGCGGCCGCGCGCTCGGCCAGACGCGCGATCGCGTGGCCGGCGTCGCCGATCAGCGCGATGTCGGGGCGGCGGTTCAGCCGCGCGTCGCGCGCGCTGCGGTTGGCCGCGACGAGCGTCGCGCGGCGGCGCACGTGGCGGCCGTAGTCGAGGCGGAAGTCGCACGGCACGCCGGCCAGCAGCACGCAGTCGGCCTCGCGCAGCGCGTGGCGGCGCGCATGGCGCATCTGCAGCGGGTGGTCGCGGCCGAGCAGGCCGCGCGCCATGCCCGACAGGTACACCGGCACGCCGAGCCGCTCGACGGCCTGCGCGAGCGCGCCGACGTGCCCCGCGTCGACGACGGCCTGGCTGCCGATGACCATCAGCGGCCGCTGCGCCTTTGCGAGCGCCGCCGCCGCGCGCGACAGCGCCGCGTCGCCGGCCTGCGGCACGGTCACGGGCTGCACCGCCGGCGGCGTGGTGTCGCCGCTGCCGGCGAACAGGCGCTCGGCGTGGCGGTTCAGGTACCAGTGCAGCGCGCGGTCGGCGAGGCCCGTGCCCTTGCCGGCGGCGTCGGCGTACCACTGGCGGATCAGCGCCTCGTCGTACAGCAGATCCACCGGCACCTCGACGAACACCGGCCCCGGCACGCCGGCGCGCGCGAGCGCGAACGCGTCGGCCACCGCGGGGCCGAGGTCGCGCACGCGCCGGCACGCGATGAAGCGCTTGACGTGCGGCGCCACCAGCGGGCGCTGCGCGATGTCCTGCAGCGCGCCGCGCCCCTGCAGCGCGGTCGGCGCCGCGCCGCCGAGCACGACGAGCGGCGACTGCGCGAGCTGCGCGTTCTTCAGCGCCGTGATCGTGTTCGTGATGCCGGGCCCGGCCGTCACTGCCGCGACGCCGGGCACACCGCTCAGCCGCGCCGCGGCGTCGGCGGCGAACACCGCGGTGGCCTCGTCGCGCACGTCGACGACGCGCACGCCGCGCGCCTTCGCGCCGGCGAGGATCGGCGAGATGTGCCCGCCGCACAGCGTGTACAGGTGCGTGACGCCGTGCGCGACGAGCGCCTGCGCGACGCGGTCGCCGCCGTGGCGCACGGGCACCGTCGCAGCCGCGCTCATGCCCACACCACACGGTGGCCTTCGGCGTACCAGCGCTCGACGCGGTCGGCGACCGACTTCTCGATCGCGGCGCGCTTGATCTTCATCGTCGGCGTCAGGCAGCCGTTGTCGATCGTCCACGGCTCCTTTGCGATCACGATCATCCGCAGCTTCTCGTGGTCGGCGAGCTGCGCGTTGACGCGCTCGAGCAGTGCCGCCATCTCGCGCTGCACGTCGGCGCGCACCGCGGGGTCGGCGAGCTTCGGGCGCAGGTCCTCGGCGAGCACGACGAGCGCGTACGCGGCCGGCTGGCCGACGCCCGAGACCATCGACAGCTCGACCATCGGGTGCACGTTGATCAGGTTCTCGATCGGCGCCGGCGCCACGTACTTGCCCTTGGCGGTCTTGAACAGCTCCTTCGCCCGGCCGGTGATCCGCAGCATCCCGTCGGGGCGGCGCTCGCCGAGGTCGCCGGTGCGGAAGAAGCCGTCGTCGGTGAACGACGCCGCCGTCAGCTCGGGCTGCTTGTAGTAGCCGCTGAACTGGCCGGGCGACTTGATCAGCACCTCGCCCTCGGGGCTGAGCTTGACCTCGACACCGGGCAGCGGCACGCCGACGTAGCCGGGCTCGGCGAAGCCCTCGCGCGACGAATGCGAGTACGAGTTGTCCTCCGTCATCCCGTAGCCCTCGTACAGCTTCAGCCCCAGGCGCCGGTACCAGCGGATCAGGTCGGGCGGCAGCGGCGCCGAGCCGCTGCCGGCGACCTTGACCGCGTCGAGCCCGAGGCCGGTGAGCACCTTCTTCGCGACGATCCGGCCGAGGATCGGGATCGCCAGCAGCCGATCGAGCTTGGCCGGCGGCATCTTCGCGAACACGCCGAGCTGGAACTTCAGCCACAGCCGCGGCACCGACATGAACACGGTCGGCCGCGCGCGCTTCAAGTCCTGCACGAAGGTGTCGAGCGACTCGGCGAAGAACAGGTGCGTGTCGCCGTCGACGAGCGAGGCGCCTTCGCCCCACGAGCGCTCCATGCTGTGCGCCAGCGGCAGGTACGACAGCGAGCGGCTCTCGCCCGGCCCGACGCGCGCGCGGATGTCGGCGGCGATGCCCTCGGCGGCACGCGTGAAGGCGTCGAAGCGCACCATCACGCCCTTGGGCGTGCCGGTCGAGCCCGACGTGTAGATCAGCATCGCGAGCTCGTCGGCGGTGCGCGCCGGCCGGCCCCCGATCGGCGCGGTGCGCGTCGTGATCGCGTCCCAGCCTTCGCATTCGGCGAGTGCCGACGCCGGCGCGAGCGGCAGCGCGATGCGCGGCAGGTGCGCCGGCACGCCGCCTTGCTGCTGCTCCCAGGTGTCGAGCTTGCCGACGAACAGCAGGCTCGCCTCGCTGTGCTCGAGCACGTAGCGGATCGTCTCGGCGGTCTCGGTCGGGAAGATCGCCACCGTCGTGTAGCCGCCGATCCAGATCGCCAGCTCGGCCATCACGAAGTGCGCGCAGTTCTTCGACAGGATCGCCACGCGCGCCCCGCGCGGCAGCCCCAGCGACTGCAGGTGCGCGGCCATGCGCCGCGACTGGTCGAGCACCTGGCGCCAGCTGTAGTCGCTGACGCGACCGCCGCCCAGCGGCTGCGTCAGGTAGATGCGCTCGGGGTGCGCGGCCTCGTGGGCGTAGACGTGGTCGAGGATCAGGCGGGGTTCGGGCACGGTCGTCTCCTGTCGTGGTCCTTCTCGCGGGCCGGTCGGGCGGTGGCCGCAGCGTACGCGCGGGCGCGCGCGCCGACCACTGGGGCAATCCTGCGCCGGGTGCGTTGACCCACAATGCGCGGCGATGTCCACCGCACCTGCCGCCACGCCGCGTGCCGCCGCCCAGCGGGCGGCCGAACTGCGCGCGCTGATCCAGCACCACGACCACTGCTACTACGTGCTCGACGCGCCGGAGATCCCCGACGCCGAGTACGACCGCCTGTTCCAGGAGCTGCAGGCGCTCGAGGCGCGCTACCCCGAACTGCGCACGCCCGACAGCCCGACGCAGCGCGTCGGCGGCGCGGTGCTCGAAGGCTTCGCGCCGGTCAGGCATGCGGTGCCGATGCTCAGCATCCGCACCGAGACCGACACCACCGAGGGCGGCGCGCGCGCGTTCGACGCGCGCGTGCGCCGCGAGCTCGGGCTGGCCGACGGCGACCCGCCGGTCGACTACGCGTGCGAGCTGAAGTTCGACGGCCTGGCGATCAATCTGCGCTACGAGCACGGCGTGCTCGTGCAGGCGGCCACGCGCGGCGACGGCGAGACCGGCGAGGACGTGACGCAGAACATCCGCACGATCGGCGCGATCCCGCTGAGGCTGAAGGGCGTCGACGCGCCGGTGCTCGAGGTGCGCGGCGAGGTCTACATGCGCCGCGACGACTTCGAGGCGCTCAACGAGCGCCAGCGCGCGAAGGGCGAGAAGACATTCGTCAACCCGCGCAACGCCGCGGCCGGCGCGGTGCGCCAGCTCGACCCGGCCGTCGCGCGCCAGCGGCCGCTGAGCTTCTACGCCTACGGCGTCGGCGAGGTGCGCGGCTGGACGCTGCCGGCGACGCACCACGCGACGCTCGACGCGATCGCCGCGATGGGCGTGCCGGTCGACACGCACCGCGCCGTCGTGCGCGGCGCCGACGGGCTCGTCGCGTTCCACCGCGACATCGCGGCGCAGCGCGACGCACTGCCGTTCGACATCGACGGCGTCGTCTACAAGGTCGACCGGCTCGACCTGCAGCGCGCGCTCGGCTTCGTCACCCGCGAGCCGCGCTGGGCGGTGGCGCACAAGTACCCGCCGCAGGAGCAGACGACGACGCTGCTGGCGATCGACGTGCAGGTCGGCCGCACCGGCAAGCTCACGCCGGTGGCCAAGCTCGAGCCGGTGTTCGTCGGCGGCACGACGGTGTCCAACGCGACGCTGCACAACGAGGACGAGGCGCGGCGCAAGGACGTGCGCGTCGGCGACACCGTGATCGTGCGCCGCGCCGGCGACGTGATCCCCGAAGTCGTCGGCGTCGTGCTCGACCGCCGGCCGAAGCACGTCGGCCCGCCGTTCGACATGTACCGGCTGCTGCACGGCAAGTGCCCGGCGTGCGGCAGCGCGATCGTGCGCGAGGAGGGCGAGGCCGACTGGCGCTGCACCGGCGGCCTGTTCTGCCCCGCGCAGCGCAAGGAGGCGCTGCTGCACTTCGCGAGCCGGCGCGCGATGGACATCGAGGGCCTGGGCGACAAGCTCGTCGATCAGCTCGTCGACGGCGGCATCGTGCGCACGCTGCCGGACCTGTACAAGCTCGGCGTGGCCAAGCTCGCGGCGCTCGAGCGCATGGGCGACAAGAGCGCGGCCAACCTCGTCGCCGCGATCGAGGCGAGCAAGCGCACGACGCTCGCGCGCTTCCTCTACGCGCTCGGCATCCGCCACGTCGGTGAGGCCACCGCGAAGGACCTCGCGCGCCACTTCGGCTCGCTCGACCGCATCATGGACGCCAGCGTCGACGAGCTGCTCGAGGTGCGCGACGTCGGCCCGGTGGTGGCGCGCAGCATCCGCACCTTCTTCGACCAGCCGCACAACCGCGAGGTCGTCGAGCAGCTGCGTGCCGCGGGCGTGCACTGGGACGAGCACGCGGGCGCGCCGCCCGCCGAGGCGCTGCCGCTGGCGGGCAAGACCTTCGTGCTCACCGGCACGCTGCCCACGCTCACGCGCGACGATGCGAAGGCGATGCTCGAAGCCGCCGGCGCGAAGGTCGCCGGCTCGGTGTCGAAGAAGACCGACTACGTCGTCGCCGGCGAGGCCGCCGGCAGCAAGCTCGACAAGGCGCGCGAACTCGGCATCGCGGTGATCGACGAGGCGGGGCTGCGCGCGCTGCTCGGCGGCCGATGACGCGGCCGCGGCTTCGTATCATGCGCGCCGCCACTCACGAGGAGACACGACGATGAGAACGACCCTGTCCCGCCTGGCACTGGCCGCCGCCGCGTTCGTCGCTGCCGCGCCGGCGCTGTCGGCCTGCCTGACCGACGCGCAGGTCGCCGCGCTGGCCGACGCGTACTACGACAAGCGCCCGGCGCCGAACCCCGAGGGGCTCAGCGCCGCCGACGGCGAGTGCTCGCGCGCCAAGCTGCTCGCGCTGTTCGACCTCAACCTGCGCGAGCGCGCCGGCTACAAGGCCGGGCTGACGAACCCGGCGGTGCAGAAGCGCTTCAATGCCGACGCGCCGGTGTGGGGCGTGCTCTATGCGTCGATGCTGCTGCCCGAGGGCAGTACGGTCGACGCGCGCTTCGGCGCGCGGCCGCTGTACGAGGCCGACCTGCTCGTGCGCGTGAAGGACGCGGCGGTCAACGACGCGAAGACGCCGGCCGACGTGATCGCCGCGATCGACCAGGTGATCCCGTTCATCGAGCTGCCCGACCTCGTCGTCGAGGCGCCGCCGCGGCTCAACGGCGCGGCGATCACCGCGATCAACGTCGGCGCGCGGCTGGGTGTCACCGGCCGGCCGATCGCGGTGCCGGTCACGCGCGGCGAGCGCTACCAGCTGCTCGACGCGCTCGGCAAGATGACGGTCATCGTCAAGGCCGACGGCGCCGAAGTCGACCGCGGCAAGGGCAGCGACGTGCTCGAGCACCCGCTGAATGCCGTCGTCTGGCTCGCGCACGACCTCAAGCGCCACGGGCTCGCGCTCAAGCCGGGCGACGTCGTCAGCCTCGGCTCGTTCTCGCGGCTGCTGCCGCCGAAGGCGGGGCAGAAGGTCGAGGTCGAGTACTGGGGCCTGCCCGAGCCCCGCACGGTCAGCGTGAGCTTCCGGTGACGCGGCACCGCGCGCCGGGCCCGCGCGGCGCGCGCCGCCGATGACCGCCGTCGTCGTGGCGACCTTCGCGGTCGTCTACCTCGGGATGATCGCGGGCGGGCTGCCGCGGCTGCAGCTCGACCGCACCGGCGTCGCGCTGCTCGGCGCGATCACGATCGTCGGCTCCGGCGCGCTGACGCTCGAGGAGGCGGCGCAGGCGGTGCACCTGCCGACGATCCTGCTGCTGTTCTCGTTCATGGTGATCTCGGCGCAGATGCGCCTGGGTGGCTTCTACACCTGGGTCACGCGCCGCGTCGCCGCGCTCGACGCGAGCCCGGCGGCGCTGCTCGCGGTCGTGATCGCCGTCGTCGCGGTGCTGTCGGCGGTGTTCTCGAACGACATCGTGTGCCTGGCGGTCGCGCCGGTGCTCGCCGACGCGTGCCTGCGCCGCCGGCTCGACCCGGTGCCGTTCCTGCTCGCGCTGGCGTGTGCGGCCAACATCGGCTCGGCGGCGACGCTGATCGGCAACCCGCAGAACATGCTGATCGGCCAGCGGCTCGCGCTCGACTTCGGCGGCTACCTGCTCGAGGCGATCGTGCCCGTCGTGCTCGGCCTCGCGGCGCTGTGGGGGCTGCTGGCCGCTGCGCTGCGGCGGGCGGCGCCACAGCCCGAGCCCGACGCCGCGCGGCTCGCGGCGCTCGAGGCCGAGTACCCGGCATTCGACCGCTGGCAGACGGCCAAGGGCCTCGCGGTCGCCGCGGCGCTGGTGGCGGTGTTCCTGTTCACGAGTTGGCCGCACGAGGTCGCGGCGCTGGTCGGCGCGGGCGTGCTGTTGCTGTCGCGTCGCTTCCACTCGTCGCAGGTCATGGGGCTGATCGACTGGGAGCTGCTCGTGCTGTTCATCGGCCTGTTCGTCGTCAACCAGGCGCTCGCGCACACCGGGCTCACGCACGAGGCGGTGCAGTGGCTCGCCGCGCAGGGTGTGCACCTGGGCGAGCCGGGGCCGCTGTTCGTCGTCACGCTGCTGCTGTCGAACCTGGTGTCGAACGTGCCGGCGGTGATGCTGCTGCTGCCGGTGGCCGACGGCGCGCACGCCGGGCCGACGCTGGCGCTCGTCAGCACGCTGGCGGGCAACCTGCTGATCGTCGGCTCGATCGCCAACATCATCGTCGTCGACGCGGCACGCAAGCGCGGTATCGTGATCGACTGGAAGCGCCACGCGGCCACCGGCGTGCCCGTCACGCTGGCGACGCTGGCGATCACGGCGGGCTGGATCGCGTGGCGTCACGGGTTCTGAGGAGCGCGTTCGGATGGCGGTGCGAGAGATCCTGAAGATGGGCGACCCCCGGCTGCTGCGCGTCGCGCAGCCGGTGCGCGCGTTCGACACGCCCGAGCTGCACGCGCTCGTGACCGACCTGTTCGACACGATGGCCGCTGCCGATGGCGCCGGGCTGGCCGCGCCGCAAATCGGGGTCGACCTGCAGGTCGTCATCTTCGGCTTCGAGCGCAACGTGCGCTATCCCGACGCGCCGCCGGTGCCGCAGACCGTGCTCGTCAACCCGGTGATCACGCCGCTGGGTGACGAGGAAGAAGAGGGCTGGGAAGGCTGCCTGTCGGTGCCCGGGCTGCGTGGCGTGGTGCCGCGCTGGCGGCGCATCCGCTACACGGGCTTCGACGCGCACGGCCGGCCGATCGAGCGCGAGGCCGAGGGCTTCCACGCCCGCGTCGTGCAGCACGAGTGCGACCACCTGATCGGCCGGCTGTACCCGACGCGCATGCGCGACTTCACCCGCTTCGGTTTCACCGAGGTGCTGTTTCCGGGATCCGCCGCGCCGCCCGACGATTAGCGCGGTCCGTGTAAACCTGTGTGAAGCGCGTCAGCCGGCGTGTGCGCGTGGCCGTTGAACGGACACGGAACCGACAGGAGACGCGTATGACCCGGCCCTTCCCTCCTGCCAGCGATGCGCGCGCGCACCGTGCACGCGGCGCTGCCGCCTGGGCGGCGCTGCTCGCGTTGCTGGCGGTGTTCGCCGCGCGGCCGGCGTGGGCCGATCCGCCCGGCCGCGTCGGGCGTCTGGCCGAGACGCAGGGCACCGTGTGGATCTACGACGCCGGGCGCGGCGGCTGGGACGAAGCGCTGCGCAACCGTCCGGTGACCGGCGGCGACCGCATCGCGACAGACCAAGGCGCGCGGGCGGTGATCCAGGTCGGCTCGGCGACGCTGCGGCTGGGCGGCGCGAGCGAAGTCGAGTGGGTGCAGCTCGACGACGACGCGGTGCGCGTGCGTGTGCTCGCCGGCAGCGTCGCGCTGCGTGTGTTCAGCGCCGACGTCGCGCACGAGTTCCAGCTGCTGACGCCGCGCGGGCGCGTGCTGCCGCTGTTCGCCGGGCACTACCGTGTCGACCTGCTTGCCGACTCCACCGTCGTCGAGGCGCTGCAGGGCGAGGCCGTGTTCGACGCCGACGACAGCCGCCTGACCGTCGTCGCGGGCCGACGCTTGGCGTTCTGGTCCGAGCGCGGACGCACGCACTACGACGTCGTCACGACGCCGCTCGACGACTTCGGCCGCTGGCTGCTCGCGGTGCAGCGCGACGAGCAGCGCGCGTGGGCGTCGACGCGCCACGTCTCGCCCGAGACGACGGGCTGGGAGGATCTCGACCGCCACGGCCGCTGGGACCACCACCCGCAGTACGGCTTCGTGTGGATCCCGTTCGGCGTGGCCGTCGACTGGGCGCCGTACCGCTACGGGCGCTGGGTGTGGATCGCGCCCTGGGGCTGGACCTGGGTCGACGACGCGCCGTGGGGCTTCGCGCCGTTCCACTACGGTCGCTGGGTGTGGTGGGACGGCCGCTGGGCCTGGTGGCCGGGCGGCTACGTGCGCCGGCCGGTGTACGCACCCGCGCTCGTGGGCTGGATCGGCGGCAGCCACTTCAGCATCGGCATCTCGATCGGCTCGACGCCGTGGGTCGGCTGGGTGCCGCTGTCGCCGTACGACGTCTACCGCCCTTGGTACCGCGTCACGCGGCCGCCGGTGCACGTGCCGCCGCCGCGCCCGGTGCCGCGCGACCGCGCCGCCGCGTCGACCTCGTCGTACTTCTACCTCAGCGTGCCCGGCAGCGTGACCATCGTCTCGCGTCAGGTGCTCGACGAGCGCCGCCCGGTCGGGCCGTCGCAGTGGCGTCGCGTCGATCCCGACGAGTGGCGGCGCGCCGCTCGCCCGCCGGCCGTCGTGGCCGCGCCGCCACCGCCGGCCTTCGCGGCGACGCCGCCGTCGCGCCCGGCCGTGCCGCCGCCCCCGCCGCGGCCCCCGCGCGGTGCGGGGTCCGACCGCGACGAGCGCGGCGACCGCGACGCTGGCCCAGGTGGCCACGGCGCGCGCTTCGGCCGCGATGAGCCGCGACCCGTGCCGCCGCCGCCCGGCAACGGTGCCCGCGAACGCAACGAGATCCGGGAGCGCAACGAGATCCGCGAACGCAATGAACCCGGCGACCGCAGCGGCTGGCGCGCCCGCGACGACGCGCCGCGGGCGTCGCCGCCGCCGGGCGTGCCGCTCGAGCGCGGTCGCGGGCCGACGGTCGAGCCGGCGCCGCGCTTCGATGTGCCGCCGCGCGGCGATGTGCCGCGCGCGCCGACACCACCGGTGTACGAGCGCCCGCGCGAGAGCGAACGGGAGCGGGAGAGGGAACGGGAACGGGAACGCGAGCGGGAACGCGACGGCGCCTCGCCCGTGCCGCCGCCGCGCGCGCTGCCGCGCCCGCTGGGGCCGGCTTCCGGTGCGGGCTTCTCGCGCGCACCGGCGTCGCCGGCCGACGCGCCCGCCGGTGGTGGGCAGCCACTGCCGCCGCTCGCGCGCAGCATCGACGCCGGCCCGCCGGGGCGCGGCGCCGCGCCCGATGCGCCCGAGCGCGCGCCGCGGGGGGATCGCCCCGAACGCGGCGGACGGCCCGACCGCGTCGAGGCACCGCCCGCCTGGCGCATGGGGCCGCCCGACGCCGGGCGCCCGTCACCGGCGGTGAATGCGCCGCCGCCTGCGTTCTCGCGCGAGCGCATCCAGCCCGTGCCGCCCGGCGCTCGCCGCGGCCCCGAGGCCGACGGCGCCGCGCCGCCGCGCACGCCGCCGTTCGACGATCCGCGCGCGTTGCCGCGCTGAACGCGCCGCGGTGCGTTCAGCGCCGTCGACGGCCGTGTCGATTCAGCCGCGCAGCAGCGCGCGCAGCGCGGGCCAGACGTTGTCGAGCATGATCGGCTGCGCGTCGGCGTTCGGGTGGATGCGGTCGGGCTGGAACAGGGCCGTCGGGTCGGGGCCGTCGGCGACGCCGGCGAGCAGGAAGGGCACCAGCGCCGCGCCCTCGGCCTTCGCGACGTCGCCGAACAGTGCGGCGAACTCGTCGGCGTAGCGGCGGCCGTAGTTCGGCGGCACCTGCATGCCCACCAGCAGCACGCGCGCGCCGGCCGCGCGTGCGGCGCGCACCATCGCGACGAGGTTGTCGCGCGTCATCGCCAGCGGCAGCCCGCGCAGCGCGTCGTTGCCGCCGAGCTCGATCACGACGTGCGTCGGCCGGTGTTCGGCCAGCAGCGCCGGCAGCCGCGAGCGCCCGCCCGAGGTCGTGTCGCCGCTGATGCTGGCGTTAACGACGCGTGCAGCGATCTTCTCGCGCGCGAGCCGCTGCTCGAGCAGCGCAACCCAGCCGCGCCCGCGCGGCAGCCCGTACTCGGCCGACAGGCTGTCGCCGACGACGAGCACGGTGGCCGGCCGGGCCGCGCGTGCGGGCAATGCCGCACCGCCCCAGGCCGCGAGGGCGAGGCCGCTACAGTGCGCGATCCACCGCCGGCGCGCGGGCGACAACAAGGCAGTCATGGGCGACAACGAACCGATCATCGCCGTCGAGCACGTCACCAAGCAGGTCAGCGACTCGACGGGGGTGCTGACGATTCTCCACGACATCGATTTCACCCTGCCGGCGCGGCAGTCCGCGGCCATCGTCGGCGCCTCGGGTTCGGGCAAGAGCACGCTGCTGTCGATCATCGCGGGCCTGGACGTGCCGACGTCGGGCACGGTGCGGCTGGCCGGCACCGACCTGTTCGCGCTCGACGAGGACGCGCGCGCGGCGGTGCGCGCACGCAGCGTCGGCTTCGTGTTCCAGAGCTTCCAGCTGCTGGGCAACCTGACCGCGCTCGAGAACGTGATGCTGCCGCTCGAGCTGATGGGCCGGCGCGACGCGCGTGCGCAGGCCACCGAGATGCTCGGCCGCGTCGGCCTCGGCCAGCGGCTGGGGCACTACCCGCGCGTGCTGTCGGGCGGCGAGCAGCAGCGCGTCGCGCTGGCGCGCGCGTTCGTCGTGCGCCCGCAGGTGCTGCTGGCCGACGAGCCCACCGGCAGCCTCGACTTCGCCACCGGCGCGACGGTGATGCAGCTGATGTTCGACCTCAACCGCGAGGCCGGCACGACGCTCGTGCTCGTCACGCACGACCGCGAGATCGCCGCGCGCTGCGACCGCCAGCTGCGCATCGAGGCCGGGCGGCTCGTGGCCTGACGGCCGGCAGCGGCAAAGCAAGAGGGGCGCCGCAGGCGCCCCTCGTCGTTCACCGGCGCGCGCCGCGCGCTCACTGCGAGAACTTGAAGTCGGTCTTGGCCTTGTCGCGCAGCGACTGCTGGTACTGCTGCATCTTGACCTGCGCGAGCTGCTGCTCGATCTGCGCGCGCACGTCCTCGAACGGCGGGAACTGCACCTCGCGCGTGTCCTCGAGCCTGATCACGTGCCAGCCGAACTGCGTCTTCACCGGCGACTCGGTGAGCTGGCCCTTGGCCAGCTTGGCCATCGCCTGGCCGAACTCGGGCACGTAGGCGTCGGCCTTCGCGAAGTCGAGGTCGCCGCCGTTGGACGCCGAGCCGGGGTCCTTCGAGTGCTTGGCCGCGAGGTCCTCGAACTTGGCGCCGCCCTTGATCTGCGCGATCAGCTTCTTCGCCTCGTCTTCGGTCTCGACGAGGATGTGGCGTGCGCGGTACTCGGTGCCGCTGGCCTGCGCCTTGAACTTGTCGTACTCGGCGCGGGCTTCGGCCTCGGTGACCGGGTTCTTGCGCTGCCAGTCGGCGAACAGCTCGCGGATCAGGATCGTCTGCCGGGCGAGCTCCATCTGGTTGCGGTAGTTCGCGCTTTGCGCGATGCCGCGGCGCTCGGCCTCCTGCGCGAAGATCTCGCGCAGCACGACCTCCTCGCGCACGCGCGCCTCGAGCTCGGGCGTCACCGGCTGCTGGCCCCCGCGCGTGGCCTGCTGCATCAGCACGTCGACGCGCGACTTGGGCACCGGCTTGCCGTTGACGATGGCGACGTTCTGCGCGTGGACGGGCAGCCACAGGCCGAGGGCCACGGCGGCCAGCGACACGCGCAGCGCGGAAGACTTCGGGTTCATGACGGGCACAGGCCTTTCGAGAGTGCGTGGAGGGTGCGCCGCGGCGGCGGCGTCGCGGGGGCGGCAGCGCGCCGCGCCCCGGCGGGTCAGGGATCGTCGGGGCTGCGCGCCTCGATCGCCAGCGCATGAATGCCGGCGGGAATCAGATCCCTCAGGGCATCATACACAAGGCGGTGGCGCGCGACGCGCGTGCGGCCACGGAACGCGGCCGAGACCACACGCACCGTGAAGTGACGCCCTTCGCGTGCGCCGGCGTGGCCCGCGTGGTGGTGGCTGTCGTCGATCACGTCGAGCGACTGCGGATTCAGCGCGCGCCGCAGCGCGGCCTCGATCTGCTCGGCGGTGACGGCCATCGTCAGGAACTGCCCGCGCCGACCGATGCCGGGCCGGCCTCGTCGCGGCGCCCGCAGCGCGCGACATAGGCCCACTGCGCGAGCGCGAACAGCGGCAGCAGCGCGAGCCCGGCAAAGACCTTGAACTGAAGCCACGCCGGCGCGGCGGCGCTGTACGCGACCCACAGGTGCAGCAGACCGAGCAGGCCGAACGCGCCGACCCACGCGGCATTGAGGTGCTGCCACGCGACGTCGCTCAGGGCGATGCGGTGCACCAGCAGCGTGCGCACGAGGTTGCGTCCGAGCCCGACACGGGCCAGCCACAGCACGAGGCCGAGCAGCCAGTACAGCACGCTCGGCTTCCAGCCGGCGAAACCCGGGCTGCCGCCCATCGCCGCGGCAGTCAGGGCCAGCAGCGCGACGAGCACGACCATCACCGTGAACGCCGGCGCGGCGGCGCGTGCGGCCCCCGTGCGCGGCCGGCGCCAGCGCACGGCGACCAGGTGCAGCGTGAGCACGGCGAGCGCCGCCATCGCGGCCAGCAGCGCCGGGGCCTCGCGCGCACCGACCTGCGCGACGGGCACGCGGTCGGCCATCAGCGTCGCGCCGGACCACGCCGCCGCCTGCGCCGGGTGATCGTCGAACCATCCGAAGACGGCGATGAACACGAAGGCGGGCAGCAGGTCGAACAGCGGCTTCATCGTGGCGAAAAGTCGATCGACGCCGAGTTGATGCAGAAGCGCTCGCCGGTGGGCTCGGGGCCGTCGTCGAAGACGTGCCCGAGGTGCGAGCCGCAGTTGCGGCAGCGGACCTCGACGCGCACCATGCCGTGGCTCTCGTCGAGCACGCGCTCGATGCGCGCGTCGTCGACGGCGCGCCACCAGCTCGGCCAGCCGCAGCCGGCGTCGAACTTGGCGTCGGCGTCGAACAGCACTTGGCCGCAGCCGATGCAGCGGTACGTGCCGTCGGCGAAGTGGTTCCAGTACTTGCCGCTGAATGCGCGCTCGGTGGCGGCCTGGCGCGCGATGCGGTACTGCACCGGGTCGAGCTGCGCGCGCCACTCGGCATCGCTCTTGCGCACGGGGTAGCGCGGGTCGTCGATGGGGTGCGGCGGTTCGATCGGCGTGCTCATTCGGCGTCAGCGGTGGCGGCGGCGAAGCGGTCCATGACGATTGTCGCCGTCGCGACAATCGCTGCAAGCGGGTGGGGGACAATCCCGCGTTGCCCGCGGCCCGGCGGCGCTCCGATACTGCGCGCCGGGCCGCGGGCCCGGACTTTCGCAGGAGATAACCGATGCTCGGTCTGATGCAAGACCAACCGCTGCTGATCTCGAGCCTGATCGAGTTCGCCGCGCGACACCACCACGACGCCGAGATCGTCTCGCGTCGCGTCGAGGGCGACGTGCACCGCTACACCTACCGCGACGCGGCGGCGCGCGCGCGCCGCGTGGCCAACGCGCTCGACCGCCTCGGCCTCGGGTTCAGCGACCGCGTCGCGACGCTGGCGTGGAACGGCCACCGCCACTTCGAGCTGTACTTCGGCGTCGCCGGCAGCGGGCGCGTCGTGCACACGATCAACCCGCGGCTCGCCCCCGAGCAGATCGTCTGGATCGCCAACCACGCCGAAGACCGCGTGCTGTGCTTCGACATGACGTTCCTGCCGATCGTCAAGGCGATCTGGACCCACTGCACCACCGTCAAGCACTGGGTCGCGCTGTGCGACGCCGCCGCGCTGCCGGCCGACACGGGCATCGACGGGCTGGTCGCCTACGAGGCGTGGATCGGCGGCGAGAGCGACGACTACCGCTGGCCGTCGTTCGACGAAAAGAGTGCCGCGGCGCTGTGCTACACGAGCGGCACGACCGGCAACCCGAAAGGCGCGCTGTACAGCCACCGCTCGACGATCCTGCACGCCTACGGCGGTGCGCTGCCCGACGCGCTGGGCATCTCGGCGCGCGACAGCATCCTGCCGGTGGTGCCGATGTTCCACGTCAACGCGTGGGGCATCCCGTACAGCGCGGCGATGACCGGCGCCAAGCTGGTGTTCCCCGGCCCGCACCTGGACGGCAAGTCGGTCTACGACCTGATCGAGGCCGAGCGCGTCACGATGGCCGCCGGCGTGCCCACCGTGTGGCTCGGGCTGCTCAACCACATGCAGCAGCACGAGCTGCGCTTCTCGTCGCTGCAGCGCACCGTGATCGGCGGCTCGGCGTGCCCGCCGGCGATGATCCGCACGTTCAAGGACCGCTACGGCGTCACCGTGCTGCACGCGTGGGGCATGACGGAGATGTCGCCGCTGGGCACCGTGTGCCACCTGAAGAACAAGCACCTGGGCCTGCCGCCCGAGGCGCAGATGGCGATCCTCGTCAAGCAGGGGCGCGCCGTGTACGGCGTCGAGATGAAGATCGTCGACCCTGCGGGCAGGGAGCTGCCGTGGGACGGCCAGCAAAGCGGCGACCTGCTCGTCAAGGGGCCGTGGATCATCAGCGGCTACTTCAAGGGCGAGGGCGGCGACCCGCTGCGCCACGACCCCGACGGCGACTGGTTCCCGACCGGCGACGTCGCGACGATCGACCCCGACGGCTTCCTGCAGATCACCGACCGCAGCAAGGACGTGATCAAGTCCGGCGGCGAGTGGATCAGCTCGATCGACGTCGAGAACATCGCGATGGCGCACCCGGCGGTCGCGATGGCCGCGTGCATCGCGGTGCCGCACCCGAAGTGGGACGAGCGCCCGCTGCTGGTCGTCGTCAAGAAACCCGGCGCCGAGGTCACGCGCGAGGAGCTGCTCGCGTTCTACGAAGGCAAGGTCGCGAAGTGGCAGATCCCCGACGACGTGCAGTTCGTCGATGCGATCCCGCTCGGTGCGACCGGCAAGATGCAGAAGATGAAGCTGCGCGAGATGTTCAAGGACTACCGGCTGCCGACGGCCTGATCGGTGCACGGTACCCCGCGGTCCCGGCAGCGACCGGGGCTTCGGGGTAGTCCCCGAGCCTCAAGCGTCGTCGCTTCCGGTAGGGTGTCCGTTGTGTGCGGTGCAACATCCAAGGAGAAGGCGATGGACTTCACGAGGCGCAGGTTCGGTCTGGCGGTGGGCGCGACGCTAGCGCTGGGCGGCACGGGCGCGTTCGCACAGAAAGGCGAGACGGTCAAGATCGCGTGGGTCGACCCGCTGTCGGGCATGCTGGCCAACATCGGGCAGAACAGCCTGCGCACGTTCCAGTTCATGGCCGAGAAGGTCAGCGCGAACAACCCGGCCGGCGTCAGGTTCGAGATCGTCCCGTTCGACAACAAGCTCTCGCCGCAGGAGAGCCTGACGGCGCTGCGCGCGATCACCGACCAGGGCATCCGCTACGTCACGCAGGGCAACGGCAGCTCGGTGGCCGGCGCGCTGATCGACGCGATCAACAAGCACAACGAGCGCAACCCCGGCAAGGAGATCGTGTTCCTCAACAACGCCGCGGTCGACCCCGACTTCACGAACGCCAAGTGCAGCTTCTGGCACTTCCGCTTCGACGCCGACACGTCGATGAAGATGGAAGCGCTGACGACCTACATGCGCGACGAGAAGAATGTCAAGAAGGTCTACCTGATCAACCAGAACTACTCGCACGGCCACCAGGTCGCCAAGTACTTCAAGGAAGCGCTGGCGCGCAAGCGCCCCGACGTGCAGATCGTCGGCGAGGACCTGCACCCGCTGGGCCAGGTGCGCGACTTCGCGCCCTACGTCGCGAAGATCAAGGCCTCGGGCGCCGACAGCATCGTCACCGGCAACTGGGGTTCGGACCTGTCGCTGCTGATCAAGGCCGCGAAGGACGCCGGCCTCGACGCCAACTGGTACACCTACTATGCCGGCGCCAACGGCTCGCCGTCGGCGATCGGCCCGACGATGGAAGGCAAGGTCAAGTACGTCTACATCGGCCACTCCAACATCCCCGAGCTGGCCACGTGGATGAAGGAGTACAACGCGCGCTTCAAGGAAGACCTGTCGCTGCTGTCGACGCTGCACGTGCTGCCGATGCTCGCGCAGGCGATGGCCAAGGCCAAGAGTACCGACCCGGTCAAGGTCGCGAAGGCGATGGAGGGCCTGTCGATCAAGAGCTTCTCGGGCGAGGTCACGATGCGCGCGACCGACCACCAGCTGCAGCAGCCGCTGTACATCGCGAGCTGGCGCAAGATCACCGACCCGGCCAAGCAGTACAACGTCGAGGGCACCGGCTACACCTGGGTGCAGGAGCGCGTGTTCGAGCCCTACGTGTCGAGCACGCCGACGTCGTGCCAGATGAGCCGCCCGGGCTGACGCGCCGACACCATCGCGCGCGCGCCGTGCGCCGCGCCGGGCCCGCCGGGGGCTGCTCCGACGGGCCCGTTTTTTGACCCGCCGCCGCGACCGACTTGGACCAGGTCCTCATCAATCTGCTCAACGGCGTCAGCTCCGGGCTGCTGCTGTTCATGCTCAGCGCCGGGCTGACGCTGATCTTCAGCATGATGGGCGTGCTGAACTTCGCGCACGCGAGCTTCTACATGCTCGGCGCGTACTTCGCGTACACGCTCAGTGGCCTCGTCGGGTTCTGGGCGGCGCTGGTGGCCGCCCCGCTGCTGGTGGGGCTGGCCGGCGCCGCGTTCGAGCGCTCGGTGCTGCGCCGCGTGCACAAGTTCGGCCACGTCGCCGAACTGCTCGTGACCTTCGGGCTGTCGTACGTGCTGCTCGAGATCGTGCAGCTCGTATGGGGGCGCACGTCGGTGCCGTTCGGGCCGCCGCCGGCGCTGGCCGGCACCGCGTTCACGCTGGTGTCGTCGTCGGCCGAGCCGATGCGCGTCGTGCTCGGCGTTGCACCACCCGAGATGTGCCAGCGCACCGCCGAGGTGATGGTCACGTGCACGCGCTACCCGCTCAACCGCGTGTTCCTTGCCGGTGTCGCGATCGCGATGCTGCTCGCGCTGTGGCTGATGCTCACGCGCACGCGCATCGGCCTCGTGATCCAGGCGGCACTGACGCACCCCGAGATGGTCGAGGCGCTCGGTCACAACGTGCCGCGCGTGTTCATGCTCGTCTTCGGCACCGGCTGCGCGATGGCCGGGCTGGCCGGCGTCGTCGGCGGCATCACGTTCGTCACCGAGCCGAACATGGCGCACATCGGGCCGATCATCTTCGCCGTTATCGTGATCGGCGGCATGGGCTCGCTGCCCGGCGCCTTCCTCGGCTCGATCCTCGTCGGCCTGCTGCAGACGCTGCCGCTGACGGTCGACAAGTCGCTCGTGCACCTGGCCGCGAGCTTCGGCCTGACGGTGGCGCCCGACAGCTGGCTGTACCCGGTGGCCAAGATCACGCTCGCGCAGGCCGCACCGATCCTGCCGTACCTGCTGCTGGTGCTGATCCTGATCCTGCGCCCGCGCGGGCTGCTCGGCACGAGGGAGAGCTGAGGCGATGACGCACGTGCGCGAGACGCGCCCGCACTTCCACTTCCGCCCGTGGAACGTCGCGCGCTGGCTGCTGTGGGGCTCGTTCGCCCTCGTGCTCGCGCTGGCGCCCGTCGTGTGGAACAGCGGGCTCGCGCACACGCTGCTGTCGCAGATCGGCATCGCGATCATCGTGTGCCTGTCGTACAACGTGATCTTCGGGCAGGGCGGCATGCTCAGCTTCGGCCACGCGGTCTACAGCGGGCTCGGCGCGTACCTGGCGATCCACACGCTCAACCTCGTGAGCGCCGGCGCGTTCGCGCTGCCGGTGAGCCTGATCCCGCTGGTCGGCGGGCTCGCCGGGCTCGGCTTCGCCGCGCTGCTGGGCTGGGTGACGACGAAGAAGGCCGGCACGACGTTCGCGATGATCACGCTGGGCATCGGCGAGCTGGTGTGGTCGATGTCGCTGATGCTGCCCGAGTTCTTCGGCGGCGAGGCCGGCATCACCGGCGACCGCGTCGTCGGCAAGCCGGTGATGGGCATCAGCTACGGCCCGCAGGTGCAGGTGTACTACCTGATCGCGGTGTACTGCTTCGTCAGCACGGCGGCGATGTTCGCGCTGACGCGCACGCCGCTCGGGCGCATCCTCAACGCGGTGCGCGACAACCCGGAGCGCGTCGAGTTCATCGGCTACAGCACGCAGACGGTGCGCTACCTCGCGTTCATGATCGCCGGTTTCTTCGCCGGCATCGGCGGCGGGCTGACGGCGCTGAACTTCGAGATCGTCACCGCCGACGTCGTCGGCGCGGCGCGCTCGGGCGCGTACCTGCTGTTCGTGTTCCTCGGCGGTGCGACGTTCTTCTTCGGGCCCATCATCGGCGGCGTGCTGATGGTCGTCGCGCTGGTGCTGCTGTCGGAGTGGACCAAGGCCTGGCTGCTGTACCTCGGGCTGATCTTCCTGTTCATGGTGATGTACGCGCCCGGCGGCATCGCGAGCCTGCTGATGATGAACCTGCGCGTGGCCGCGTTCGGCAAGCTCGGGCGCATCGCTGCGAGCTACCTCGCGCTGGCCGGTACCGCGGCGACCGTGCTGCTGGGCGTCGCCGCGATGATCGAGATGGTCTACCACCGGCAGCTCAATGCCGCGCTCGGCCCCGAGCTGAAGTTCCTCGGCGCGACGCTGCACACCGGCCACGTCGAGTCCTGGTTTGGCGCCGTGTTCCTCGTCGTCGTCGGCGTCGCGCTGTTCGAGCTGACGCGGCGGCAGTTCCGCCGCGAGTGGGACACGATCCAGCAGGAGATCGAGCAGGAAATCAAGCGCAGGGAGGCGCTGTGAGCAGCACCGCGCCGCTGCGCGCACGCGTCGTCCGGCCGGCCCGGGGCGGGCGGGCGTGCCGTGTCGGGAGGGGCGCCTCGTGAGCACACCCGCAGTCGAACTCGTCGACGTGCGCAAGAGCTTCGGCAAGACCGAGATCATCCGCGGCGCGAGCCTGGCGGTGCAGCCCGGCGAGCGGGTGGCGATCATCGGGCCCAACGGCGCCGGCAAGAGCACGCTGTTCAACCTGATCTCGGGGCGCTTCGGCGTCACGAGCGGCGAGATCCGCCTGCACGGCGAGCGCATCGACGGCAAGACGCCGTTCGAGATCAACCGCCGCGGGCTGGCGCGCAGCTTCCAGGTCAGCAACCTGTTCACGCGGCTGTCGGTGTTCGAGAACCTGCGCTGCGCGGTGCTGTGGAGCATGGGTCACCGCTACGCGTTCTGGAAGTTCCTCGCCGACCTGCGCGACGTCAACGACCGCGTCGAGCAGGTGATGGAGATGATCAAGCTCGACCGCCGGCGCGACGTGCTGGCGATGAATCTCACCTACGCCGAGCAGCGTGCGCTCGAGATCGGCATCACGATCGCCGGCGGCGCCGGCGTCGTGCTGCTCGACGAGCCCACTGCCGGCATGAGCAAGAGCGAGACGAAGCGCTTCGTGCAGCTGATCCGCGAGGTGACCGAGGGCAAGACGCTGCTCACCGTCGAGCACGACATGGGCGTCGTGTTCGGCTTGGCCGACCGCATCGCGGTGCTCGTCTATGGCGAGGTCATCGCGTTCGACACGCCCGACGCCGTGCGCGCCAACGCGCGCGTGCAGGAGGCGTACCTCGGCTCGGTGCTCGCCGAGCAGCAAGCCGCCTCGGCCGGAGGGTGAGGCGGTGCTCAAGCTCGACAACGTCCACGCCTTCTACGGCAAGAGCCACGTGCTGCACGGCGTGCACTTCGAGGTGCGCGAAGGCGAGATCGTCGCGCTGCTCGGGCGCAACGGGTCGGGGCGCTCGACGACGGTCAAGACGATCATGGGGATGGTCGACGGCACCGGCTCGATCACGTGGCGCGGCCAGCCGGTGATGGGCCGCAAGCCGTTCGAGATCGCGCACCTCGGCATCGGCTACGTGCCCGAGAACCGCGACATCTTCCCCAGGCTGACGGTGCATCAGAACCTGCAGCTCGGCGAGAAGCGCGGCAAGAACGCGCCGCGGTGGTCGTTCGACGACATGTACCGCCTGTTCCCGCGGCTGAAGGAGCGCCAGCACACCGAAGCCGGCGTGCTGTCGGGCGGCGAGCAGCAGATGCTCACGCTGTGTCGCACGCTGATGGGCGACCCCGACCTGATCATGATCGACGAACCGACCGAGGGCCTGGCGCCGAAGATCGTCGAGCTCGTCGCCGAGTACCTGCGCGAGCTCAAGCGCCGCGGCATCTCGGTGCTGCTCGTCGAGCAGAAGCTCACGATCGCGCTCGAGGTGGCCGACCGCTGCCTCGTGATGGGCCACGGCCAGATCGTGTTCGAGGGCACGCCCGCCGAGCTGCGCGCCAACGCGTACATTCGCAAGGAGTGGCTGGAGGTGTAGGCGCAGCCGCCCCCGACGGCGCCGACCGGGTCCTGTCGCCGAGGAGACGGATGCCGGCTGTGGCGCTCCCTAGAATCGAACGACCGTTCTATTTTTGCCCGACCGACCAGGAGAGCCCATGAACGCGAACTACGAGGTGCGCGGCGACGTCGCCGTCATCACGCTGAACAACCCGCCGGTCAACGGCCTGGGCTTCGACACCCGCAAGGCGTTCGCCGCGGGCGTCGACCGCGCGGTCGACGACCCCGCGGTGCGCGCGATCGTGATCACCGGCGCCGGCAAGGCGTTCTCGGGCGGCGCCGACATTCGCGAGTTCGGCTCGCCGAAGGCGCTCGCCGAGCCGAACCTGCTGTCGCTGATCAAGCTGCTCGAGGACTGCCCGAAGCCGGTCGTCGCCGCGCTGCACAGCGTGTGCATGGGCGGCGGGCTCGAGCTCGCGCTCGGCGCACACTACCGCGTCGCGGCGCCGGGCACGAACATCGCGCTGCCCGAGGTCAAGATCGGCCTCGTGCCGGGCGCCGGCGGCACGCAGCGGCTGCCGCGCGTGCTCGGCGTCGAGACGGCGCTGAACATGATCGTCAGCGGCGAGCCGGTCAAGAGCGAGGTGCTGTTCGCCCTGCCGGGACAGAAGCTGCTCGACCGCCTGATCGAGGGCGACCTGCTCGACGGCGCGGTCACGTTTGCGCGCGAAGTCGCCGACCGCCGGCCGCTGCCGCGCGTGCGCGACCTGAAGGCGGCGCACCCGCAAGGCGATGCCTACTTTCAGTTCGCGCGCAACACCGTCAGGGCGATGGCCAAGCACTTCCCGGCGCCGGTGCGCTGCGTCGACTGCGTCGAGCAGTCGACGAAGGCGAAGTTCGACGACGGCATGGTCTACGAGCGCGCCGCATTCCTCGCGCTGATGATGACGCCCGAGTGCAAGGCGCTGCGCCACGCCTTCTTCGGCGAGCGGGCAGCGAGCAAGATCCCCGACGTGCCCGAGGACACGCCGGTGCGCGAGATCCGCAAGGTGGCCGTGATCGGCGCGGGCACGATGGGCGGCGGCATCAGCATGAACTTCCTCAACGCCGGCATCCCGGTGACGATCCTCGAGACCAGCCAGGAGGCGCTCGACCGCGGGGTCGGCGTGATGCGCCGCAACTACGAAGCGCAGGTCAAGAAGGGCAAGCTCAAGCCCGAGCAGTACGAGCAGCGCATGGCGCTGCTGTCGACGACGCTCGCTTACGACGACATCCGCGACGCCGACCTCGTGATCGAGGCCGTGTTCGAGGACATGGGCGTCAAGGAGCAGGTCTTCCGCCGGCTCGACGAGGTGATGAAGCCCGGCGCGATCCTCGCGAGCAACACGTCGACGCTCGACCTGAACAGGATCGCGTCGTTCACGAAGCGCCCGCAGGACGTCGTCGGGATGCACTTCTTCAGCCCGGCCAACGTGATGAAGCTGCTCGAGGTCGTGCGCGGCGACAAGACCGCCAAGGACGTCCTCGCCACCGTGATGGCGATCGCCAAGAAGATCAGGAAGACGGCGGTCGTCTCGGGCGTGTGCGACGGCTTCATCGGCAACCGCATGCTCGAGCAGTACATCCGCCAGGCGATGTTCATGCTCGACGAGGGCGCGACGCCGGCGCAGATCGACAAGGCGATCGAGGCCTTCGGCTTCGCGATGGGGCCGTTCCGCATGAGCGACCTCGCCGGCAACGACATCGGCTGGGCGATCCGCAAGCGCCGCTACGTCGAGAAGCCCGAGATCCGCTACAGCCGCGTCGGCGACCGCCTGTGCGAGATGGGCCGCTTCGGCCAGAAGACCGGTGCCGGCTGGTACGACTACCAGCCCGGCAAGCGCGACGCGATCCCGTCGCCGGTGGTCGAGAAAATGATCGAGGACCACCGCCGCGAGCTCGGCATCGCGCCGCGCGCGATCGGCGACGAGGAGATCGTGCAGCGGCTCGTGTTCGCGCTCGTCAACGAGGGCGCGAAGATCCTCGAGGAAGGCATCGCGAGCAAGGCCAGCGACATCGACATGGTCTACCTCACGGGCTACGGCTTCCCGCTGCACCGCGGCGGCCCGATGTGCTACGCCGACACCTTCGGCCTGTTCAACGTCGTGCAGGCGATGAAGCGCTTCGCGCGCAACCCGCACGACGACGCCGGGTTCTGGACCCCGGCGCCGCTGCTGGCGAAGCTGGTCGCCGAAAGCCGGACCTTCACCTGAGCCGCCGCGCGAGCCCCCGACGAGAAAGGAACGCTGCCATGACCCGAGCTGTGATCGTCTCCACCGCCCGCACGCCGCTCGCCAAGAGCTGGAAGGGCGCCTTCAACATGACCCACGGTGCCACGCTCGGCGCCTTCGCGGTGCGCGCCGCCGTCGAACGCGCCGGTGTCGACCCCGCGGCGGTCGAGGACGTGCTGATGGGCTGCGCCAATCCGGAGGGCGCGACCGGCATGAACATCGCGCGCCAGATCGCGCTCGCCGCCGGGCTGCCGATCACGACGAGCGGCGTGACGATCAACCGCTTCTGCTCGAGCGGGCTGCAGACGATCGCGCTGGCCTCGCAGCGCGTGATCGCCGGCGAGGGCGAGGTCTACGTGGCCGGCGGCGTCGAGAGCATCTCGTGCGTGCAGCAGGAGATGAACCAGCACATGCTGTTCGACCCGGCGCTCAAGGCGAAGAAGCCCGAGATCTACTGGACGATGCTGCAGACGGCCGAGAACGTCGCCAAGCGCTACGCGATCTCGAAGGAGCGGCAGGACCAGTACGGCGCCGCCAGCCAGCAGAAGGCCTGCGCGGCGCAGGAGCAGGGGCTGTTCGACGCCGAGATGGTGCCCGTCACCGTCACGATGGGTGTCGCCGACCCCGTGCTCGGCCTGCGCACGAAGGAGGTCCGCGTCACGAAGGACGAGGGGCTGCGCCCGGGCACCACGGTCGACGGCATCAAGGACATCCGCCCGGCGCTGCCCGGCGGCGTGATCACCGCCGGCAACGCGAGCCAGTTCAGCGACGGCGCGGGGGCGTGCGTCGTCGTCGACGAGGCCTACGCCGAGCGCAAGGGGCTCAAGCCGCTCGGCCGCTTCCTCGGCTTCGCGGTCGCCGGCTGCGAGCCCGACGAGATGGGCATCGGCCCGGTGTTCGCGGTGCCCAAGGTGCTGCAGCGCCTGGGGCTGAAGGTCGACGACATCGACCTGTGGGAGCTCAACGAGGCGTTCGCGGTGCAGGTGCTGTACTGCGCCGACCGGCTCGGCATCCCGATGGAGCGGCTCAACGTCAACGGCGGCGCGATCGCGATCGGTCACCCGTATGGCGTCTCGGGCCAGCGCCTGACCGGCCACGCGCTGATCGAGGGCAAGCGCCGCGGCGCCAAGCGCGTGTGCGTGACGATGTGCATCGGCGGCGGCATGGGCGCCGCCGGCGTGTTCGAGGTGCTTTGACCGCCGCCGCAGCGGCCTGGCGGCCGCGCGGACGACGGCCCTGACCTGCCAGCGATGGACGCCGAACACGAACAGGCGCTGCTCGACCTCGGGCGCGACATCCTCGCGGCCCAGCCGTTCAGCCGGCTGGTCGGCACCGAGCTCGACGTGCTGCGCCCCGGGCACTGCGTGCTGTCGCTGACGATCGTCGAGGCGCTCATGCAGCAGCACGGCTTCGTGCACGGCGGCGTGCTGGCCTACCTCGCCGACAACGCGCTGACCTACGCCGGCAGCACCGCGATGCGCGCGCCGGTGCTGACCGCCGAGTTCAAGATCAACTTCCTGCGCCCTGCCGTCGGACGCCGTCTCGTCGCACGCGCCGACGCCGTGCACGTCGGCCGGCAGCAGGCGGTGTGCCGCTGCGACGTCGTGATGGTCGACGACGCCGGCGGCGAGAAGCTGTGCGCCATCGCGCAGGGCACGATCGCGCGCACCGGCGACGCCCCGCCGCACGTCGTCGCCGCCGCGAAGGACTGACGCCGGTGCGTGCGACCGTCGACTTCCTGCTGCACGACTGGCTGGCCGTCGAGTCGCTGACCGCGCGCACGCGCTTCGCCGACCACTCGCGCGAGACCTTCGCGCAGGTGCTCGACACCTGCGAGCGCATCGCGCGCGAGAAATACGCGCCGTTCAACCGCCTCGTCGACACCGAGGAGCCGCGCTTCGACGGCGAGAAGGTCGTCCTGCCGCAGGCCACGCACGACGCGTGGAAGGCGTATGCCGACAGTGGCATGCTCGCTGCGGCGCAGGACTACGCGCTCGGCGGCATGCAGCTGCCGTACACGGTCGAGGCGGCGGCCAACGGCTTCTTCGCGAAGGCCAGCGTCAGCATCAGCGCCGCGATGCTGACGGTGGCCAATGCCAACCTGCTGATGGCGCACGGCACGCCGGCGCAGCAGCGCGTGTTCGCGCACGCCGAGTTCGCCGGGCGCTGGTCGGGCACGATGTGCCTGAGCGAGCCGCAGGCGGGTTCGAGCCTGTCCGACGTCGCGACGCGCGCGGTGCCCGACGGCGCCGACTTCGAGGCCGACCCGCTCGGGCCGCGCTACCGCCTCACGGGCCACAAGATGTGGATCTCGGCCGGCGAGCACGAGCTGACCGAGAACATCGTGCACCTCGTGCTCGCGAAGATCCCCGGCCCCGACGGCCAGCTGGTGCCCGGCGTGAAGGGCATTTCGCTGTTCATCGTGCCGAAGTGGCTCGTCGACGCCGACGGGCGCCTGAGCGGCGAGCGCAACGACGTCGCGCTCGCCGGGCTGAACCACAAGTGCGGCTGGCGCGGCACGACGAACACGCTGCTGAACTTCGGCGAGGGCCGCTTCCGGCCCGGCGGCCGCGCAGGTGCCATCGGCTGGCGCATCGGCGCGCCGGGCGACGGCCTGCGCTGCATGTTCCACATGATGAACGAGGCGCGCATCGCGATCGGGATGGCCGCGGCGATGCTCGGCATGGCCGGGTTCGAGGCGTCGCTCGCATACGCGAAGCAGCGGCCGCAGGGCCGGCCGGTCACCGGCCGCGGCAAGGACCCGACACAGCCGCAGGTGCCGATCGTCGAGCACGCCGACGTCAAGCGCATGCTGCTCGCACAGAAGGCCTACGCCGAAGGCGCGCTCGCGCTCGAGCTGTACTGCGCGCGGCTCGTCGACGAGCAGCACACCGGCGAGCCCGCCGCCGCGGCCGACGCGAAACGGCTGCTCGAGGTGCTGACGCCGGTGGCCAAGAGCTGGCCGAGCGAGTGGTGCCTGGAGGCGAACAGCCTCGCGATCCAGGTGCTCGGCGGCTACGGCTACACGCGCGACTTCCCGGTCGAGCAGTACTGGCGCGACAACCGCCTGAACATGATCCACGAGGGCACGCACGGCATCCAGGCGCTCGACCTGCTCGGGCGCAAGGTCGTGATGGACGACGGCGCCGGGCTCAGGCTGCTCGCGGCGCGCGTCAACGCGACGATCGAGCGCGCCGGCCACGTCGAGGGGCTCGCGGCGCACGCGAACGCGCTCGCCGCCGCGCTGCACAAGGTCGGCGCGGCGACGAAGGCGGCATGGGCCACCGGCGTGCCCGACGAGGCGCTCGCGAACGCGACGCCGTACCTGCAGGCCTTCGGCCACGTCGTGCTGGCGTGGATCTGGCTCGACGTCGCGCTCGCGGCGCAGCGCCTGGGCGACGGTGCGATGAAGCACGGCAAGCTCGCGGCGATGCGCTACTTCTACGCCTACGAGCTGCCGAAGATCGATGCCTGGCTCGCCGTCGTCGCGTCGCGCGAGGCGGTGTGCCGCACGATGGATCCCGACTGGTTCTGACCCGCGCGATGAAGACGACGACCGTCGAGACGCTGGCCTGGGTGCTGATCTATGCCGGCCTGCTCGTCGCCTCGCTCGGCGGGTTCGTGCAGCGGCAGCACGACGCGCTCGGCTGGGGTCTCGTCGTCGGCGGTGGTGTGGCCGCCGCCGCCGGCGTCGCGCTGATCGTCGTGCGCTCGCGCATGCAGGACCCGCCTCGCTGACCCCCGGCCCCCGATCACCCAGGAGACCCGCCGATGAGCACCCCCGTCCTTCAACTGTTCGACCTTCGCGGCCGCACCGCGCTCGTCACCGGCGGCTCGCGCGGCCTCGGGCTGCAGATCGCCGAGGCGCTCGGCGAGGCCGGCGCCAAGGTGATGCTGACCTCGCGCAAGGCCGCCGACCTCGAGGAGGCCGCCGCCGAGCTGAGCACGAAGGGCATCGACGCGCGCTGGGTCGCTGCCGACGCGAGCCGGCCCGACGAGATCCGCCGCGTCGTCGACGAGACGCTGCAGCGCCTCGGACACGTCGACATCCTCGTCAACAACGCCGGTGCCACCTGGGGCGCGCCGGCCGAGGACCACCCGCTCGAGGCGTGGGACAAGGTGATGAACCTCAACGTGCGCAGCGTGTTCCTGTTCTCGCAGGCGGTCGGCAAGGCGAGCATGATCCCGCGCCGCTACGGGCGCATCATCAACGTCGCGTCGATCGCGGGGCTCGGTGGCAGCGCCGAGATGAAGTTCATCGCCTACGGCACGAGCAAGGGCGCGGTCGTCAACTTCACGCGCACGCTGGCCGGCGAGTGGGGGCCTTACGGCATCACCGTCAACGCGCTGGCGCCGGGTTTCTTCCCGAGCAAGATGACCAAGGGCGTGCTCGAGCAGTTCGGTGTCGACAACCTCGCGGCGTCTGCGCCGCTGCGGCGCATCGGCGACGACGACGACCTCAAGGGCGCCGCTCTGCTGTTCGCCAGCGCCGCCGGCAAGCACATCACCGGGCAGATCCTCGCCGTCGACGGCGGCGTGTCGGCCGTGCACCGCGGAGGCTGATTGCAGTTCGCCGCGCACATCCCGTTCGTCGAGCACCTGGGCCTCGAGCTGCGGCGCTTCGGCGGCGGCGAGGCCGAGGTGGCGCTCGCGCTGCGCGAGGCGCTGACCAACTCGTGGGGCGTCGCGCACGGCGGCGTGCTGATGACGCTGCTCGACGTCGCGATGGCGCACGCGGCGCGCAGCGCGCACCGCCACCCCGACGACGCACCCGGCGTGGCCACCGTCGAGATGAAGACCACGTTCATGCAGCCGGCCGAAGGCGTGCTCGCCGGCCACGGCCGCCTGCTGCACCGCACCGCGACGCTGGCGTTCTGCGAGGGCTGGGTCGTCGACGACCACGGCCACCGCTGCGCGCACGCGACCGCGACCTTCAAGTACCTGCGCGCCCTGCCCACGCGCGGGCGCAAGCTCAACGAACTGCGGCGCCCCGCGCCGCGCCCGGAGTCCGCATGACCGCCCTCGTCAACCATCAGATCGTGCTCGCCTCGCGCCCCAGCGGCGAAGCGACGCTCGACAACTTCCGCCTGCAGACCTCGGCCGTCGACCCCGACGCGCTCGCCGACGGGCAGGTGCTCGTGAAGATCCACTACCTGAGCCTCGACCCGTACATGCGCGGGCGCATGAACGAGGGCAAGAGCTACGCGCAGCCGCAGCCGCTCGGCGAAGTGATGATCGGCGGCACCGCGGGCGAGGTGATCGCGTCGCGCCACCCGGACTTCGCGGCGGGCGACCAGGTCGTCGGCATGGGCGGCTGGCAGCAGTACCAGCTCGTCGACGCCCGCCAGCGCGGCGTGCTGCGCAAGGTCGACACGACGCACGTGCCGCTGTCGGCATACCTCGGCGCGGTCGGCATGCCCGGCGTCACCGCGTGGGTGGGGCTGAACACGATCATCGAGCCGAAGGCCGGCGAGACGGTCGTCGTCAGCGCCGCCAGCGGCGCGGTCGGCGGCGTCGTCGGCCAGCTCGCGAAGGCCAGGGGTTGCCGCGCGGTCGGCATTGCCGGCGGGCCCGAGAAGTGCGCCTACGTCACCGGCGAGCTCGGCTTCGACGCCTGCATCGACTACAAGGTGCACCGCGACCTGAAGTCGCTCGCGGCCGCGCTCAAGCAGGCGTGCCCGGACGGCATCGACGGCTACTTCGAGAACGTCGGCGGCACGATCCTCGACGCCGTGATGCTGCGCATGAACGCCTTCGGCCGCATCGCGATGTGCGGCATGATCGCCGGCTACGACGGCCAGCCGATCCCGATGGCGAACCCGCAGCTGATCCTGATCTCGCGGCTGAAAGTGCAGGGCTTCATCGTCAGCGAACGCATGGACCTGTGGCCCGCGGCGCTCAAGGAGCTCGGTGCGATGGTGGCCAGTGGCCGGCTGAAGTACCGCGAGACGATCGCGCACGGCCTCGAGAGCGCGCCCGAAGCCTTTCTCGGGCTGCTGAAGGGGCGCAACTTCGGCAAGCAGCTCGTCAGGCTCGTCTAGGGCGACGATGCGCTGGTCGTGGTCGCGCTTCGCCGACCTCGGGGTCGATGGCCTGTACGACGCGCTGCAGCTGCGCTGCCGCGTCTTCATTCTCGAGCAGGGCCCGTACCTCGATCCCGACGGGCTCGACCGCGTCGCCTGGCACCTGCTCGGTCGCGATGGCGCGGGCACGCTGCAGGCCGTGCTGCGCGTCGTCGACCCGGGCGCGAAGTACGCCGAGCCCTCGATCGGTCGCGTCGCGGTCGCGCCCGAGGTGCGCGGCACCGGGCTCGGGCGCGCGCTGGTCGCCGAAGGCGTGGCCGGCTGCGGGCGCCTGTGGCCCGGGCGCGCGATCCGCATCAGCGCGCAGGCGCACCTTCAGCGCTTCTATGCCAGCTTCGGCTTCGAGACCGTGAGCGACACGTACCTCGAAGACGACATCCCTCACGTCGAGATGCTGCGAAAGGAAGGTCCATGAGCTTCGTCACGCACGACGTCACGAACCAGCCGCCGCCGCTGGCCGACCACGACCTGTGGGCGTGGAACCGCCCGCTGCGTGACGCGCTGGCGCACCACCTGCCGGGGTACGAGACGGCGCGGCTCGCGGCGATGGGCGTCGAGTTCGGCCGCGCCGACATGCTCGAGCACGCGCGGCTGGCCAACGTCCACCCGCCGCGGCTGAAGACGCACGACCGCTTCGGCCACCGCATCGACCAGGTCGAGTTCCACCCGAGCTACCACGCGCTGATGGCCAGCGCGCTGCGCCACGGTCTGCACGGCGCGCCGTGGGCGAAGGGTGCCGGTGCGCACGTCGAGCGTGCCGCGGCGTTCATGCTGTTCACCGAGCTCGAGCCGTCGGTGCTGTGTCCGGTGTCGATGAGCTACGCCGTGACGCCCGCGCTGCGCGCCAACGCCGGCATCACGCAGGCGTGGATGCCGAAGATCGTCGCGTCGGACTACGACCCGCGCTTCGTGCCGTTCGAGCGCAAGAGTGGGGTCACGCTCGGCATGGGCATGACGGAGAAGCAGGGCGGCTCCGACGTGCGCTCGAACACGACGCGCGCCGAGCGCGACGGCGCCGACGCCTGGGGCGAGCGCTACCGCATCACCGGCCACAAGTGGTTCTTCTCGGCGCCGATGTGCGACGCGCACCTCGTGCTCGCGCAGGCGAGCGGGGGACTCAGCTGCTTCTTCGTGCCGCGCATCCTGCCCGACGGCAGCGTCAACGCGCTGCGCGTGCAGCGCCTGAAGGACAAGCTCGGCAACCACGCGAACGCGAGCAGCGAGGTCGAGTTCCACGACGCGATCGGCTGGCGCGTCGGCGACGAGGGGCGCGGCGTGCCGCAGATCCTCGCGATGGGTGCGCTCACGCGCCTGGACTGCGCGCTCGGCACCGCGGGCCTGATGCGCGCGGCGCTGACGCTCGCGCTGCACCACACGGCGCACCGCAGCGCGTTCGGCAGGCGGCTCGTCGAGCAGCCGCTGATGAAGAACGTGCTCGCCGACCTCGCGCTCGAGAGCGAGGCCGCCACCGCGCTCGCGCTGCGCGTCGCGGTGACGATCGACCGCACCGAGTACCCCGGCCACCCCGAACGCGAGCACGAGGCCGTGCTGCGCCGCGTGCTGACGCCGATCGCCAAGTTCTGGATCTGCAAGCGCGGCAGCGCCTTCGGCCAGGAGGCGATGGAGTGCCTGGGCGGCAACGGCTACGTCGAGGAGCACGGCGAAGGCGTGATGGCGCGCATCTACCGCGAGATGCCGCTGAACTCGATCTGGGAGGGCGCGGCCAACATCATGGCGCTCGACCTGCTGCGCGCGCTGCGCAGCGCCGACGTCGCGCCGGCGCTCGAGCGCGAACTCGCGGCCGCGCGCGGCATCCACCCGGGCTTCGACCGGCTCGCGGCGGCGCTGCCGGCGCGCATCGACGGCGTCACCGACGAGATCGCCGCGCGCGCGCTGGCGCGCGACGTGGCCCTCTTGATGCAGGCGTCGCTGCTCGCGCGCCACGCACCGCGCGCGGTGGCCGAGGCGTTCTGCCGCGCGCGCCTCGCGCAGGGCAGCGACGTGTTCGGCACGCTGCCGGCGGACCTGCCGTTCGACGCGCTGATCGAGCGCGCGCGGGGCCGCTGACCACCAACGAGGAGACCCGACGATGAAGACCTTCCACGGCCGCACCGCGGTGATCACCGGCGCCGCGTCGGGCTTCGGCCTCGAGGTGGCCCGCCTCGCCGCGCGCGAGGGCATGCACGTCGTGATGGCCGACGTGCAGCCCGACGCGCTCGAGCTCGCGGCGCACGAGATCCGCGACCTCGGCGCGCCCGTGCTGCCGATGCGCGTCGACGTCGCGAAGGCGGCCGACGTCGACGCGCTCGGCGCCGCGGTGCGCGAGCGGTTTGGTGCGCCGCACTTCGTCTTCAACAACGCCGGCGTCGCCGTCGGTGGGCTGGTGTGGGAGCACACGGCCGCCGACTGGGAGTGGGTCGTCGGCGTCAACCTGATGGGCGTCGCGCACGGCGTGCGCGTGTTCGTGCCGATGATGCTCGAGGCGGCGAAGGCCGATGCCGCGTACGAGGGCCACGTCGTCAACACCGCGTCGATGGCCGGGCTGCTGAGCCCGCCGAACATGGGCCTGTACAACGCGACGAAGCACGCGGTGGTGGCGCTCAGCGAGACGCTGTACCAGGACCTTTCGCTCGTCACCGGGCAGGTCACGGCGTCGGTGCTGTGCCCGTACTTCGTGCCCACCGGCATCCACCGCAGCCAGCGCAACCGCCCGGCGGATCTGCCGCCGCCACCGCCCACGCGCAGCCAGCTGATCGCGCAGGCGATGAGCGAGAAGGCGGTGACGAGTGGCAAGGTGACCGCTGCGCAGGTCGCGCAGGCCGTGTTCGACGCGCTGCGCGAGCGCCGCTTCTACATCTACAGCCACCCGCACGCGCTCAAGAGCGTGCAGACGCGCCTCGAGGACGTCGTCCAGGGCCGCAACCCGACCGACCCGTTCGCCGACAAGCCCGAGCTCGGCGCACAGCTGCGCGCGGCGCTGCACGCGGCCGGGTGAGCACGAGGGAGCCGATGTTCGCCGACGAGCGTCCGGCACCCGGCCAGGTCGCGCTGATCGAGCCGTTCTGGCTCGCGTACCAGCGTGCCCGTGGCGTGAAGGTCGAGGGCTTCGCCGCCACCGCGCTCGGCCACACGCGGCGTCTGGCCGACGAATTGGCCGAGCTCGTCGAGCGCGGCGTCAAGCGTGCGCACGCGACGCTGCTCGCGGACTTCGAGCGCGACGGCGACGCGCTGCCCGCCGTCGGCGACCACCTCGTCGTGCTCGACGGCGCCGGCCGCCCGCGCGCGATCGTGCGCACGACGCACGTCGAGAAGCGGCGCTTCGACGAGATCGACGAGGCCGTCGCGTTCGCCGCCGGCGAGGGCGACCTGACGCTCGCGTGGTGGCTCACTGCGCACCGGCAGGACTTCGGCGAGCGCGCCGAGCGCGAGGGCTTCGCGTTCGACGCCTCGAGCGTGCTCGTGCTCGAGTTCTTCGAGCGCGTGTGGCCGCCCGAGGGCGAGACGGGGCACGGCGCCTGACTTGCCGCGCACCGGTTGCCCGCGGTACCGCACGGCACGCCGACTTGTCAACGTGCTATGACACACGTAGCATCAAGCAATGTTGACAGTGTCGCCCCCGCTGGCGGCGCGTGTGCCACGCGCCGGTGCGCCGCACGCCGTCGTGATCGGCAGCGGCTTCGGCGGCCTGGCGGCCGCGGTGCGGCTCGGCGCGCGCGGCTACCGCGTGACGGTGCTCGAGAAGCTCGACGCCCCGGGCGGTCGCGCCTACGTGCACCGGCAGGACGGCTTCACGTTCGACGCTGGCCCCACCGTCATCACGGCGCCGTTCCTGCTCGAGGAGCTGTGGCAGCTCGCCGGGCGCAGGCTGCCCGACGACATCGACCTGCGTCCGGTCAGCCCGTTCTACCGCATCCGCTTCGACGACGGCACGTTCTTCGACTACAGCGGCGACCCGGTCGCGATGCGCGCGCAGGTCGCGAAGCTGTCGCCCGGTGACGTCGACGGCTACGAGCGCTTCCTGAAGGCGAGCGAGGCCATCTACAAGGTCGGCTTCGAGCAGCTCGGCCACGTGCCGTTCGACTCGTGGACCGACATGGCACGGCTCGCGCCGCAGCTGATGAAGCTGCAGAGCTGGCGCACCGTCTACCAGATGGCCAGCCGCTACGTGAAGCACGACAAGCTGCGCCAGATCCTGACGTACCAGCCACTGCTGGTGGGCGGCAACCCGTTCAACACGACGTCGGTCTACTGCCTGATCCTGTTCCTCGAGCGCCGCTTCGGCGTGCACTACGCGATGGGCGGCATGGGCCGCCTCGTCGAAGGGCTCGTCAAGCTGATCGAAGGGCAGGGCAACACGGTGCGCTGCCACGCGCCGGTGCGCGAGATCCTCGTCAAGGAGCGCACCGCGACGGGCGTCAAGCTCGACAGCGGCGAGGTCATCGCGGCCGACGTCGTCGTCTCGAACGCCGATGCCGCGTACACCTACAAGCACCTCTTGCCGGCGCGGCACCGCCGCCGCTGGACCGACCGCAAGATCGAGCGTGCGCGCTACTCGATGAGCCTGTTCGTCTGGTACTTCGGCACCAGGCGCCGCTACGACGACGTCGCGCACCACACGATCTCGCTCGGGCCGCGCTACCGCGGGCTGCTCGACGACATCTTCGAGCGCAAGGTGCTCGCCGACGACGTCAGCCTGTACCTGCACCGGCCCACGGCGACCGACCCGTCGCTCGCGCCGCCCGGCTGCGACACGTTCTACGTGCTGTCGCCAGTGCCGCACCAGCAAAGCGGCATCGACTGGACGCGCGCGGCCGAGCCGTTCCGCCTGAACTTGCAGCGCCGGCTCGAGGCCACGCTGCTGCCCGGGCTGGGCGAGAACGTCGTCACCTCGCGCATCCTGACGCCGCTGGACTTCGAGCGGCGCCTGAACTCGGTGTACGGCGCCGCGTTCAGCCTCGAGCCGGTGCTGACGCAAAGCGCGTGGTTCCGCCCGCACAACCGCAGCGAGGAGCTCGATCGGCTGTATCTCGTCGGCGCCGGCACGCACCCGGGCGCGGGCATTCCGGGCGTGCTGTCGTCGGCGCGCGTGCTCGACACCGTCGTCCCCGACGCCGAGGCGCTCGTCGCGCGCGCCGCGGTGCCGACGGCGATGGCCACTGCGTGAGCGACACGATGGCGCCGCAGGTCTCGCCGATCGACCTCGCCGCGTGCCGCGAGCTGATGCGCGGCGGCTCGCGCAGCTTCTTCGCTGCCTCGCTGCTGCTGCCGCGCGCGGTGCGCGAGCCGGCGTGCGCGCTGTACGCGTTCTGCCGCATCGCCGACGACGAGATCGACGCCAGCGGCGGCAGTGCGCACGCGCTCGAGGCGTTGCGGCTGCGGCTCGACGCCGTCTACCGCCTCGCGCCGACGTCGCACCCGGCCGACCGCGCGCTGGCGGCCGTCGTGCACCGCTATCACATCCCGCGCGCGCTGCCCGAGGCGCTGCTCGAGGGCTTCGCGTGGGACGCGCAGGGCCGCCGCTACGAGACCTTCGACGACGTGTGCGACTACGCCGCGCGCGTCGCGGGTGCCGTCGGCGCGATGATGGCGCTGCTGATGGGCGTGCGCGGGGCCGAACCGCTCGCGCGTGCCTGCGACCTCGGCGTCGCGATGCAGCTGTCGAACATCGCGCGCGACGTGCGCGAGGACGCGGCAATGGGCCGCCTGTACCTGCCGCGCGCCTGGCTGCGCGACGACGGCCTCGACCCCGACGCGTGGCTCGCCGACCCGCAGCCACACCCCGCGATCGAGCGTGCGGTACTGCGGCTGCTCGCGCAGGCCGATGCGCTGTACCGCCGCGTCGACGGCGGCGTCGCGCGGCTGCCGCTGCCGTGCCGCCCGGGTATCAACGCGGCGCGGCACCTGTATGCCGCGATCGGCCACGAAGTGCGCCGTCGAGGCCGGCAGGCGTGGCACTCGCGCGCCGTCGTGCCGGCCTCGCGCAAGGCGTGGCTGCTGGCTCAGGCCGTCGTGCAGCTGTGGCCGCGCGGTGCCGGCGCCGAGCCGCCGCTGCCGGCCAATCGCCACCTCGTGCACGCCGCCGTGTCGGCGCCGCCGCCGCTCGACGACCGGCCCGCGGTGATCGACCGCACGGCGTGGCTCATCGACCTGTTCGACCGCCTCGAGCGCCAGGAACGCGCGCGCTACCCGGTGCGGCGTCCCGTGCGCGCATCGTGAGCCCGTCGACGCTGGTCGCGATCGAGTTCGCGCTCGTGATCGGCGTCGTGCTCGGGCTGGGCATCTGGCAGCTGGTGTCGGTGCGGCGCGAGATCGCGCGCGACCGCGAGCGCGCGTCGCGCTCGCCGCCGGCAGGCGGCGCACCGCCGCACGGCGGCACCGACAGCGCCACCCCGCGCGCCGACGTGCCTTCGGGCCCCGATCGCTGAGCGGTGCTGCGTCGCGCGGCGCTCCCGCTGCGGTGGTCACGACGCGTGCCGCGGGCTGTTACAGCTTGCTGACACCTGGCGTGCAGGGCCGCCGCTAAGCTGCGCAGCCCGAATGCCGCCCGGCGCCACGGCGCGCAGGCATTCGGCGCAGACGACCGGCTGGCGGAGGTGGGCGATGCAGGAACGCGATTTCGACGATTCGTCGCTGTGGCGCATCAGCGAGTTCGAGCGCCTGCGCCGGCAGATGGGCAGCAGCGGCTATGCGCGTCTCGACGGCCCGACGGTGCTGTCGACGACGCTGGTGGCCGAGCTGCAGCGGCGCGACACCGACGCCGCGCGCGGCGACGTGCTCGAAGTGCTCGCCGCGTGTCTGCGCCAGCGCGAGTCGGCGCTGCTGTACCTGAAGCACGACGGGCTCGTGTGGCCGGTGACGGTGTTCCCGGCTTCGGACCTGTACCACTCGCCGCGGCCGCTGCAGCCCAGCCGCGACCTCGGGCTCGCGGACCTGACGCTGCTCGCGGTCGAGCCGCCCGGGCTGCGCCCGCCGGGGCACTACCAGCACGAGCGCATCGGCCGCGCCGAGGCCTACCGGCCGCTGGTGCCGCTGCTGTGGCAGCTCGCGCTGCACGGCCCGCGCGAGCGGCTGCTCGCCGAGGTCGGCGGCACCGCGGCGTACCGTGCGCTGGGTGTGGCCGCCCGGCTCGGCGCGACCGGCGCGATGGGTGCGGCGCTCGAGCGGTTGCGCCGCGAGACGGTGTCGCTGCGCGAGATCGCGACCTGGCCGGGCATGAGCGTCGAGCGCGCCGCGCGCCTGGTCAACGCGCTGTACCTCGCGCGCAGCCTGATGGTGATGCGCGCACACCCGGCGGCGCGTGCCGAGCCGGCGTCACGGCTGCCTTCGTCGCGCCGGTGAGACGCTCACGGGCCGGGCTGGCCGGCTCGTGCGCGACCCCGTGGGCCGGCAGGGCCGGCGAGTTCGGCTAACCTCGCACCCTTCGTCGCGCGCGACGGCGCGCCGGCCCGTGCGCACTGGCGTGCGGCCCCGACCCGCACTGCGGGTGCGGTGGCCGGGCGGCGTGCCGCCCCGCCTTCCACCGAGTCCGCCTGCCCGTGTTCCGCCGCTTCGAGACGCTGGTCTCGCCATACCCCGACGCGCCGCCCGCGCCGCCGCCGCGCGGCTTCGTCGCCTTCATGTGGGCGTGCAGCGAGGGGTTGCGGCCGTGGATACTCGCGATGGCGCTGCTGACGGCCTTGGTCGGCGCGTTCGAGGCGATGCTGTTCGCGATGCTCGGGCGCGTCGTCGACTGGCTCGGCGCCACCGCACCAGGGCAGCTGTGGGCGCAGCAGCGCGGCACGCTGCTGCTGCTGGCGGGCATCCTCGCCGCCAGCCCGCTGGTGGTGGCGCTGCAGACGATGATCAAGCACCAGACGCTGGCCGGCAACTTCCCGATGCGGCTGCGCTGGAATTTCCACCGCCTGCTGCTCGGGCAGAGCCTGGGCTTCTACCAGGACGAGTTTGCCGGGCGCATCGCGACGAAGGTCATGCAGACCGCGCTCGCGGTGCGCGACGTGTGGCTGATCGTCACCGACATCCTCGTCTTCGTCGTCATCTACTTCGTCACGATGACGGCCGTCATCGGCACGTTCGACCTGCGCGCGCTCGGGCCCTTCGTCGCGTGGCTCGCGCTGTACGCCGCCTCGCTCGCGTACTTCGTGCCGCGGCTCGGGCGGGTGGCCAAGCGGCAGGCCGACGCGCGCTCGCTGATGACGGGGCGCATCACCGACGCCTACACCAACATCGCCACCGTCAAGCTGTTCAGCCACGCGCGCCGCGAGGCCGGCTATGCGAGGAGCGCGATGCAGGAGTTCATGCAGTCGGTGTACGCGCAGATGCGGCTGGTCAGCGGCTTCGAGGTCGTCAACCACACGCTGAGCATGGCGCTGATCGCGAGCACCGCCGGTGTCACGCTGTGGCTGTGGTCGCGCGGCGACGTCGGCGTCGGCGCGGTCGCAGCGGCCACCGCGATGGCGCTGCGCCTGAACGGCATGTCGCACTGGGTCATGTGGGAGTTCGCGTCGCTGTTCGAGAACATCGGTACCGTGCAGGACGGCATCAACACGCTGGCGAAGCGCCACACGGTGGTCGACCGCGCCGATGCGAAGCCGCTCGTCGTCACGCGCGGCGAGATCCGTTTCGAGCACGTCGACTTCGCGTACGGCGGCGCGCGCAAGGTCGTCGACGACCTCTCGCTCGTGATCCGGCCGGGCGAGAAGATCGGCCTCGTCGGTCGCTCGGGCGCCGGCAAGAGCACGCTGGTCAACCTGCTGCTGCGCTTCTACGACGTCGACGGCGGGCGCATCCTGATCGACGGCCAGGACATCGCCCACGTCACGCAGGAGAGTCTGCGCGCGCAGATCGGTATGGTCACGCAGGACACGTCGCTGCTGCACCGCTCGGTGCGCGAGAACATCGTCTACGGGCGCCCCGACGCCGACGACGCCGCGATGGTGGCCGCCGCGAAGCGCGCCGAGGCGCACGACTTCATCGAGGGCCTCGTCGACCCGAAGGGCCGGCGCGGCTACGACGCGCACGTCGGCGAGCGCGGCGTCAAGCTCTCGGGCGGGCAGCGCCAGCGCATCGCGATCGCGCGCGTGATGCTCAAGGACGCGCCGATCCTGCTGCTCGACGAGGCCACCAGCGCGCTCGACAGCGAGGTCGAGCAGGCGATCCAGGCCAGCCTGAACACGCTGATGGAAGGCAAGACGGTGGTCGCGATCGCGCACCGTCTGTCGACGATCGCGGCGATGGACCGCCTCGTCGTGATGGACCGCGGCCGCATCGTCGAGGAGGGCACGCACGCGCAGCTGCTCGCGCGCGGCGGGCTGTACGCGCGGCTGTGGGCGCGCCAAAGCGGCGGCTTCCTCGGCGAGGAGGCCGACGAGGAGGCGGGCGCCGCCGTCGCGCTGCCGTAGCGCGACGGCCGCGCGGTGCTACAGCCGGTCGCCGAGGTCGCCGCCCGGCCGCGCGCGCGACGGCGCGCCGGCGGCCAGCGCACGCGCCTTGGCCTCGTCGGTGTACGACAGCGTGACGTCGCCGACGCGCGGGTGCTCGTAGACGAGCCGCATCCCGTCGGCGAAGGTCCAGAAGTACGCGCCGCGCGGGCTCACGCGGCCGTCGAAACCCTGCGCCGGCAGCGGCCGTGCCGAGACGACGAGCGGCACGCCGTACTTGGCCAGCAGCGCGCGGCGCAGCGCCTCGTTGTCCTGGCCATAGCCCTTGACGGTGAAGCGCGCCGTGACGACCTTGCCCTCGTGCGCGATGACGGTCAGTCGCTCGAGCGCCGGCACGCCGGCCTGGCGGGTGTCGAACTGCGGCGGCTCGCCGGCCGGCACGCCGAGCGCGACGCCGCCGGCGGCGCGCACCGCGGCGACGAACACGTCCAGCGGTGCGTCCTTCAGCGCGACGCCGTACAGCGACAGCACCTCCTGCCCGTCGTCGCGCCGGCTGGCCTGCGCGCACACCGCGCGGGGCACCGCGAGCACGGCGAGCGCCGCGACGACGCGCCGGCGGCGCACGGCATACGACTCGATCGGACGCGGCATGGGCCGCACTGTAGCGCCGCGGGCCGGCGGCGACGCCGGCGTCGGGTACGGCGCCAGGGCGGCGAGGCTCAGCGCGCCGCGGTGCGGCGCCCGCGCAGCACCGCCGACGGTGCCGTCACGCTCGCATCGAACGGGTGCACCACGGTGCCGACGGTCTCGAGGACGCGGCGCACGTAGTCGCGCGTCTCGCGGTACGGCGGAATGCCGCGATAGCGCTCGACCGCGCCTTCGCCGGCGTTGTAGGCCGCGGTGACGAGCGCCAGGTCGCCCTCGAAGTACGCGAGCAGCCAGCGCAGGTACGCCATGCCGCCGCGCAGGTTCTGTGTCGGGTCGTAGGCGTTGAGCACGTTGAAGCGCTGCGCCGTCTCGGGGATCAGCTGCATCAGCCCCTGCGCGTTCTTCGGCGAGCGCGCGACGGTGTCGAAGTTCGATTCGACGCGGATGATCGCGAGCACCAGGTGCGGCTCGAGCTGGTACTGCGGGGCGAGCCGGTCGACGAGGTCGACGATCATCGGCGGCGCGCTGCGCCGCAGCTCGGCCGCCTGCGGCGGCAGCGCGGGCGCCGCAGGCGCCGCCGCGGCGGGTTGCGGCGGCGGCACGACGACCGCGACCGCCGGCGGTTCGCGCATGCAGTCGGGGACCTCGACCGTCTCGGGCAGGCGTGCGAGCAGCCGTTCGGCCGGCGCCAGGCCCTGCTCGGCCGCCGCGCGCAGGAAGAACGACGCCAGCGCGTCGTTGCGCTCGACGCCGCGGCCGTTGGCATACATCCACCCCAGCGCGTACTGCGACTTCGCGTCGCCGAGCCGGGCCGCCTTGCAGTACAGCGTCGCGGCGCGCGCGCCGTCGCGCGGCACGCCCTCGCCGTGCTCGTAGGCCTGCGCCTCGGCGCGGTAGCTGCGGACGAGCGCCGACTCGTCGACCGGCAGCGGGTTCGCCGTCGCGTGCCCTGGCACGGCGACGGCCAGCGCGACGCCAGCCGTGCGCAGAGGGGCGGCCAGACGGGCTATGAGGGTCCGGGGTGGGTGCGTCATGGTGCGGCCAAGGCCACAGTGTGCCAGCCGCGCCGGCGCGCGCCACCCATCAATCGAGCGGGTGGCGGGCCTGCCGCGCGCGGCTCACGCCTTGTGGTACACCGGCGCCAGCCCGTAGACCGGCGTCGGCAGGCCCTCCATGCGCGCCTTGAGCTGCAGCGCCAGGCACAGCGAGTAGTGCCGGTTCTGGTGCAGGTTGCCGCCCTGCATCCACAGGTTCGGCACCTGCGTGGGCTTCCACATGTTGCGCAGCTCGCCCTCCCACGGCCCTGGGTCCTTGCGCGTGCCCGAGCCCAGCCCCCAGCACTTGCCGAGGCGGTCGGCCGTGTCCTGGTCGATCAGCTGCGCGACCCAGCCGTTCATCGAGCCGTAGCCGGTGGCCCAGACGATCAGGTCGGCCGGCAGTTCGGTGCCGTCGGCCATCTTGACGCCGGTGGGCGTGACGCTGTCGATCGCGCCGGTCTTGAGCTTGATCTTGCCGTCGGCGACGAGCTCGGAGGCGCCGACGTCGATGTAATAGCCCGAGCCGCGGCGCAGGTACTTCAGGAACAGGCCCGAGCCGTCGTCGCCGAAGTCGAGCAGGAAGCCGGCCTTCTCGAGCCGGGCGTAGAAGTCGGCGTCGCGCTCCTTCATCTGCTGGTACACCGGCACTTGCAGCGCCGGCAGCGCCTTGTACGGCAGGCTCGCGAAGATCAGGTCGGCGGTGTCGACATCGATGCCGTTCCTCACCGCCTGCTCGCTGTAGAGGGCTCCGAGTGCGAGCTCCATCAGCGTGTCGCTGCGCGCCACGTGCGTGCTCGAGCGCTGCACCATCGTGACGTCGGCGCCGTGTTCCCACAGATCGGCGCAGATGTCGTGCGCCGAATTGTTCGAGCCGACGACGACCGCGCGCTTGCCTTTCCAGTCCTCGCCGCTGCGGAAGCGGCTCGAGTGCATCTGCGTGCCCTTGAAGTCGCCCATCCCGGGATAGTCGGGCAGGTTCGGCACGCCGCTCATGCCGGTGGCGAACACGAGGTGGCGCGGGCGCAGCACGACGGTCTCGCCCTTGTGCTCGACGGTGACTTCCCACTCCTGGTTGGCCTCGTTCCAGCGCGCGCCCTTGCACTCGGTGCTCGCCCAGTAGTTGAGCTCCATCAGCTTGGTGTAGCTCTCGAGCCAGTCGCCGATCTTGTCCTTCGGCGTGAACACGGGCCAGTCGTCGGGGAAGGGCAGGTACGGCAGGTGGTCGTACCACACCGGGTCGTGCAGGCACAGGCTCTTGTAGCGCCGGCGCCAGCTGTCGCCCGGGCGCTCGTTCTTCTCGACGATGATCGCCGGCACGCCGAGCTTCTTCAGCCGCGCGCCGAGGATGATGCCGGCCTGCCCGCCGCCGATGATCACGACGTAGGGCTGCTTCGTGAAGCCGAGCGTGCGCTCCTCCTCCTGCCGCTGCTCGAGCCACGTGCGCCGCCCCGGGTGCACGCCGTGCTCGACGCCCTTGTCGCGGCGCTCGCGCTTCTTTTCCTCGAAGCCCTTGAGCTCCTGCAGCGTCGTCAGCAGCGTCCACGCCTTGCCGCCGATCAGCCGCAGGTGGCCGCGGCCGCGTCCGGTCGCGGTCTCGAACGTGAACCAGCCCTCGGTGACCCCGTTCGCTTCGCTGCCTTCACCCTGGATCGTCCAGGCCGAAGGCTTCGCATTCGGCATCGTGCCTTCGAGCATGTCGCGGATCTGCGCCGGACCTTCGGCGGTCTTGATGTTCCAGGTGAACGACACCAGGTCGCGCCAGTACGACTCGTCGCCGAACATCGCCGTGGCCGCAGCGTGGTCGCCGCGCGCGCAGGCGGCGCCGAACTCGTCGAGCCAGCGCTGGATGGTCTGGGTGGGGGTGCTCATCGGGGAGGTCTCCTTCGCTGTTGTGGGGCGGGACGTCCGTCGCCCCGCGGCGGCGACTTTAGAGTCCCGCAGCCAGCGCTGCCACGCGCCTGCACCGAGAATCCCCGATCTCACCATGGATGCCGTCACCCACGTTCCCACCGCGATGCCCGCCGCCCGGCCGCTGACGTCGTGGCGCCCGTACTGGGCCAAGCGCTTCGGCACCGCGCCGTTCCTGCCGATGAGCCGCGCCGAGATGGACGCGCTCGGCTGGGACGCGTGCGACGTCATCGTCGTCACCGGCGACGCCTACGTCGACCACCCGAGCTTCGGCATGGCGGTGATTGGGCGCGTGCTCGAGGCGCAGGGCTTTCGCGTCGGCATCATCGCGCAGCCCGACTGGCACTCGGCCGACCCGTTCAAGGTGCTCGGCCGCCCGACCCTGTTCTTCGGCGTCACCGCCGGGAACATGGACTCGATGATCAACCGCTACACCGCCGACCGCAAGATCCGCAGCGACGACGCCTACACGCCCGGCGACGTGGCCGGCAAACGGCCCGACCGCGCGAGCCTCGTCTACGCGCAGCGCTGCCGCGAGGCGTACCCCGACGTGCCGATCGTGCTCGGTGGCATCGAGGCGAGCCTGCGCCGCATCGCGCACTACGACTACTGGCAGGACAAGGTGCGCCGCTCGATCCTCGTCGACGCCAAGGCCGACTTGCTGCTGTACGGCAACGCCGAGCGCGCCGTCGTCGAAGTGGCGCACCGGCTCGCGCGGCGCGAGCCGATCGCCTCGATCACCGACGTGCGCGGCACCGCGTTCATCCGCCGCCCCGACGACCCGGCGCTGGCCGGCTGGTTCGAGATCGACTCGACCGAGGTCGACACGCCGGGCAAGGTCGATGCGCTGGTCAACCCGTACCAGACGACGCAGCAGACGGCCGCCGAACGCGGCGGTGCGTGCGCCGCGCCCGACGCCGGCGCGGCCGACGGCGCCAAGCCGGTGGCGATCGTGCGCCGCCACCTCGAGAAAGCCGGCTCACGTGCGATCACGACGCCGCGCGAGCGCACCGTGATCCGGCTGCCGAGCTACGAGCAGGTCAAGAGCGACCCCGTCCTCTATGCCCACGCCAACCGCGTGCTGCACCTCGAGACCAACCCCGGCAACGCACGCGCGCTGGTGCAGCGCCACGGCGACCGCGACGTGTGGATCAACCCGCCGCCGATCCCACTGACGACGGCCGAGATGGACCACGTGTTCGACCTGCCGTACGCGCGCAGCCCGCACCCGCGCTACGCCGACGAGCACGGCCGCCACGACGGGCCGACGAAGATCCCGGCGTGGGAGATGATCCGCTTCAGCGTGAACATCATGCGCGGCTGCTTCGGCGGCTGCACGTTCTGCTCGATCACCGAGCACGAGGGCCGCATCATTCAGAGCCGCAGCGAAGACAGCATCCTGCGCGAGATCGAGACGATCCGCGACAGGGTGCCGGGCTTCACCGGCGTCATCAGCGACCTCGGCGGCCCCACCGCGAACATGTGGCGGCTGGGCTGCAAGAGCCCCGCGATCGAGGCCGCGTGCCGCAAGCCGAGCTGCGTGTACCCGGGCATCTGCCCGAACCTGAACACCGACCAGATGCCGCTCGTGCGGCTGTACCGCAAGGCGAGGGCGATCCGCGGCATCAAGAAGATCCTGATCGGCTCCGGGCTGCGCTACGACCTCGCGGTGCAGACGCCCGAGTACGTCAAGGAACTCGTCACGCACCATGTCGGCGGATATCTGAAGATCGCGCCCGAGCACACCGAGGCCGGGCCGCTGTCGAAGATGATGAAGCCCGGCATCGGCAGCTACGACCGCTTCAAGGCGATGTTCGACAAGTTCTCGAAGGAGGCGGGCAAGGAGCAGTTCCTGATCCCGTACTTCATCGCCGCGCATCCGGGCACGAGCGACGCCGACATGCTGAACCTCGCGCTGTGGCTCAAGCGAAACGGCTTCCGCGCCGACCAGGTGCAGACCTTCTACCCGAGCCCGATGGCCACCGCCACCGCGATGTACCACACGGGGCTGAACCCGCTGAAGGGCATCCACCGCGATGTCGGACCGGGTGGCCGCGCCGAGAAGGTCGACATCGTGCGCGGCGAGAAGCGCCGCCGTCTGCACAAGGCCTTCCTGCGCTACCACGACCCGGCCAACTGGCCGCTGCTGCGCGAAGCGCTGAAGGCGATGGGCCGCGCCGACCTGATCGGCAGCGGCAAGCACCAGCTGGTGCCCGCGTACCAGCCGTCGACAGCCGGCGGCTACGTCAGCCCGCGGCGCAAGAACTCGACACCGCCGCCGGCGGCCAAGGCGGCGCCCGCCGCGCCGCGGCGCGGCACCGTGCTGACGCAGCACACCGGACTGCCGCCGCGCGACAGCGGCTCCCGGCCGGTCAAGCCGTCGCGACGCGGCAAGGCCTGAGCCGGCGCTCGACGGGCAGGCGCCTCGCGACGCCACCCGAGACGGTGCAGCCGCTGCGCGGCGTCGAGATTCACCAGCGGCGCACGCGCCCGGTGTCGATGTGCACGAACTGCTCGCGCGGGTAGTAGCCGACGCCGCCAGCCTGCAGCGACAGCGCGGCGTCGCGCAGGTCTTCGAGCGGCACACCGGGGATGCGCACGTCGATCGCGCGGCCTTCCATGTGCAGGCTGCGCGTGGCCACACCGCCACCACGCGTGGCCTTCAGGTGCGCGTTGGTCTCGGGTGCGCGGTAGCCGGAGATCACGTGGAACGGGCGCTCGGTGCCGAGCACCTGCCGCACCGCGTGCAGCAGGTCGTGCAGCCGCGGGTCGATGCGGCCGACGGCGCCGCTGTAGTGGTCGCGCAGGAAGTGGTCGAGCGAGCCGAGCGCCTCGGGCACGTAGCTGTCGCCGACCGCGTAGACGACCTCGATGCGCTCGTGCGTGTGCAGGTGGTTCAGCGCCAGTTCGCGCACCGGCGCCGTGCGCGCCCGCGCCGTCAGGCTGAACGCCGGCAGCGTCGCGACGGCGGCAGCCCCGTGGCGCAGGAAGCGACGGCGGGCGTGGCAGGGGATCGTCATGGGAAGGGGCTCCCTCGTTCGTGGGCGGGCGACGCGCGACCGCGCAACGCGGCATCGAGGCGCGCGTCGTGCCCGTACAGATCATCGTAGAAATGAACGCGACCATTCTTCACAAGTACGGTTCCGTAGGCGATCAATACCGGTACCGGCGCCGCGAGCCGCACCGTGGTCGACGTGCCACCGGCCATCGCCTCGCGGATGCGCGCCTCGTCCCAGCCGGGCATGCCCGCCATCACGAAGCGCGCCAGCTCGACCGGCTTCTCGACGCGGATGCAGCCGTGGCTGAAGTCGCGCCGCTCGCGCTCGAACAGCGCGACGCCGGGCGTGTGGTGCAGGAAGATATTGTCGTTGTTCGGGAACACGAACTTGATGTCGCCCAGCGCGTTGCGCTCGCCGGGACGCTGGCGGATGCGCAGCCGCCCGGCGAGCACCGCATCGAGCTTGTCCGCCGTCAAGACGGTGTCGACGCGCCCGTCCGGCGCGACGAACTCGAAACCCTCGCGCTGCCAGTAGCCGGGGTCTCGGCGCAGGCGTGGCACCGTCTCGTTGCGCGCGATCGACGGCGGGATGTTCCAGTACGGCGCGAACTCGATGAAGCGCATCGTCTCGTCGAACAGCGGCGTGCGCGTGTCGAGCGCGCGGCCGACGATGACGCGCATCTGCTCGCGCACGTGGATGCGGCCGTCGACGACCTCGTAGGCGCGCAGCTCGAACTCGGGCACGTTGACGACGATCATGCGCGGGGCCTGCATCAGCGGCGTCCAGCGCAGGCGCTCCATCGTCAGTTCGATCTGGCGCGCGCGTGCCGCCGGCGTCACGTCGAGCGCGGCGACCGTCGCGCGCCCGACCACGCCGTCGACCGCAAGGCCGTGGCGCTGCTGGAACGCGCGCACTGCGTCGACGACGGCGCCTTCGTAGCGCGGAGGCACGGGCACGTCGGCGGCGAGGTCGCCGAGCACCTGCAGCCGTTGCACCAGCAGCGGCAAGCCGGACCAGGGCTGACCCGGTTCGAGTTTGCCGGCGCGGCTGCCGCGCGGCACCGGCAGTGGCGGCAGCGGCTGCGCCCACGCGGCCGGGGTGCCGAGCGCGCGGTACACGGCGAGCGCGGCGCGCAGCTGGCCGTACAGCGGCAGCGGCGGCTGCGCGGCGCGCACCGCGTCGGCCAGGCGCCCGCGCGCCAGCGCCGTCTGCAGCGCCGTGGCGGCGTCGAAATCGCTGCGCGCGGCGACCCGGTAGCGCTGGTGGATGCGCCGCGGGTCGATGCGGCCGTGCGCGAGGTCGTGCAGGAACTGCTGCATCGCCGCCGTCAGCGCGCCGTCGAGGCGCGCCGCGGCCGCCGTCGGCAGCGGCGCCGTGTCCGCGGCCGCGACGGCACGCGCCAGGGCCTCGGCGTCGTAGTCGCGCGGGTCGAGGCCGTCGTCGGCGGCGGCATTCAGCAGCGCGACGGCCTCGCGGGCCAGCGGCGTCGCTCGGCCGCCTTCGAGCCACGCCGTCGCCGCGCCGTTGGCCAGCAGGCGAAGCGGCCACGGCGTGGCCAGCGCGGCGCACGTGGCACCGAGCATCCATTGGCGGCGGCGCAGCGGCACGACGGTCACCATCGCGACATTGTCGGCGATGGCGCCCGCTCGCGCGGGCCGTGGCGCAGGCCGCGGCCGCCGTGCGTCAGTGCGCGCGGCCGCGGGCGATGAAGCCGCTGAGCGCGAGCAGCACGATCGCACCGAACGCCGCGACGAGCAGCCCGCCGGCACTGAAGTCGCGCAGCGTGGTGCTGAAGCCGAACAGCGGGGTCAGCAGCGAGCCGCTGAACAGCGCGCCGAGGATGCCGACGGCGATGCTCGACGCCACGATGGCCTTGTCCTCGACACGCATGACCAGGCACGCGATCCGACCGAGCACGGCACCGACGACGAGCCAGATGATCAGGTTCATGACGGATCCTCCGCGTGGTGGCAGTTGACTGCGCGAGGTGTGGCAGGCGACGGGTGGCGACCGGCCGGGGCCCACCGGGACTGCGCAGCGGCAACGCTGCATGCCGGCCCCATGGCAAAGTATCCGTCGGCCGGTGCCTGCGGTCCACCGGCTCTGGCTCAGATGACGTTGCGTTCGGTCAACGGACGGCCCTGTGCGATGCGCGCCGGCGACAGCGGTGCGAGGTCGGGCGCGTGCGACGGTGCGCCGACGAGCAGCGCCGCCAGCGCGCAGCCGACCGCCGGTGCCTGCTGCATCCCGTGGCCCGAGAAGCCGCACGCGGTGAACGCGTTGCACCAGCCGGGCAGCGCGCCGGCCAGGCCGTTGTGGTCGAACACGTTAATCTCGTAATAGCCGGCCCACGCTGCACGCCGCCGCACCGCCTCGAACGCCGGCACGCGGTGCGCGAGCGCGGGCCAGATCACGTCGTCGAACAGGCCGTGGTCGATCGCCTCCAGTGGCGGCTCGTCGGGGTCGCCGGGCCACGGTTCGCGCGGCGGCATGCCGCACAGGAAGCCGCGCCCCTCGGGCCGGAACCACAGCCCGCCAGGGTCGATGACGAGCGGACAACCCGGCAGCGTCGCCGGTGCGTCGAACACGAACACGTCGCGCTTGCGCGCACGCACCGGCAGCGCGACACCGAGGCACGCGGCCAGCGGTGCCGACCACGCGCCGGCAGCGATCACGACGGCGTCGGCGGCCACGCGCGCGCCGTCGGCGGTGCGCACGGCGTGCACGCGGTCGCCGCGGGTGTCGAAGCCGGTCGCCTCGGCGGCGACGAAGCGCGCGCCGCACGCCGCCGCCTTGCGCCGCAGCGCCTGCGCGAGCGCCGGGCCGTCGAACCAGCCTTCGCCCGACGCGGGCGTCGACAGCCCGAGCGCGCCGAGCGCGAGGTCGCCGGTGTGCAGCCACGGCCAGCGCGCGCGCAGCGCCGCGGCATCGAGCAGCGCGACCTCGGCACCGCAGCGCTGCTGCACCGCGTGGTTCGCGCGCAGCACGCCGGCGCCGGCGTCGGTCGCGAGGTACAGGTAGCCGGGCTCGACGAGGCCGATCACCGGTCGCTCGCCGCCGACCGCGAGCTCGTCGCCGACGCGGCGCAGGAACGCGAGGCTCCAGCGCGACAGCGCGATGTTGACCGGCTGCGAGAACTGCACGCGGATCGAACTCGCCGACAGCGCGCTCGACGCACGCGCGTACGTCGGGTCGCGCTCGAGCACCGTCACCGCGGCGCCGTGGTCGCGCGCGAGGAAGCACGCGGTGGCGGCGCCCATCACGCCGCCGCCGACGATCACGACGTGCCGTTGCGCCATCGCTGCCGCCGCGGCGCGTTCAGCGCCCGCGGCGCACGCGCAGGATCTCGTCGAGCACGAGGCTCGCGGCGCCCACCGTGATCGCGCTGTCGGCGAGGTTGAAGCTCGGGAAGTAGCCGCCGCGGAAGACCGGCTCGAGGACCGCGAAGCGGAACTGCAGGAAGTCGACGACGTAGCCGTGCAGCAGGCGGTCGACGACGTTGCCGACCGCGCCGCCGAGGATCATCGTGACCGCGAAGCAGAACAGCGTCTGCGTCGGGTGCTTCTTCAGCATCCAGACGATGAAGGCGGAGGCCGCGACGCCGATGCCGACGAAGAACCAGCGCTGCCAGCCCGACGCGCCGGCGAGGAAGCTGAACGCCGCGCCGGCGTTGTGCACGCGCACGAGGTTGAAGAACGACGTCACCGGGCGCACCTCGCCGTGCGCGAACGCGCCGAGGATCAGCGTCTTCGTGAACTGGTCGAGCACGACGACGAAGGCCGCCAGCGCGAGCCAGAACACGAGGCCGGCGCCGCCGGCCGACGACTTGCCGCCCATGGTCAGGCGACCGTGCGCGCCTCGCCGGCGCCGTACAGGTTGCTCGTGCAGCGGCCGCAGATCGTCGGGTGCGCGGCGTCGTGGCCGACGTCGTCGCGCCAGTGCCAGCAGCGCTCGCACTTGGTGGCCTGCGACGGCGTCACCGTCACCGCGAGCGCGTCGCCGGGCACGAGCGTGGCCTTCGACGTGATCAGCACGAACTTCAGGTCGTCGCCGAGCGAGGCGAGCAGCGCGTGCGTCTCGGGCGGCGCGGCGATCGTGACCTCGGCTTGCAGCGACGAGCCGACGCCGCCGGCGGCGCGCACGTCCTCGATGGCCTTGTTGACGGCGTCGCGCACGTCGCGGATCGCCTGCCACTTGGCCAGCAGTGCGGCGTCGGTCGCGGCACCGACACCGGCGAAGGTCCAGTACGTCTGCTTGAAGATCGAACCCTGGCCCGGCGCGACGAGCGCCCACGCCTCCTCGGCGGTGAAGCTCAGGAACGGCGCCATCCAGCGCAGCATCGCCTGCGTGATCTGCCACAGCGCCGTCTGCGCGCTGCGCCGTGCGAGGCTCTTCGGGGCCGTCGTGTACAGGCGGTCCTTCAGCACGTCGAGGTAGAACGCGCCGAGGTCTTCGGAGCAGAACACCTGCAGCTTCGCGACGACGGGGTGGAACTCGTAGACCTCGTAGTGCTTCAGCACCTCGGCCTGGAAGTCTTCGGCGCGCGCGAGCGCCCAGCGGTCGATCTCGAGCATCTGCTCGAGGGGCACCGCGTCCTTCTGCGGGTCGAAGTCGCTCGTGTTGGCAAGCAGGAAGCGCAGCGTGTTGCGGATGCGGCGGTACGCGTCGACGACGCGCGCGAGGATCTTGTCGTCGCCGGCGATGTCGCCCGAGTAGTCGGAGGCGGCCACCCACAGGCGGATGATCTCGGCGCCGAGCGTCGAGCTGACCTTCTGCGGCTCGATGCCGTTGCCGAGCGACTTGCTCATCTTGCGGCCCTGCGCGTCGACCGTGAAGCCGTGCGTCAGCAGCCCGCGGTACGGCGCGCGCCCGAAGATCGCGCAGGCCAGCAGCAGCGAGCTGTGGAACCAGCCGCGGTGCTGGTCGTGGCCTTCGAGGTAGAGGTCGGCCTCGGGGCCTTCGTCGTGGTGGCCGAGGCTGCCGTGCTGGTTCGCGTGCGTGCCGCGCAGCACGTGCCAGAAGGTCGAACCGCTGTCGAACCAGACCTCGAGGATGTCGCTGCTCTTGACGTAGTGCTTCGCGTCGTCGGGGCCGAGGATCTCCTCGGCGCTCACCCGGCTCCACGCTTCGATGCCGCCCTTCTCGACGATGTCGGCGGCCTGGTCGAGGATTTCCATCGTGCGCGGGTGCAGCTCGCCGGTGTCCTTGTGCAGGAAGAACGGCAGCGGCACGCCCCAGCTGCGCTGGCGGCTGATGCACCAGTCGGGGCGGTTGGCGATCATGTCGCGCAGCCGCGCGCGGCCGTTCTCGGGATAGAACTTCGTGTGCTCGATGGCTTCCAGCGCCATCTGGCGCAGCGTCTTCGGCGCCTTGTCCTTCGTGAAGACGCCGTCGCCTTCGTCCATGCGGATGAACCACTGCGCCGCCGCGCGGTAGATCACCGGGCTCTTGTGGCGCCAGCAGTGCGGGTAGCTGTGCGTGAGCGGGCCGGTGGCCATCAGCCGGCCGGCGGCCTTGAGCGCGTCGATGACGACGGGCACCGCCTTCCAGATGTTCTGGCCGCCGAACAGCGGGAAATCGTCGGCGTAGCGGCCCTGCGGGCCGACCGGGTTGAGGATCTCGTCGACCGCCATGCCGTGCGCGCGGCACGAGTTGAAGTCGTCGATGCCGTACGCGGGCGCCGAGTGGACGATGCCGGTGCCCTCGTCGGCGGTCGCGTAGTCGGCCAGCAGCACCGGGCTCGCGCGGTCGTAGCCGGGGTGTGTCGCGGCCAGCGGGTGGCGGAACTTCAGACCGCCGAGCTTCTCGCCCGCCGTCGTCGCGACGACGGCACCGACGAGGCCGTAGCGCTCGAGGCAGCGCTCGACGAGCGACGCGGCCATCACGAGCAGCCCGCGCTCGGTGTCGACGAGCGCGTACTCGAGCGCCGGGTTCAGGTTCAGCGCCTGGTTCGCGGGGATCGTCCACGCCGTCGTGGTCCAGATCACCGCGAACGCGTCCTTCGCGATCGGCGTCGTGCCGAACGCGGCGAACAGCTTGTCGGGCTCGGCGCAGGGGAACGCGACGTCGAGCGTCTGGCTCTGCTTGTCGGCGTACTCGATCTCGAATTCGGCGAGCGACGAGCCGCAGTCGAAGCACCAGTACACGGGCTTGAGCCCGCGGTAGACGAAGCCGCGCTCGATCACGCGCTTGAACGCGCGGATCTCGCCGGCCTCGTTGGCGGGGTCCATCGTGCGGTACGGGTGCTGCCAGTCGCCGAGCACGCCCAGACGCTGGAAGTCGGCCATCTGCTGCGCGATCTGCTCGGTCGCGTAGGCGCGGCTCTTGGCCTGCATCTCGTCGCGGCTCAGGCCCCGGCCGTGTGCCTTCTCGATCGCGTTCTCGATCGGCAGTCCGTGGCAGTCCCAGCCGGGCACGTACTGGGCGTCGAAGCCGGCGAGCTGGCGCGCCTTGACGATCATGTCCTTGAGCACCTTGTTGACGGCGTGCCCCATGTGGATCTGGCCGTTGGCGTACGGCGGGCCGTCGTGCAGGATGAACTTGGGCGCGTGGCGGCGCGCGTCGCGCAGCTGCTTGTAGACGCCTTGCTCGTTCCACTGCTTGACCCACGCCGGCTCGCGCTTGGCGAGGTCGCCGCGCATCGGGAACGGCGTGTCGGGCAGGTTCAGCGTGGCGCGGTAGTCCGTGGACGGGGGGGTCGGGTCGCTCATGGTCGGCGGCGCCCCTGGCAGGGCGCTCTCGGCGGGGAGGAGGGCGCGGGCCGGCGGCGAGCCGCAGCCCGTGGCGGCGTCAGGGGCCCGGCGGCCGAATTCGATCGCGTGTGGTCTGCCGGCGCGTGCCGCTGCGCACGCGCTGCTCGGGCCGGGGCACGAGGTACGAAGCCATCGCGACCGATTCTACCGGCGCCACTTCATGACGCCGCCGCGGTGGCCGGGCCGTGCGCGGCCCACCAGCGCCGCGCGTCGGCGACGTCGGCGGCGATGCCGTCGCGCAGCGCCGCCAGCGATGCGTAGTGGCGCTCGTCGTGCAGCTTGTGCAGCAGCTCGACCTGTACCAGCCGGCCGTAGGCCTCCGCGGCGCCCAGCGGCCACGCGAGGCAGTGCACCTCGAGCAGCACGCGTCCCGAGTCGTCGACGGTCGGGCGCACGCCCAGGCTCGCGACCCCCGGCAGCGGCTGCGGCGCCAGCCCGAGCACGCGCACGACGAAGATGCCGCCCGCCGCCGGGCGCGGGTGCGCGAAGCGCAGATTCAGCGTGCGAAAGCCGTCGCCGGCGCCGGCGGCGCTCTCGCCGAGCGCTCGACCGAGCTTGGCGCCGTGCACGACGTGGCCGCTGACGGTGTACGGCCGCCCGAGCAGTGCCGCCGCGCGCCCCATGTCGCCGGCGGCGAGCGCGTCGCGCACCGCCGAGCTCGAGACGCGCTCGCCGTGCACCTCGTAGCTGAGCATGCGCGCGACCTCGAAGCCCTGGCGCTCGCCGGCGGCGTCGAGCGTCGCGTAGTCGCCGGCGCGCTTCGCGCCGTAACGGAAGTCGTCGCCGACGAGCACGTAGCGCGCCTTCAGGCCACGCACGAGGACCTCGTCGACGAAGGCCTCGGGCGACAGCGCCGCCAGCCGCGCGTCGAAGCGCAGCACGACGGCGCGGTCGATGCCGCAGCGGCGCAGCTCGGCGAGCTTGTCGCGCAGCGTCGCGATGCGCGCCGGCGCGAGTTCGGGGCGACCGGCGCGCGCGGCGAAGAAGTCGCGCGGGTGCGGCTCGAAGGTCAGCACGCAGCTGGGCACGCCGCGGTGGCGCGCCTCGTTCGTCAGCAGCGCGAGCATCGCCTGATGGCCGCGGTGCACGCCGTCGAAGTTGCCGATCGTCAGTGCGCAGCCGGCGCTGTCGGCGAGCTCGCGATGGTGGACGCCGCGGAAGATGCGCATTGGTGCATTATTGCGAGCCCTGCGCAGCCTCATCGGCTGTACCGAGATGCGAGGCCCGATCACGGGCTGCGCGGTTCCTCGCCGCGCGCCGGGCGAGCGGCGCGTCAGTCGCGCTGCGCCGTTCCGTTGCGGAGCCGGCGATAGATCAAGCCGCGCGACACGCCCAGCCGTCGCGCTGCCTGCGAAATGTTGCCACCGCATTCCGCAAGGGTGCGTTCGACCAACGTGCGGTTGTGCTCGTCGAGCGTCGCGACGGGTGGCGGGGGAGTCGGCGCAGGCCTGGCGGTGACGTCGGGCGCGATGGGTTCTCGCACGGCGGCACTGCCCAGCAAATGGCCTCGCCTGCCTTCATGTGTGTGCAAGCAGACGCGGATCCAGACCGACAAACCGTTCGGCAGTGTCAGCGGCGCGGCGTCGCTGCTGTGCACGCGGGTCAGCAGGGCGTGCAGGGTGCAGCCGAATTGGGTCTCGACGTCGCCGTACCTTGTTCCCGCGATACGCGCTCCGTTCGCGTTGATCCACGCGATGCGGCCCCGTTCGTCGACGCCGGCCAGCCCCTCGAACGGGCCATCGAGCAGCGACGGCACGGTGTGGAAGTGCAGCACGAGCAGGCCTTCGGACTGCGCCTGCAGCAGTCGGTTCTCGATCGCCATCGCCGACAGTGCGACGACGCTGGCAGCGTCGAAACCGAAGGGCTGCGATTCGACCGACAGGTCGAGCACCCCCGCCAGCTGTCCTTTTGTGTCACGAATCGGCGCAGCGGCGCAGTACATCACCTGAACGGTGTCGAAAAAATGCTCGCTGCCGGAGACAGTGCAGGCGGCACCGGTTTTCGCGACGATGCCAGGCGCGGTCGTGCCCACGACGTTCTCGGCGAGATTGACACCGACGCGCGCGGCAATAGGCATCAGCGTCTCTTGGCTGCCCGCGCACGAGCGGCTCGCATGAATCACGACACCGTCGCTGCCCGTCAGCAGCGCGTGACAACGCGTGCCGGCGAGGGACTGGCCGAGCCGCTCGAGCTCGGGCGACGCGGCGGCGAGCAGTTCACGGTGGCGTGCCAATGCACCGTGCAGGCGGCTGTACGTCACCGGCTCGAAACTGATGCGTTCGCGCGGATGCCGACGTGCCTGCAGGCATCGCGACCACGACTGGATGACAGCCTCGCTGACCAGCCCCGAAGGTCGCACGCCTTCGTCGAAGAATCGTTGGCGCGCCAGCGCCAGACGCTGCTCGGGCGTTGAGAAGAAAGGGCCTCCGGCTCGTGAGGAGAGGGACATCGCCAGTGCGTCGGGGTGGAAGCAGCTTGCACTTTGTCGCGAAGCGGAACAGTCTCACCCTAGGGAAAGCACCGAAGTTGGCACATCAGTGCCCGCGGCCTATCTTTCCTGCGGCGCCAGTAGACAGGGTCACCCGGGACACGGGCGGCGGACGGCGGCGTCAACTTTGGCAACGGAGACGACAATGAAAACCCCGCATCCTCTCTTGGCCGCGGCGGTGGCGTGTTTGGTGGGCGCCATGCCGTTGGCCGCGCAGACGCTCGATGACCTGCGGCGTGACGCTGCGACGCCGGGCAACGTGACGACCTACGGCATGGGTTGGAGCCAGCAGCGTCACAGCCCCCTGACCCAGATCACCCCGGCCAATGTCGGGCGTCTGGTGCCAGTGTGGAATCTGAGCCTGGACCATTCGGCAAACGCATCGACGCAGCCGCTGCTGGTCGACGGCACGATGTACGTCGCGACGCACTCGCACACGATCGCGATCGATCCGATGACCGGGCGTCAGAAATGGAAGACCCCGATAGATTTGCCGGCCGACATCAACGGCTACCTGTGCTGTGGCGTCCACAGTCGAGGCATGGCTGCGCTCGACGGCGTGCTGTACCGCACGACGATCGATGCGCACGTGATGGCGATCTCGATGAAGGACGGCAAGACGATCTGGAAGCAGAAGGCCGCCGATTACAAGCAGGGTTACAGCATGACGCATGCGCCGTTGATCGCCGGCAGCGTGCTGATCACTGGCATTTCCGGCGGCGAGTACGGCACACGTGGCTTCCTTAACGGATGGGACCTGAAGACCGGGGAGAAGAAGTGGCACCGCTGGACCACCGCGGCGCCAAACGAGAAGGGTGGCGACACCTGGAAACCGGGCCGTCACGAGTTCGGCGGCGCACCGACGTGGCTCACCGGCACGTACGATCCGGAGCTCGACCTGGTCTACTGGGGCACGGGCAACGGCGGGCCTTGGAACCCGGCGAGCCGCGGCGGTGACTCGCTGTACATCTGCTCGGTACTCGCGATCCGGCCCTCGACGGGAGAAATTGTTTGGTACTACCAGTTCTCCCCGGGCGATCCGTACGACTACGACGGGACGAACGAACTCGTCCTCGCCGACTTGCCGATCGACGGTAAGACGACGAAGGTGCTGATGCAGGCCAATCGGAACGGCTACTTCTACGTTCTCGACCGCACCAACGGCAAGCTGCTGAAGGCAGACCCGTTCGCACGCAAGATCAACTGGGCCAGTGGCATCGATTTGAAGACGGGCCGTCCCGTGGATACGCCGATGACCGCGAAGGTGCGAACCACGGAGCAGGCGACCGATTTCGTCGACGTCTGGCCGAGCGCCTTCGGCGGCAAGAACTGGATGCCGATGAGCTTTGATCCTCAGCGTCGCCTGGCCTTCATGAACACGGTCAACCTCGGCATGAGGGTCAAATATGTCCGGCAGGATCGGCCTGGTGGCCCGAACTGGTTCCTCGGTCTGGAACTCGGCGGCTTTTTGTCGCCCGAGGATGGCATGCGAGGATCGCTGGTTGCGTGGGATCCCGTGGCTGGCAAGAAGGTATGGGAGGTGCCGACCAAGGCGCCGTTCTGGTCGGGTGTGCTCTCGACCGCGAGCGGCCTCGTGTTCACCGGCGCCCAGACTGGCGAATTCATGGCCTTCGATGCCCGCGACGGCAGGAAGCTGTGGCAATTTCAGACCGGGTCGGGTATTACTGGCCTGCCGATTGCGTGGGAGCGCGATGGTCGCCAGTACATCACGGTGACGAGCGGCGCGGCCACTGTCTACGGTGCGTTGGCCGGCGATCCCGAGCTGGCGAACGTGCCGGCTGGCAGCTCAGTATGGACGTTCGCGTTGCTGCCGTGACGATGTGCGCCCGGCTCTCGGTGGCTGCAGCGGTTCTTGCGGTGATGCCGGTGGCATTTTTTGCCGCCGGTGCCGCCGAGCCCACCGCCGCGGTCGAGGAAGGCCGCAAGGCCTACACGACCTATTGCGCGCGATGCCACGGGCTCAACCTCACCGTCGGCAGCAGTGCTTTCTTCGACCTGCGCACCTTTCCGAAGGACGACAAGGAACGCTTCGTGCGCAGCGTGACCAAAGGTCTGCGCGCGATGCCGGCGTGGGAGGGGGTCATCAAGCCGGAACAGATCGACGCGATATGGGCCTACATCGGTGCCGTCAACGGCTGGTAGACGGCGCGACCGATTCCTCGGGGCCGATCCAGCGCCACTGGCCCGGCGCGAGATCGCCGAGCGCGACGCCGGCGAACGCGCTGCGATGCAGCGCCTCGACGCGGTTGCCGGCGGCGGCGACCATACGCTTGACCTGGTGGTACTTGCCTTCGGTCAGCACGAGCCGCAACGTGTGCGGGCCGGTGGCCTCGCACGTGGCGGCACGCACCGGCCGCGGCTCGTCGACGAGCTGCACACCGTCGACGAGGCGCTGCGGCAGCGCCGGTGTGGCGGCGTGCTTCGTCGTCACTTCGTAGACCTTCGCGACGTGGCGCTTCGGCGACGTGAGCCGGTGGATCAGCGCGCCGTCGTCGGTCAGCAGCAGCAAGCCGGTGGTGTCGACGTCGAGGTGGCCCACCGGCTGCACGCCGCGCCGGCGCAGCGCAGGGGGCAGCAGGCTCATCACGCTCGGGTGGTGGCGCGGCTGGAGCGAGCACTCGAAGCCTGCGGGCTTGTGCAGCACGACGACGGCGCGTTCGCGGTACGTCCAGCGCTCGCCTCGGACGCTGAACTCGAGGCCGACCGGCTCGACCTCGGCGTCGGGGTCGTCGACGACGCGCCCGCCAACGCGCACCTCGCCGGCGGCCACCAGCGCCGCGCACTCGCGGCGCATGCCGAGGCCTTGGCTGAACAGCAGTTGCGCGAGGCGCATCACGCCGCCGGGCGCCGGCTCGCGCTCACCGCGCCCAGCCGTCCTTCAGCCCGGTGATGCGGTTGAACACCGGCCGCTCGCGGCGGTGCTCGATGCGGTCGGCGACGAAGTAGCCGTGGCGCTCGAACTGGAAGTGGTCCTCGGGCTCGGCGGCGGCGAGCGACGGCTCGACCCAGGCGGTGACGGTGCGGCGGCTGTCGGGGTTCAGCACGGTGTGGAAGTCGCGCCCGCCGGCGTCGGGCTGCGGCTCGGTGAACAGCGGCTCGAAGAGGTTGACGGTCGCCGCGAGCGCGTCGTGCGCGCCGACCCACGTGATCACGCCCTTGACCTTGACGCGGTCGGCACCGGGCGTGCCGCTCTTGGTGTCGGGCACGACGCGCGCGAGCACCTTCGCGACGCGGCCGTCGCTGCCGGTCTCGAAGCCGGTGCACTCGACGACATAGCCGTACTTCAGCCGCACCGCGTTGCCGGGGTACAGGCGGTGGAAGCCCTTCGGCGGCTCGGCGGCGAAGTCGTCGCGCTCGATCCACACCTCGCGCCCGAGGCCGAACGAGCGCGCGCCGAGCTCGGGACGCTGCGGGTGGCCGGGTGCGCTGCACGGCTCGATGTGCGCCTCGCTGCCGAACACCTCGGCCCAGTTCGTCAGCGCGAGCGGGATCGGGTCGAGCACCGCCATCGCGCGCGGCGCGCGGCCCTCGAGGTCGTCGCGCAGCGCCTGCTCGAGCACGCCGTGCTCGATCCAGCTGTCGGCTTTCGACACGCCGATGCGCTCGGCGAACAGGCGGATCGACGACGGCGTGTAGCCCCGGCGGCGCAGGCCGACGAGGGTGGGCATGCGCGGGTCGTCCCAGCCGTCGACGATTTTCTCGTCGACGAGCTGGCGCAGCTTGCGCTTGCTGGTGACGACGCCGGTCAGGTTCAGCCGGGCGAATTCGTACTGGTGCGGCAGTTCGAACGGCTCGGGTAGGTGCGCGCGCAGCGCGTGCTCGAGCAGCGGCGTGAACTGGCGCATGTGCGCCTTCAGCAGCGCGAAGAACGCCGGCAGGTCGCGCAGCACGGCGTCGCGGTCGTGCTCCCAGCGCACGAAGAGGGCCCGCATCTCGGCCTCGGGCGCGCTCGGCCCCAGCTTGGTGGCGTGGTTGTGACACGCGAGCGCGAACTCCTTGCCCGCCTCGACGCCGCTGGCGGCGATCTTCTCGACCAGCGCCTTCGCGCGCGCGAACTGCGGCGCGCGCAGCACCGGCACCAGGCGTTCCAGCGTCCAGTCGTAGAACGGGCGCTGGTCCTCGAACTCGAGCGTGCAGATGCTGTGCGTGACGTTCTCGAGCGCGTCCTCGATCGGGTGCGCGTACGAATACATCGGGTAGATGCACCACCGGTCGCCCGTGTTGTGGTGCCGCGCGTGCTTGATGCGGTAGATCGTCGGGTCGCGCAGGTTGATGTTCGGGTGCGCCATGTCGATCTTCGCGCGCAGCACCATCGCGCCGTCGGGATGCTTGCCGTCGCGCATTTCGCGCAGGCGCGCGAGGTTCTCCTCGGGGCTGCGGGTGCGGTACGGGCTGTCGGTGCCGGGCGTCGTGAAGTCGCCGCGGCTGGCGCGCATCTGTTCGGGTGTTTGCTCGTCGACGTAGGCGTGGCCGGTTTCGACGAGGTACTCGGCACCGCGGTACATCACGTCGAAGTAGTCGCTGGCGTAGAACAGGTGAGAGACGCCGTTGGCCTCCCAGCTCCAGCCGAGCCAGCGCACGGCGTCGACGATCGCGTCGACGTACTCCTGCTCTTCCTTCTCGGGGTTGGTGTCGTCGAAGCGCAGGTGGCACACGCCACCGTAGTCGCGCGCGAGCCCGAAGTTCAGGCAGATGCTCTTCGCGTGGCCGATGTGCAGGTAGCCGTTGGGCTCGGGCGGGAAGCGCGTGCGGATGCGCGCCGGGTCGGGGCGGCCGCTCGCGGCGTGGTGCGTGCCGTCGCCGGGCGTGCCGGCGAACAGTCGCCCGGCGAGCCGGCCTTCGGCGAGGTCGCGCTCGATGATCTGGCGCAGGAAGTTGCTCGCGTGCTTGGCGGAATCGGGGGCGGACATGGGGTGGTCTTCGGCGCTCGCCGGCGAGGGTGCAAGGGTCAGATCGATTCTATCGACCGGTCCCTGGCGGGCCGGCCTCGTCGGCCGCCGTGCGGCCCGCGGCAGCCTGCGCGAGCTGCGCGCGCAACGCCTCGATGCGCTGCCGGTTCACGCCGAGGTCGCTGTGGCCGAGCCGCGACGCCGAGCGCACCTGCACGACGCCGGCCGCACCGTCGGCCCAGAACTCGGCGTCGTCGACGAAGCGCAGCCAGCGCGTCGTGAACTCGACACGCAGGTAGTCGCCGCGCCGCTCGACGATGCGCGCGTCGGGCCGTGTCTCGAGATGCGTGGCCAGCCACGCGATCGTTGCGCGCGCGTCGCCGTCGATGGCCGGCAGCGGGTCGATGTGCGCCTGCTCGCGGCGCGGGTGGTCGGGGTGGAGTGCGGCCTGGCTGCTGACGCTGTTCGGGGTTGCGGACGGTGGCTTCAGGCGGCCGTCGCGCACGCCGAGGTCCGTCGGCGGCGTGCCGCGCAGCGCGCCGAGCTGCCCGGCCGCCAGCAGCGCCAGCGGCAGTGCGACGGCGAGCGCAGCGAGCACGGCAATCGCACGCCGCATCGCGCGGGCGTCAGCGCCGCCGCCCGCCGAGCAGGCTGCCGAGCACGCCGCGGATGATTTCTCGGCCCACCGTCGTGCCGATCGTGCGCACGGCCGACTTGGCGGCCGCCTCGAGCATGCCCTCGCGCCGCCCGCCTCGCGGGCCCGTGCTGCCGAACAGCACGTCGCCGAGGCCGCCGAGCGCGCCGCCGGCGCCGCCGGTCGCACCGCCCGCCGCGCCGGCCGGCTTCGCCGGCTCGGCGGCCGCCAGCGAGGCCTCGGCCTTCTGGCGCAGCATTTCGTACGCCGACTCGCGGTCGACCGTCTTCTCGTAGACGCCGGCCACCAGCGAGTTCGCGATCAGCGTCTGCCGCTCCTGCGCCGTGATCGGACCGATGCGGCTGCCCGGCGGCAGCACGTAGACGCGCTGCGTGACGCCGGGGCGGCCCTTCTCGTCGAGCAGGCTCACGAGCGCCTCGCCGACCGCGAGCTCGGTGATCGCCGTCTCGACGTCGAGCTTCGGGTTCGCGCGCATCGTGCTCGCCGCCGCCTTGACCGCCTTCTGGTCGCGCGGCGTGAACGCGCGCAGCGCGTGCTGCACGCGGTTGCCGAGCTGGCCGAGCACGGTGTCGGGGATGTCCAGCGGGTTCTGCGTCACGAAGTACACGCCCACGCCCTTGCTGCGCACCAGGCGCACGACGAGCTCGATGCGCTCGACGAGCGCCTTCGGCGCGTCGGTGAACAGCAGGTGCGCCTCGTCGAAGAAGTAGACGAGCTTGGGCTTGTCGAGGTCACCGACCTCGGGCAGCTGCTCGAACAGCTCCGACAGCATCCACAGCAAGAAGGTCGCGTACAGCCGCGGCGACGTCATCAGCCGGTCGGCGGCGAGGATGTTGACGACGCCCTTGCCGCCCTCGGTCTGCATCAGGTCGGCGATGTCGAGCATCGGCTCACCGAAGAACTTGTCGCCGCCCTGTTCCTCGAGCTGCAGCAGCCCGCGCTGGATCGCGCCGACGCTGGCCGCGCTGATGTTGCCGTAGGCGGTCGTGAACTGCTTGGCGTTGTCGCCGACGTGCTGCAGCATCGCGCGCAGGTCCTTCAGGTCGAGCAGCAGCAGCCCGCTGTCGTCGGCGATCTTGAACACGAGGTTCAGTACGCCCGACTGCGTCTCGTTCAGCCCCAGCATGCGCGCGAGCAGCAGCGGCCCCATGTCGGAGACGGTCGCGCGCACCGGGTGGCCCTGCTCGCCGAACACGTCCCACAGCGTCGTCGGGCACGACGCCGGCGTGGGCATCGGCAGCCCGCGGTCGGCGAGCACCTTGGCCACCTTCTCGGGCAGCGTGCCGCGCTGGCTGATGCCGGCGAGGTCGCCCTTGACGTCGGCCATGAACACCGGCACGCCAATCGCGCTGAAGCTCTCGGCCATCTTCTGCAGCGTCACCGTCTTGCCGGTGCCGGTCGCACCCGTGATCAGCCCGTGGCGGTTGGCCAGCGCGGGCAGCAGGTGGCATTCGATGTCGCCGTGCTTGGCGAGGAGGATCGGCTCGGGCATCGCGGGGCTCCGTCGGCGGATGACGGCGTCAGTCTAGGGGAAGCGGCCGCGCCGCGGCCGGGCGCGCGCCCCGGGCGCGCGGGGGCGCGCCGATAGAATCGCGGCCATCGACGGAGGTGTGCTCAGCATCATGGCCGGACATTCGAAGTGGGCCAACATCCAGCACCGCAAGGGGCGCCAGGACGAGAAGCGCGGCAAGATCTGGACGCGCGTGATCCGCGAGATCATGGTCGCCGCCCGCCAGGGGGGCGGTGACCCGGCCGCCAACCCGCGGCTGCGGCTGGCGATCGAGAAGGCCAAGGCGGCCAACATGCCGGCCGACACGATCAAGCGCAACATCGACAAGGCCACCGGCAACCTCGAGGGTGTGACCTACGAGGAGGTGCGCTACGAGGGCTACGGCATCGGTGGTGCGGCGATCATCGTCGACTGCATGACCGACAACCGCGTACGCACCGTCGCCGAGGTGCGCCACGCGTTCAGCAAGCACGGCGGCAACCTCGGCACCGAGGGCTCGGTGGCGTTCCAGTTCCGCCACTGCGGCCAGCTGGTGTTCGCGCCCGGCACGAGCGAGGACAGGGTGATGGAAGTCGCGCTCGACGCCGGCGCCGACGACGTGATCACGGGCGACGACGGCTCGATCGAGGTGCTGACCGCGCCGGGCGACTTCGAAGCCGTCAAGGAGCGCCTCGAGGCTGCGGGACTGAAGCCCGAGGTCGCCGAGGTGACGATGCGTGCCGAGAACACCGTCGAGCTCACCGGTGAAGACGCGCAGCGCATGCGCAAGCTGCTCGATGCGCTCGAGGACCTCGACGACGTGCAGGAGGTCTACCACAACGCCGACCTCGGCGACGAGGCGTGAGGCGCCGATGAAGATGCTGGTGGTCGGCGGCGGCGGGCGCGAGCACGCGCTGGCGTGGCGGCTCGCGCAGTCGCCGAAGGTGCAGCAGGTGTTCGTCGCCCCGGGCAACGGCGGCACCGCTCTCGACGCGCGGCTGCACAACGTCGCGCTGACCGACGTGCCGAGCCTGGCCGACTTCGCGCAGGCCGCAGGCATCGGGCTGACGGTCGTCGGCCCCGAGGCGCCGCTCGCGCTGGGCATCGTCGACGCGTTCCGCGCGCGCGGCCTGCGCATCATCGGGCCGACGCAGGCGGCCGCGCGCCTCGAGAGCTCGAAGGCGTTCGCCAAAGCGTTCATGCAGCGCCACGGCATTCCCACCGCGCGCCACGCGACGTTCTCCGACGCCACGGCGGCGCACGCCCACGTCGACCAGCACGGCGCGCCGATCGTCGTCAAGGCCGACGGCCTGGCCGCCGGCAAGGGCGTCGTCGTCGCGACGACGGTGGCCGAGGCGCACGAGGCGATCGACTTCATGCTGCTCGACAACAAGCTCGGCGTCGTGCACAACGCCGACGGCGCGCGCGTCGTGATCGAGGAGTTCCTCGTCGGCGAGGAGGCGAGCTTCATCGTGCTGACCGACGGCAAGTCGGTGCTGCCGCTGGCCTCCAGCCAGGACCACAAGCGCCTGCTCGACGGCGACCGCGGGCCCAACACGGGCGGCATGGGCGCGTATTCGCCGGCGCCGGTCGTCACGCCCAACGTGCACGCGAAGGTGATGCACGAAATCATCCTGCCGACGATCGCCGGCATGGCCAAGGACGGCGCGCCGTTCACCGGCTTTCTCTATGCCGGGCTGATGATCGACGCCGAGGGACGGCCGAAGACGGTCGAGTTCAATGCCCGCCTCGGCGATCCCGAGGCCGAGGTGATCCTGATGCGGCTCAAGAGCGACCTCGCCGACGTGCTGCTGCACGCGGCCAACGGCACGCTCGACCAGGTCGAACTGCACTGGGACCGGCGCGCCGCGCTCGGCGTCGTGATGGCGGCGCACGGCTACCCGCTCGAGCCGCGCAAGGGCGACGTGATCGAGGGCCTGCCTGCCCCGCGCGACGCCGCCGACGCCGACACGATGGTGTTCCACGCCGGCACCGCGCGCGATGCCGACGGGCGCATCGTCACCAGCGGCGGGCGCGTGCTGTGCGTGACGGCGCTCGGCGAGTCGGTCAAGGTCGCGCAGCAGCGCGCCTACGAGGCGCTGCGGCCGATCCACTTCGACGGCGCGCAGTGGCGCACCGACATCGGCCACCGCGCGATCAAGTCGCGCTGATGCGCGCACCGCCCGCGCCGGTGCGCAGGGCCGCTGCCTGCGGTCCGTTCCGCGTGCGCCTCGCCCTGTGGCTCGCCGGCGACGCGCCCGCCCGCCCGGCGGCCGTCGCACCTCACTTCGACGGCGGGCAGGGGTATCGTGCGGCCCTGGCTCCACCGAACCGCCCATGACGCTCGACATCGCTTCCGTGCGCCGCTACCTGCTCGGCCTGCAGGAACGCATCATCACGACGTTCCAGGCCGAGGACGGCAAGCCCTTCGCCAGCGACGGCTGGACGCGCGAGCCCGGCGGCCGCCTCGAAGGCGACGGGCTGACGCGCCTCGTCGAGGAAGGCAACCTGTTCGAGCGCGCGGGCTGCAACTTCAGCCACGTCAAGGGACAGTCGCTGCCGCCGTCGGCGAGCGCGCACCGCCCCGAGATGGCCGGCGCGCCGTTCGAGGCGCTGGGCGTGTCGCTCGTGTTCCACCCGCGCAACCCGCACGTGCCCACCGTGCACATGAACGTGCGCATGTTCGCCGCGCTGCCCGCCGGTCGCGAGCCGGTGTTCTGGTTCGGCGGCGGCATGGACCTGACGCCGTACTACGGCGTCGAGGACGACGCGCGCCACTTCCACCGCACCTGCCGCGACGCGCTGGCACCGTTCGGCGACGACAAGTACCCGCGCTTCAAGAAGTGGTGCGACGAGTACTTCTTTCTCAAGCACCGCGGCGAGCCGCGCGGCATCGGCGGGGTGTTCTTCGACGACTTCGCCGAGCTCGGCTTCGAGGGCAGCTTCGCGATGACGCGCGCGGTCGGCGACGCCTTCGTCGACGCGTACCTGCCGATCGTGCGCGCGCGCCGCGACACGCCGTACGGCGAGCGCGAGCGCGACTTCCAGGCCTACCGGCGCGGACGCTACGTCGAGTTCAACCTCGTGTTCGACCGCGGCACGCTGTTCGGCCTGCAGTCGGGTGGGCGCACCGAGAGCATCCTGATGTCGATGCCGCCCGTCGTGAAGTGGCGCTACGACTGGCACCCGCAGCCGGGCACGCCCGAAGCGCGGCTGTACACCGACTTCCTGCGCCCGCGGGACTGGGCGGCCGAGTGAGCCTGCGACCGAGCCACCGGCCGAGCCGCTGCCGGGCGCCCGCACTGTCGCCCCTCGCGTGAGCAAGGCGCTGCGGCTCGGCCTGCTCGGCGGCACCTTCGATCCGCCGCACCTGGGGCACCTCGCGCTGGCGCGCGCGGCGCGCGACCAGCTCGCGCTCGACGAGCTGCGCTGGGTGCCTGCCGGCGCGCCGTGGCAGAAGGCCGGGCGCGTGCTCGCCCCGGCCGCCGACCGGCTCGCGATGGTGCGATTGCTCGTCGACGGCGAGGCGCGCATGCGCGTCGACGACGTCGAGATCCGGCGTGCCGGGCCGAGCTACACCGTCGACACCGTGCTCGCACTGCGGCGCGAGCGGCCCGACGCCGACCTGTTCCTCGTCGTCGGGCAGGACCAGTACGCGCGGCTGCACACCTGGCACCGCTGGCGCGAGCTGCTCGAGGCCGTCACGCTCGCGGTCGCCGGCCGCGAGTGCGCGCCGCCGCAGGCGCCGGCCGAACTCGCCGGCGTCGCGCACCGCATGGTCGCGATCGACCTGACGCCGGTGGCCGTGTCGTCGACCGCGGTGCGCGACGCCGCCGCGCGCGGCGCCGACCTGCGTGCCCACGTCGGCGCGGCCGTGGCCGCCTACATCGAACGTCACCACCTGTACCGCCCTTCGACCCCACTGCCTGCCAGGAGCTGAATGGACATCCGCAAGCTGCAACGCGCCATCGTCGACGGCCTCGAGGACGTCAAGGCGCAGAACATCGTCGTCTTCAACACCGAGCACCTGTCGCCGCTGTTCGAGCGCGTGATCATCGCGTCGGGCACGAGCAACCGGCAGACCAAGGCGCTGGCCAGCAGCGTGCGCGAGACGGTCAAGGCGCGCGGCATGCCCGTGCTGCGCACCGAGGGCGAGGACAACGGCGAGTGGATCATCGTCGACTGCGGCGCCGCGGTGTGCCACATCATGCAGCCGGCGATCCGCGAGTACTACCACCTCGAGGAGATCTGGGGCGGCAAGCCGGTGCGCGTCAAGCTCGGCGGCGCGGCGCGCGGGTTGCCGAAGGCGGGCGAGGCGTCGCCGCAGTCGGCACCGACGGACGAGCACGCCGAAAAGCAGGCCGGGAAGCGCGCTGCGAAGACCGCGGCAAAGACGGGCGCCAAGACCGCGGCAAAGACGGCCACGAAGCCGGCGCGGCAGCCCGCGGGCGAACCGCCGGCGGCGAAGACGAAGGCGGCCAAGACGCCGGCAGCCAAGACGCCGGCAGCCAAGGCGCCGGCGGCCAAGCGGACCGCGGCAGCCGCCGGGCCGACGCGCGCCCGGTCCGCCGCCGGCAAGACGGTGCCGCGCAAGACAGCGGCCGCCAAGTCGGCGGCGAAGACCCCGGTGAAGACCCCGGTGAAGACGGTGCGCGTCGGCGCGAAGGCGGCCGGCACGCGCAGGCGCTGAAGCGCCGCACGCGGCGGGCGGGCGACGGTGCGTCTGGTGGTGATCGCGATCGGCCAGCGCCAGCCCGCGTGGGCCGACGCGGCGTGGGACGACTTCGCCAAGCGCTTTCCGCCCGAGATGCGCCTCGAGCTGAAGGCGCTGAAGGCCGAGCCGCGCAGCGGCGGCAAGCCGGTGGCGGCGCTGAAGGCCGCCGAGGCGCAGCGCATCGCGGCCGCGCTGCCCAAGGGCGCGCGGCGCGTCGTGCTCGACGAGCACGGCCAGCGCCTGACGACGGCGCAGCTCGCGCAGCGGCTCGCGTTCTGGAAGGGCGACGGCCGTGACGTCGCGTTCGTGATCGGCGGCCCCGACGGGCTCGACGACGCGCTCGTCGCCGCGGCCGACGACACGCTGCGCTTGTCGGACCTGACGCTGCCGCACGCGCTCGTGCGCGTGCTGCTCGCCGAGGCGCTGTACCGCGCGTGGTCGCTCGGCGCCGGCCACCCGTATCACCGCGAATGAGCGCATCGTTCGTCTACCTCGCGTCGCAGAGCCCGCGCCGGCGCCAGCTGCTGGCGCAGATCGGCGTGCCGCACGAACTGCTGCTGCCCGACGCCGACGAGGACGCCGAGGCGCTCGAGGCCGAACGCCCCGGCGAAGCGCCCGAGGACTACGTGGTGCGCGTCACGCGCGCCAAGCTCGACGCGGCGCTGGCGCGCTGGCGGCGGCGTGCGCTGCCGCCGGCGCCGGTGCTCGCGGCCGACACCACCGTCGCGCTCGGCCGCCAGGTGCTCGGCAAGCCTGCCGACACCGCCGACGCGCGCGCGATGCTCGCGCGCCTGTCGGGGCGCACGCACCGCGTGCTGACCGCCGTCGCGCTCGCGTGGCCCGACGCCGACCCGCTCGCCGTGCCGCGCGTGCACGCGGCGCTGAGCACCTCGCACGTGCGCTGGCGCGCGCTGACACCGGCCGAGATCGACGCCTACGTCGCCAGCGGCGAGCCGATGGGCAAGGCCGGCGCCTACGCGATCCAGAGCGGTGCCGCGCGCTGGACCGAGCACATCGACGGCAGCTACAGCGGCATCATGGGGCTGCCGCTGTTCGAGGTCGACCGCCTGCTGGCCGAGAGCGGCTGGAAGCCCTGAGCGCCGCCCGGCTACCATGCCGGCATGCAAGACATCCTGATCAACTGGACGCCGCAGGAAACGCGCGTGGCCGTCGTCGAGAACGGCGCCGTGCAGGAACTGCACCTCGAGCGCGCGCTCGAGCGCGGGCTGGTCGGCAACATCTACCTCGGCAAAGTCGCGCGCGTGCTGCCGGGCATGCAAAGCGCCTTCGTCGACATCGGGCTCGAGCGCGCCGCGTTCCTGCACGTGGCCGACCTGTTCGGCGCGCGCAGCGACGGCAACGGCGGCGGCGTGCCGCTGCCGATCGAGAAGCAGGTCTTCGAGGGGCAGACGCTGACGGTGCAGGTCATCAAGGACCCGATCGGCACCAAGGGCGCGCGGCTGTCGACGCAGATCAGCATCGCCGGCCGGCTGCTCGTGTTCCTGCCGCAGGACAAGCACATCGGCATCTCGCAGCGCATCGGCTCGCATGAGCTGCGCGAGCAGCTGCGCGCGCGCGTGCAGGCGCTGGCCGCCACGCCCGACGGCAGCGCTGCAGGCGGCTTCATCCTGCGCACGAACGCCGAGGACGCCACCGACGCCGAGCTCGCCGACGACATCGCCTACCTGCGCAAGACCTGGGCCGCGATCCGCCAGCGCGCGCTGTCGCAGCCGCCGGGCACGCTGCTGCACCAGGACCTGACGCTGGCCGAGCGCGTGCTGCGCGACCTCGCCGACGAGCACACGCAGACGATCCGCATCGACTCGAAGCTGCAGTACGAGCACCTGCTCGCGTTCGGCCGCGCCTACACGCCGGGGGCGGTCGGCAAGCTGCAGCACTACCAGGGCGAGCGCCCCGTGTTCGACCTGTTCAACGTCGACGACGAGATCGCGAAGGCGCTGGCGCGCCGCGTCGACCTCAAGAGCGGCGGCTACCTGATCATCGACCAGACCGAGGCACTGACGACGATCGACGTCAACACCGGCGGCTTCGTCGGCGCGCGCAACTTCGACGACACGATCTTCAAGACCAACCTCGAGGCTGCCGGCGCGATCGCGCGCCAGCTGCGGCTGCGCAACCTCGGCGGCATCATCATCGTCGACTTCATCGACATGAGCCGCGAAGAGCACCAGGCCGCGGTGCTCGCCGAGTTCCGCAAGCAGCTCGCGCGCGACCGCACCAAGGTCACGGTCGGCGGCTTCACGCAGCTCGGGCTGGTCGAGATGACGCGCAAGCGCACGCGCGAGAGCCTGGCGCACATGCTGTGCGAGCCGTGCCCGACCTGCGGCGGCCGCGGCCAGGTCAAGACCGCGCGCAGCGTGTGCTACGACATCCTGCGCGAGATCCTGCGCGAGGCGCGCCAGTTCGATCCGAAGGAGTTCCGCGTCGTCGCGAGCCCGGCGGTGGTCGAGATGCTGCTCGACGAGGAGAGCCCGCACCTGGCGGGCCTGTCGGAATTCATCGGCAAGCCGATCTCGCTGTCGGCCGAGCCGTCGATGAACCCGGAGCAGTACGACATCGTGCTGCTGTGACGGGCAGGTCAGGCCATCGCGGCCGGAACCTTCACTTGCTCGTCGCTGCCGTGGGCGTGGGTTCGGTGCCCGGCGTCGGCAGGCCTTCCTTCTCGGCGCTGCGATCGAAGATCAGCGTCTTGCCGAAGACGAGCTGCATCCACGTCGGGTACGTGTAGGCGGTCCCCTTGTTGTGATCGATGATCGCGCCGATGCCGCCACCGAGGATGATGTTGCCGAACATCCCGGCGTTGGCACGCGAGATGGCCCGCGCGTTGGCGTCGGGCTGGCCGGAATGCTTGCACACGATGTCCAGGTCTTTGCTCGACCGCCGCACCTGGACCGTCGATCCCGACTTCGTCGTGACGGTGCCGTAGTCGTTGGTCAGCGCGCATTCGGCACCGGTGACGAACGTCCCGTCCGCGGTCTGCGTCTCGATCTTCAGCGGGTGCGTGGAGTCGTTGACGACGGTGGCGCAGCCGCCCAGCACGACAGAGGCGCAAAGAGCAAGGGATGCGGCGATTCGAGTCTGCATGGGAGTCGTTCGTTGAGGTCGCAACTACTGGCGTGCCGAGGCCCTGCGGCCCCGGCATGTCGGCGCATTATCGTGGCCTGAGGTGCAGGGCAGCGCAGCGGGCACGTTCGGGGCCGCGTGGGTGCGGCTGCCTACAATGCCCGCGATGTCGTTCGTCCACCTGCGCCTGCACAGCGAATACTCGGTCGTCGACGGCACGCTGCGCATCGACGATGCCGCCGCCGCGGCGCGGGCCGACGGCCAGCCGGCGCTGGCGCTGACGGACCTCGCGAACCTGTTCGGCGCTGTCAAGTTCTACAAGGCGTGCCGCGGCGCGGGTGTCAAGCCGATCCTCGGCGCCGACCTGTGGATGGAGCCGCTGCCCGACGGGCTCGTGCCCGGCGCGGGCGGTGACAAGCAGGCCAGCCGGCTGCTCGTGCTGGTGCAGGACCGCAGCGGCTACCTGCACCTGTGCGAACTGCTCTCGCGCGCGTGGACGACCAACGTGCAGCGCACGCAGGCCTGGGTCAAGTGGGAGTGGCTGGCCGAGCTCGGCGGCGGTCTGATCGCGCTGTCGGGCGCCGACGGCGGTGCCGTCGGCGCGGCGCTGCTCGCAGGCGACGCGCGCCGCGCCGCGGCGATCGCGCGCCACCTCGCGGCGCTGTTTCCGCGCCGCTTCTACCTCGAGCTGCAGCGCGCCGGCTTGCCGACCCACGAGGCCCACGTGCGCGCCGCGGTGCCGCTGGCGGCCGAGCTCGGGCTGCCGGTGGTGGCCACGCACCCGGTGCAGTTCCTCGAGCCCGACGACTTCGACGCGCACGAGGCGCGCGTGTGCATCGCCGAAGGCGAGACGCTCGCCAACCCGCGGCGTGTGCGCCGCTTCACGCGCGAGCAGCACTTCAAGAGCGCGGCGCAGATGCGCGAGCTGTTCGCCGATGTACCGTCGGCGCTGGCCAACACGCTCGAGATCGCGAAGCGCTGCAACCTCACGCTCACGCTCGGCAAGCCTCAGCTGCCCGACTTCCCGACACCCGTGCTGCCCGACGGCAGCCGCATGCCGATCGAGGTGTACTTCCGCCAGCGCTCGTTCGAGGGGCTCGAGCAGCGGCTGGCCGCGCTGTACCCTGATGCGGCCGAGCGCGAGCGGCAGCGGCCGCGCTACGTCGAGCGGCTCGAGTTCGAGATTGCGACGATCGTGAAGATGGGCTTTCCGGGCTACTTCCTGATCGTCTCCGACTTCATCACGTGGGCCAAGGCCAACGCCTGCCCGGTGGGCCCCGGACGCGGCTCGGGGGCGGGCTCGCTGGTGGCGTACGCGCTGGCGATCACCGACCTCGACCCGCTGCGCTACAAGCTGCTGTTCGAGCGCTTCCTGAACCCCGAGCGCGTGTCGATGCCCGACTTCGACATCGACTTCTGCCAGGCCAACCGCGAGCGCGTGATCGATTACGTCAAGGCCAAGTACGGCCGCGATGCGGTGAGCCAGATCGCGACCTTCGGCACGATGGCGGCGAAGGCCGCGCTGCGCGACGTCGGCCGCGTGCTCGGGATGGGCTACGGCCACGTCGACAGCATCGCCAAGCTGATCCCGGCGCCGCCCGGCAAGACGGTGACTCTGGCCAAGGTGCCCGACAAGCCCGACCCGGGGCTGATCTACGCGCGCAAGGAAGAACCCGAGATCGACCGTCGCGAGGCCGCCGACGAGGAGGTCGCCGAGCTGCTCGCGCTGGCCACGCGCGTCGAGGGCATCGTGCGCAACATCGGCATGCACGCCGGCGGCGTGCTGATCGCGCCGGGCAAGATCACCGACTTCTGCCCGCTGTACCAGCAGCCCGGCAGCGACAGCGCGGTCAGCCAGTTCGACAAGGACGACGTCGAGGCGATCGGCCTCGTGAAGTTCGACTTCCTGGGCCTCGCGACGCTGACGATCCTCGAACTGGCCAAGGAATTCATCGTCGCCGGCGACCCCGCGCGCCGCGACTTCGCGTACGAGCGCATCCCGCTCGACGACGCGCAGGTCTACAAGCTGTTCTCCGACGGCCTGACCGAGGCGGTGTTCCAGTTCGAATCGCCGGGCATGCAGCGCATGCTGCGCGAGGCCAAGCCGAGCCGGCTCGAGGACCTGATCGCCCTGAACGCGCTGTACCGCCCGGGACCGATGGACCTGATCCCGAGCTTCGTCGCGCGCAAGCACGGGCGCGAGCCGGTCGAGTACCCCCACCCGCTCGTCGAGCCGGTGCTCGCCGAGACCTACGGGATCATGGTCTACCAGGAGCAGGTGATGCAGGTCGCGCAGATCCTGGGTGGCTACTCGCTCGGCGGTGCCGACCTGCTGCGCCGCGCGATGGGCAAGAAGAAGCCCGAGGAGATGGCCAAGCACCGCGAGACCTTCCGCGCCGGTGCGGCCAAGAACGGCATCGACCAGGCCAAGGCCGACGAGATCTTCGACCTGATGGAGAAGTTCGCCGGCTACGGCTTCAACAAGAGCCACGCCGCCGCGTACTCGCTGCTCGCGTACCACACGGCATGGGTCAAGGTGCACCACCCGGCCGAGTTCTACGCGGCCAACATGACGATCGAGCTCGACGACACCGACAAGCTGCACGTGCTGTGGAACGACGCGCGGCAGTTCGGCGTCGCGTTCGATCCGCCCGACGTCAACGCCGGCACCTACCGCTTCGAGCCGGTGGGGCCGAAGCGCATCCGCTACGGTCTCGGCGCGATCAAGGGCACCGGCCAGGGCGCGATCGAGGCCATCGTCGCCGCGCGCGAGGGACAGGGCGCGGGCCCCCGCGGCGCCGAGCGCGGGCCGTTTCGCAGCCTGTTCGACTTCGCCGCCCGCGTGGACCGCCAGCGCGTCAACAAGCGTGTCGTCGAGGCGCTGATCAAGGGTGGTGCGTTCGACGCGCTGCACCCCGACCGTGCGTCGGCGCTGGCCAGCGTCAGCCTCGCGTTCGACTGGGCCGAGACGCAGGAGGCCAACGCGCACCAGGCCGGGCTGTTCGACTTCGGCGCCGACGACGCCGCGGCGAGCACGCGCGAGCCGCCGCTGGTCGCCGCCGAGCCGTGGGGCGTGCGCGAGAAGCTGCTGCTCGAGCGCACCGCGCTGGGCTTTTACCTGTCGGGGCACCTGTTCGATGCGTGCGAGGCCGAGGTGCGGCAGTTCGTGCGCCGGCGCATCGCCGACCTCGTCGACACCCGCGAGCCGCAGCTCGTGGCCGGCATCGTCGCCGACCTGCGCATCGTCAACGGCCAGCGCGGGCGCGTGGCGATCTTCAAGCTCGACGACGGCAGCGCGACGATCGAGACGGTGGCCAGCGAAGAGCTCCTCGACGCGATGCGCGACGTGCTGCGCGACGACGAACTCGTCATCGTGCAGGGGCGCGTGCAGCCCGACCGCTTCGGCGGTGGCCTGCGCTTGAACGTCAACCAGCTGTGGGACCTGCCCACGGCGCGCTGCCGCTTCGCACGCTACCTGCGTGTGGCCGTCAACGGCCACACGCCACCGGTGGCCGAGTTGCTGAAGGAGTTCCCGGCGCGGCGCGTCGCGACCGACGACGGCGACCTCGTGCAGGGATTGACGGTGCGCCTGCTGCTGCAGCGCGAACGCGCCGTCGCCGAGCTCGATCTCGGCGAGGCGGCGCGCTTCTTTCCCAGCGATGCCGCGCTGGAGCGGTGGCGGCGCTGCACCGGTGGCGGCGCACGCCTGGTGTACGAGCCCGAGGCCGACGCGCTGCACTGATCGCGCCGCCGGGGCCGGCGGGCCGCGATGGCGGCGTCAGCGCTTGGCGTCGGCTTTCGGCGCGGCGGCAGGCTTGTCCTTCGGCGCCGCCGCGTAGGCGCTGCCGGAGACCGTCAGGCCGGCCGACGAGAAGCGCGCGGCGTTGCCGTCGCCGATTCCTTTGACGCGGACGATGAGGTCGCTCCAGTCCTTGAACGGGCCCTTCTTGCGCTCTTCGAGGATGCGCTCCGACATCGCGGGCCCGATGCCCTTGACGGTCTCGAGCTCGGCCTGCGAGGCCTTGTTGATGTCGACGGTGGCGTGCGCGGCGAAGGTCAGCGCGGCAAGCACGGTGGCGATCAGCATGCGGTACATGGCGGTCTCCTGGACGGGTGAAGGGGCAGGGGGCGGGGCCGAGACGGTGGCGAGTGGGCTCGCGCGTTCGACCTGCAGACCATTCTGGGCAGCGACGCGTCGCATGACACTCCACCGGGAGTGCCACTCCGGCGGGGGCCTGCTCGCGGGGCCCCCGCACGGGCGGCCGCCAAGCCGCGCGCGTCAGAGCTCTTCGATGCGCAGCGGCGGGAAGCTGTCCCAGCTCAGGCAGCCGGGACACTGCCAGAAGTACTGCTGCGCCTCGAAGCCGCACGCGGCGCAGCGGTAGCGCTGCAGCGGCTTTGCGGCGCGCGCCACCGCTTCGCGCACGCCGCGCTGCAGCGACTCGGCATCGGCGCCGTGCGGTGCCGACAGCACTTCGAGCGCGGCCGACAGCGTCGGCTGGCGGCGCAGTTGCTCGGCCCACCGCGGCGACGTCCCTGCAGGCACGCCGTCGAGGACGTCGAGCGCGCGCAGCAGTGCGACACCCCCGTGTCGCTCGGCGAGTGCGGTCAGCAGCGCACGTGCGCGCTCCCGCTGGCCGCTGGCGATCGCGCTGTCGACGTAGTCGCCAGCCACCAGCTGGAAGGCGGCGGGGCTGCGCTGGCACAGCTCGGCGTACGCCTCGACCGCCCGCGCGTGCTGGCCGCCGCGCGCCAGGCGCTGCGCCTCGATGAGCCAGGGCCGCGGGGCCTGCGGCGCGGCGGCCTTCGCGCGCTGCAGCGCCGCGTCGAATTCTTCGTCGTGCCCGCGCGCGTCGGCCTCAAGGGCCAGCTCGCACCAGTAGTGCGAGATGCGGTGGGCGAACGAGCCGGTGCCGGTGCCCTCGAGCCGCGCGGCGATGTCGGCCGCGGCGCGCCAGTCGCGCGAGCGCTCGTACAGGCCGAGCAGTGCGAGCCGCGCCTCGGTCTCGAAGGCGGTGCCCTCCAGCGCGCGGAACGCCTGCTCGGCGCGGTCGAACAGTCCGGCCTTCGCGAAGTCGTGCGCGAGCGCGAACTGGGCGCGGTCGCGGTCGGCCGTCTTGAGGTCGCCGCGCTGCAGCAGGTGCTGGTGCACGCGCACGGCGCGCTCGAACTCGCCGCGGCGACGGAACAGGTTGCCCAGCGCGAAGTGCAGCTCGGTGGTGTCGGGGTCGTGCTGAACGGCCTCGATGAAGGCGTCGATCGCCTTGTCCTGCTGCTCGTTGAGCAGCAGGTTCAGGCCCTTGAAGTAGGCGCGCGGGGCGTCGCGCTGCTCGCGCTTCCACTGCCGCGATTCGAGCCGCGCGCCGATCCAGCCGAGCGCGAAGGCGATCGGCAGGCCCAGCAGCAGCCACTGCAGGTCGAACTCGATCACAGGCCCTCGCGGGGCGGATGGTCGGGCAGCGGCTCGGTGGCGGGCCGCGCGTCGGCGGCGGAGGGCACGGCGCCTGCCGCCGCCCGCCGGCCCCAGCGGCGCTGGCGCCACCAGCTGGGCATCATCGCGACGACGCCGAACGCACAGCCGGCCGCGAAAGCCACCAGCACGACGATGACCATCGGGGCGCGCCATTCGACGCCGAAGAACCAGCGCACGACGGCGTCCTGCTGGTTGTTGAGCGCGAACGCGAACAGCGTGAAGAAGACGAGGGCCCGAAGGAGCCAGACGAGCGCGCGCATGCGCGGCGCATTCTAGAGGCGCGCGCCTCGCGCCGCGCGCGAAGGCGGCGCAGGGGCGTCAGGGGGCGTCGACGGCGGACGCCAGCGGTGGCGCGGCATCGACGGGCAGGCGCGCGTCGACGGCCTCGCGAAGGGCCTTGCCGGGCTTGAAGTGCGGCACCAGCTTCTCGGGAATCACCACCTGCTCACCGCTGCGCGGGTTGCGGCCCACGCGTGGCGGGCGGCGGCTGATCGAGAAACTGCCGAAGCCGCGGATCTCGATGCGGTGACCGCGCGCGAGCGCGTCGCTCATCGCGTCGAGGATCATCTTGACGGCGAGTTCGGTGTCGCGCTGCGTGAGCTGGCCGAAGCGCTCGGCCAGCGCCGCGACGAGGTCGCTGCGGGTCATGGGGCAGGGCGGGGTCGGCAGGGCGGCGACGCGGCGCGCGGGCGCCGCATCGCCGCCACGGGCGTCACTCGTTGCGGTTGTCGAGCTTCGCGCGCAGCAGCGCGCCCAGGCTCGTCGTGCCGGCGGTCTCGCGCTCGTTGCTCTGCGCCAGGCGCTGCATCGCCTCCTGCTGGTCGGCGTTGTCCTTGGCCTTGATCGACAACTGGATCGAGCGCGTCTTGCGGTCGACGTTGATGATCATCGCGCTGATTTCGTCGCCTTCCTTCAGCAGGTTGCGCGCGTCCTCGACGCGGTCGCGGCTGATCTCGCTGGCGCGCAGGTAGCCGGTGACGTCGGGCGTGAGCTGGATCTCGGCACCGCGCGCGTCGACGCTCTTGACCGTGCCGGTGACGATCGCGCCGCGGTCGTTCATCGTCGTGTAGGTCGCGAACGGGTCACCGTCGAGCTGCTTGATGCCCAGGCTGATGCGCTCGCGCTCGACATCGACGCCGAGCACGACGGCCTCGACCTCCTGGCCCTTCTTGTAGTTGCGCACCGCGACTTCGCCCGGCTCGTGCCACGACAGGTCGGACAGGTGCACCAGGCCGTCGATGCCCTGCGCCAGGCCGATGAAGATGCCGAAGTCGGTGATCGACTTGACCGGACCCTTCACGCGGTCGCCGCGCTTGACGTTCTGCGCGAACTCCTCCCACGGGTTGGGCTTGCACTGCTTCATGCCCAGGCTGATGCGGCGCTTGTCCTCGTCGATCTCGAGCACCATCACCTCGACCTCGTCACCGAGGCTGACGACCTTGCTCGGCGCGACGTTCTTGTTCGTCCAGTCCATCTCGGAGACGTGCACCAGACCCTCGATGCCGGGTTCGATCTCGACGAACGCGCCATAGTCGGCGATGTTGGTGACCTTGCCGAACAGGCGCGTGCCCGCCGGGTAGCGGCGCGCGACGCCGAGCCACGGGTCGTCGCCGAGCTGCTTCAGGCCCAGGCTGACGCGGTTCTTCTCGGCGTCGAACTTGAGCACCTTGGCGTCGAGTTCCTGGCCGACCTGCACCACTTCGGTCGGGTGGCGCACGCGGCGCCAGGCCATGTCGGTGATGTGCAGCAGGCCGTCGATGCCGCCGAGGTCGACGAACGCGCCGTACTCGGTAATGTTCTTGACCACGCCGTGCACGATCGCGCCTTCGCGCAGCGTCTCGAGCAGCTTGGCGCGCTCCTCGCCCATCGAGGCCTCGACGACGGCGCGGCGCGACAGCACGACGTTGTTGCGCTTGCGGTCGAGCTTGATGACCTTGAACTCCATCGTCTTGCCTTCGTACGGCGACAGGTCCTTGACCGGCCGCGTGTCGATCAGGCTGCCCGGCAGGAAGGCGCGGATGCCGTTGACGAGCACCGTCAGGCCGCCCTTGACCTTGCCGTTGACGGTGCCGGTGACGAATTCACCCGACTCGAGCGCGTTCTCGAGCGCCATCCACGACGCCAGGCGCTTGGCCTTGTCGCGCGACAGGATGGTGTCGCCGTAGCCGTTCTCGAAGGCGTCGATCGCGACGGCGACGAAGTCGCCGACCTGGACCTCGAGCTCGCCCTGGTCGTTCTTGAACTCGTCGATGGGCACGTAGGCCTCGGACTTCAGGCCGGCGTTGACGACGACGTAGTTGTGCTCGATGCGCACCACCTCGGCCGAGATGACCTCGCCGGAGCGCAGGTCGCGCTTGCGCAGGCTTTCTTCGAACAGCGCGGCGAACGACTCGCCGCCCGAGGTGGCGGTTTGGGTTTGGGACATGAAAGGGTTTCCTGAAACCGGCACCAGCTGGGGGCACCGGTGTAATTTGCAACCGAGGGGTTGCGGGTTGGGTTGGACACACCCGGAGACTCGGTGCGCCCGCGCCGGGAGAGCACGGGCGCGGCGGGGGAGCCGCCGGACCTGCCGCTCGCGACGGCCGCAGCCGTCAGTCGAACGGGCTGCGCTGCGCCCACCAAGCCAGCACCTGCGCGACCGACTGGTCCACGCTCAGTGCCGAGTTGTCGAGCAGCAGCGCGTCTTCGGCCGGCCTCAGGGGCGCCACGCTGCGCGAGCGGTCCCGCGCGTCGCGCGCTTCCAGATCCGCACGAAGGTCAGAGATGTTAGCCGAAATCCCCTTGGAAATCAATTGCTTATACCTGCGCTCGGCACGCATCGCCGCATTGGCGGTGAGGAACACCTTCAGCTTGGCGTCGGGAAAGACGACGGTGCCCATGTCGCGCCCGTCGGCCACGAGGCCGGGGACACGGCGGAACGCGAGCTGCAGGTCGTGCAGCGCCTGCCGCACCTCGGGCAGCGCCGAGATGCGCGACGCGGTCGCGCCCACCGCCTCGAGGCGCAGCTCGGCGCTCACGTCGCGCCCGTCGAGCCACAGCGCGTCGCCGTCGAAGCGCAGGTGCAGCCGCTGTGCGAGGGCCGCCAGCGCGGGGCCGCTCGAGGTGTCGACGTTCGCGTCGAGCGCCGCCAGCGCCAGCGCGCGGTACAGCGACCCCGAGTCGAGCTTGTGGTAGCCCAGCGCACGCGCCACCTCGGTGGCCAGCGTGCCCTTGCCCGACGCGGTCGGCCCGTCGATCGTGATCACCGGCACGTGGCGTGGTTCGGTGCGCGCGATCGCGAACAGCGCCTCGAAGTAGTCGGGGAAGGTCTTGCCGACGCACTTCGGGTCGCGGATGCGCACCGGTACCGGCGGCGTCGCGCCCGCGAGCGGGTTGAACGCAGCGAGCGACAGGCACATCGCCATGCGGTGGTCGTCGTAGGTGTCGATCGCCGCGGCGCGCCACGCGCGCGGCGGCGTCACGCGGATGGAGTCGTCGCCGGTGGCGACCTCGGCACCGAGCTTGCGCAACTCGGTGGCCATCGCGGCGATGCGGTCGGTTTCCTTGACGCGCCAGCTGGCGATGTTGGTGAGCGTCGTCGGCGCGTCGGCGTACAGCGCCATCACCGCGAGCGTCATCGCGGCGTCGGGGATGTGGTTGCAGTCCAGCGTGATGGCCGTCAGCGGCCACCGGCCGCGGCGCACGACGACGCGCGACGCCTCGGCCGTGACGTCGGCGCCCATCGCGCGCGCGGCGTCGACGAAGCGCATGTCGCCCTGGATCGAGTCGCGTCCGACGCCTTCGATGACCACCGGTGCGTCGGTCGCCGCGATCGCGCCGAGCGCGACGAAGTACGACGCCGACGACGCATCGCCCTCGACCCACACCTCGCCCGGCGTGCGGTAGCGGCTGCCGGCCGGGATCGTGAAGCGCTGCCAGCCCTCGCGCCGCACCGCGATGCCGAAGCGCGCCAGCAGGTTCAGCGTGATCTCGACGTAGGGCTTCGAGATCAGCTCGCCGACGACCTCGACGACGACATCGCCGCGGTCGGCCACCAGCGGCAGTGCGAGCAGCAGTGCGGTCAGGAACTGGCTCGAGACGTCGCCGCGCACGCGGATCGGCGCGTCGGTCGCGAGCCGCCCGCCGGCATCGCCGCGCACGGCCAGCGGCGGATAGCCCGGCGCACCGAGCTCGTCGATCGTGCAGCCAAGCGGTCGCAGCGCGTCGACGAGGTCGCCGATCGGCCGCTCGTGCATGCGCGGCACGCCCGCGAGCTCGAAGCGCCCGCCCTGCGTCGCGGCGAGCACGGCCAGCGCGGCGGTCAGCGGGCGCATCGCGGTGCCGGCGTTGCCGAGGAACAGCTTCGCCTCGTGCACCGCGAGCCGGCCGCCGAGGCCGGTGACGCGCGTGAGGCCGCCGTCGCGCTCGATGCCGCAGCCCAGCTGCCGCAGCGCCTCGAGCATCACCGCGGTGTCGTCGGAGTCGAGCAGGCCGTGCACGGTGGTCGTGCCGTCGGCCAGGCCGGCGAGCAGCAGCACGCGGTTGGAGATGCTCTTCGAACCGGGCAGCGTCACGGTGCCGGCGGCGCCGGTCAGCGGGGGCAGGTCGAGGAAGGGAATCGAGTACATCGGTGTGACCGCGCGTGTGCCGCGGCCCGGCAAGGCGTCAGCGGCGCTGGTTCATCTGCCATTGCGCGCGGGCTTCCGACGCGCTGCGGATCAGGTCCTCGAGCGCTTCGGCGTTGCCCGAGCGCATCACATGCTCGAACGCGTCGAGCGTGTGGCGGAAGCGCTGCGCCTGGCGGATGACCTCTTCGCGGTTGGCGAGCAGGATGTCGCGCCACACCGCGGGGTCGCTCGCGGCGATGCGCGTGAAGTCGCGAAAGCCCGGCCCGGCGAGCGAGAGGAAGTCGCGCCCGGCCGGCTGGCGCGCCACCGCGCTGAAGTAGGCGAACGCCAGCAGGTGCGGCAGGTGGCTGACGGCGGCGAACGCCGCGTCGTGGTTCTCGGGCGACATCTTCAGCACCTGCGCGCCGATCGCGGCCCACACGTCGGTGGCGCGCTGCACCAGCTCGGGCGGCGTCTGCGCCAGCGGCGTCAGGATCACCTGGCGGCCCGCGTACAGCCCCGCGTCGGCGTGGTCGATGCCCGACGCTTCCTTGCCGGCGATCGGGTGCGCCGGCACGAAGTGCACGACGCGCTCCTTGAGCACACGGCGCGCGGCGTCGACGACGTCGCGCTTGGTCGAGCCCACGTCCATCACCAGCATGCCGGGCTCGACGAGGTTGCGGATCGCGCGCAGCGTCGTCTCGGTGGCCGACACCGGCACCGCGATCAGCACGAGGTCGGAGCCCGCCACCGCGAGCAGCGCCGACTCGGCCGCGACGTCGATGATGCCCATGCGCTTGGCACGCTCCGTCGTCGACGGCGACTTGCTGTAGCCGACGACGCGCTTGACCAGCCCCTGGCGCTTCAATGCGAGCGCGAACGAGCCGCCCATCAGGCCGCATCCGATCACGCCGAGCTGCTGGAACATGGTGTCGCTCGCGCCGCTCAGTGGACGTCGACCGGGTACGTGCCCAGCAGCTTGAAAAAGGCGCACTCGGCACGCAGCGCCTTCAGCGCCGCGTCGACGTGCGGCTCGTCGGGGTGACCCTGGATGTCGATGTAGAAGTAGTACTCCCACTGCCCCGAGCGCGCCGGACGCGACTCGAAGCGCGTCATCGACACGCCGTGCGCCTTCAGCGGCACGAGCATGTCGTGCACCGCACCGGGCCGGTTGGCCACCGAGACGACGAGGCTCGTGCAGTCGTGCCCCGACGCGCGCGGCGCCGGGTGGCGGTCGGGGTGGGTCACGATCGCGAAGCGGGTGCGATTGTGCGCATCGTCCTGGATCGCCGGCGCGACGACGTGTAGCCCCCACTCGCTCGCCGCGCGCTCGCTCGCGATCGCGGCGAGCGACACGTCCTGCGCCGCGAGGCGTGCGCCCTCGGCGTTGCTGGCCACCGGCCGCCGCTCGACCGTCGGCAGGTGGTTCGACAGCCAGCCGTGGCACTGCGCGAGCGCCTGCGGGTGGGCGCACACGGCGACGATGCCGTCGAGCCCATCGACTCGCCGCAGCAGGTTGTGGCGCACGTTGAGGCTGGTCTCGCCGATGATGAACAGCGGCGTCGTCAGGAACAGGTCGAGCGAGCGTGCGACGACGCCCTCGGTCGAGTTCTCGACCGGCACGACACCGAAGTCGGCGGCGCCTGCCGTCGTCGTGCGGAAGACTTCGTCGATGCTCACGCACGGCACGCGCTCGATCGAGCTGCCGAAGTAGCCGAGCGCGGCCTGCTCGCTGAACGTGCCGGCGGGGCCCAGGTAGGCGACCCGCGTCGGCGTTTCGAGCGCGCGGCACGCCGACATGATCTCGCGCCAGATCGGCGCGATGCTCTCGGTCTTCAGCGGGCCGGGGTTGGCGGCCTTCAGTCCGTCGATGACCTGCGCCTCGCGCTCGGGCCGAAAGACGACGGAGCCTTCGCGCTTCTTGATCTCGCCGACCTCCTGCGCGAGCCGCGCACGGCGGTTCAGCAGCGCGAGCAGCTCCCGGTCGAGCGCGTCGATCTGGGCGCGCAGCGCGGCCAGCGTGGGGGCAGCGGAAGGCGTGTCGGACATCTCGGCATCGATTGTCCCACGCCGGCCGGGCGGGCCGCCGCCAGCAGCGCGGCGCCGCGTGTCAGCGCGACGGCGCCGAGGCCGGCGCCGCCGCGGCGGCCGCCTTCAGCTTCTCGCCGACGGCCTGCTGCAGCGCGTTGATCTTGGGCTCGATCGTCGCGCGCGTCTCGGCGACGAGTTTCTCGTTGAGCGCGCGCTGCATGTCGCCGCCGAGCTGCTGGAACTTGCGGTTGACGGGCGACTCGAGGATCGCGATGAGCTGCTTGAGCTCGTCGGCGGTGAACTTCTCTTCGAGGATCGGCCCGATCGTCGTCGGCGCGACCTTGACCGCGGTCTGCCGCAGCAGCGGCACCGCCTCGTCGGCGTACTTCTTCGCCTCGGCCTGGATCTCGCGCGCCGTGGCCTCGCGGCGCTCGGCCGGCACGCGTTGCAGCACGAGGCCGGCCTGCTGCAGCAGCATCAGCGCCGGCTGCTCGGCAACGAGGCGCGCCGCGTTCTCGATGCCCGGCTGCTGCAGCTGCAGCACCTTGGCGACGAGCGGCTTCTTGTCCTGCGCCGCATTCGAGCCTTGCGCCTGCGCGCTGCTGGCCGCGCCGAGCGCGACGACGAGAACCAGCGCGGCAGCCAGGGCAGGGACGGGGATTTTGCTCATCATCGTGTCTCCGCGCCGGAACCGCCGGCACTGTCAGGGTCGGACTCGCCGCCGCTGGGTTCGTTGGCGTCGTTCTCGACGATGCGCTGCAGGCCCGACAGCTTCGCGCCGTCGTCGAGCGCGATCAGCGTGACGCCCTGCGTCGCGCGGCCGAGTTCGCGGATTTCGGCCACCCGCGTGCGCACGAGCACGCCGCGGTCCGTGATCAGCATGATCTCGTCGTCGGGGCGCACCAGCGTCGCGGCGACGACCTTGCCGTTGCGCTCGCTCTGCTGGATCGCGATCATGCCCTTGGTGCCACGGCCGTGGCGCGTGTACTCGACGATCGGCGTGCGCTTGCCGTAGCCGTTCTCGGTCGCGGTGAGCACGCTCTGCGTCTCGTCCTCGGCCACCAGCATCGCGATCACGCTCTGCCCGGGCTCGAGCGTCATGCCACGCACGCCGCGCGCGGCGCGGCCCATCGGGCGCACGTCGTCCTCGTCGAAGCGCACCGCCTTGCCGCCGTCGGAGAACAGCATCACGTCGTGGTGGCCGTCGGTCAGCGCCGCGCCGATCAGGTAGTCACCCTCGTCGAGGTCCACCGCGATGATGCCCGCCTTGCGCGGGTGGGCGAACTCGTCGAGCGCGGTCTTCTTGACGGTGCCCTGCGCGGTGGCCATGAACACGTAGTGGTCGGCCGGGAAGCTGCGGAACTCGCCGGTCAGCGGCAGCACGACGGTGATCTTCTCGCCCGGCTGCAGCGGGAACATGTTGACGATCGGTTTGCCGCGGCTTGCGCGCCCGCCCTGCGGCACTTCCCAGACCTTGAGCCAGTAGACACGCCCGCGGTCGCTGAAGCACAGGATCCAGTCGTGCGTGTTGGCGATGAAGAGCTGGTCGATCCAGTCGTCTTCCTTCGTCTGCGCGGCCTGCTTGCCGCGGCCGCCCCGGCGCTGCGCGCGGTACTCGGCGAGCGGCTGGCTCTTGATGTAGCCGGCGTGGCTCAACGTGACGACCATGTCGGTCGGCGCGATCAGGTCCTCGGTGCCGAGCTCCTGCACGTTGTGCTCGATCACGCTGCGCCGCGCGCCGAGCCTGGTCTGGCCGAACTCCTGCTTCAGCGCCGTGAGTTCGTCGGCGATGATCGCGGTGACGCGCGCCGGCTTGGCGAGGATGTCGAGCAGGTCGGCGATCTGCGCCATGACCTCCTTGTACTCGCCGACGATCTTGTCCTGCTCGAGGCCGGTCAGCCGCTGCAGGCGCATCTGCAGGATCTCGCCGGCCTGCTCGTCGGACAGGCGGTACAGGCCATCAGACTGCAGGCCGTACTGCGGCAGCAGCCCCTCGGGGCGGTAGGCGGCGCGGCCGCCCGGCGTGTCGGCCTCGGCGCGGGCGAGCATCTCGCGCACGAGCGACGAGTCCCAGCCGCGCGCCATCAGCTCGGCCTTCGCGACCGGCGGCGTCGGCGAGTTCTTGATGATCTCGATGAAGGCGTCGATGTTGGCCAGCGCGACCGCCAGGCCCTCGAGCACGTGGCCGCGCTCGCGCGCCTTGCGCAGCTCGAACACGGTGCGCCGCGTGACGACCTCGCGCCGGTGCTCGAGGAAGATCTCGACCAGGTCCTTCAAGTTGCACAGCTTCGGCTGGCCGTCGATCAGCGCGACCATGTTGATGCCGAACGAGTCCTGCAGCTGCGTCTGCTTGTACAGGTTGTTCAGCACGACCTCGGGCACTTCGCCGCGCTTGAGCTCGATGACGACGCGCATCCCGGACTTGTCGCTCTCGTCCTGGATGTGGCTGATGCCCTCGAGCTTCTTCTCGTTGACGAGCTCCGCGATGCGCTCGAGCAGCGTCTTCTTGTTGACCTGGTACGGGATCTCGTCGACGATGATCGCCTGCCGCTGGCCGCGGTCGATGTCCTCGAAGTGGCACTTCGCGCGCATCACGACCTTGCCGCGGCCGGTGCGGTAGCCCTCGCGCACGCCGGCGAGGCCGTAGATGATCCCGGCGGTCGGGAAGTCGGGCGCCGGGATGATCTCCATCAGCTCGTCCACGCCGGCCGAAGGGTTCTTCAGCAGGTGCAGGCACGCGTCGACGACCTCGTTGAGGTTGTGCGGCGGGATGTTGGTGGCCATGCCCACCGCGATGCCGGCGCTGCCGTTGACGAGCAGGTTCGGCAGCTTCGTCGGCAGCACGAGCGGTTCCTTCTCGGAGCCGTCGTAGTTCGGGCCGAAGTCGACCGTTTCCTTGTCGATGTCGGCCAGCATCTCGTGCGCGATCTTGGCCAGTCGGATCTCGGTGTAGCGCATCGCGGCGGCGTTGTCGCCATCGACGCTGCCGAAGTTGCCCTGGCCGTCGATGAGCATGTGACGCAGCGAGAAATCCTGCGCCATGCGCACGATCGTGTCGTAGACCGCGGTGTCACCGTGCGGGTGGTACTTACCGATGACGTCGCCGACGATGCGCGCGCTCTTTTTGTACGGGCGGTTCCAGTCGTTGTTGAGCTCGTGCATCGCGTACAGCACGCGCCGGTGCACGGGCTTGAGGCCATCGCGCGCGTCGGGCAGCGCACGCCCGACGATGACGCTCATCGCGTAGTCGAGGTACGAGCGCCGCATCTCCTCTTCGAGCGAGATCGGCAGGGTTTCCTTGGCGAACGAGGTCATGAGGGGGGACGAGGCGATCGCGCGCGGCAAGTGGTGGTTGCGCGCGTCGCGGCTGCAAGGTGAGCGGTGGCGCTCATTCTAGGCTGCCGCGGTTGTCGCACTTGCGCAACAGGCCACGATGACACTTGACGTTGGCCGACCAAAATCAGGCCCGCCCGGGGGGCTATGGCACAATCTTTTTGCATTGGTAAGCGCTCGTTGCCAGGGTCGTTTGCCAGTCGTCCGGCTTCCGGTTTGAACTCACGCAGTGGCACTGCGGCCTTCCTTTAAGAGGAGAATCGATGAAGAAACTGAACAAGGTGGCGATGCTGTTCGCGTCGGCCGCTCTGGTGGCACCGCTGACGGTCTCGGCGCAGTCGGATTCGACGCAGCAGTGGCGCGCCGCCGACGGTACGCCGTGGAAGAACGGCACCAATGAGTACTGCTGGCGTGCGTCCAACTGGACGCCTGCGACCGCGCATCCGGCCTGTGATGGCGCGCTGAAGCCGCCGCCCGCGCCGCCCGCGCCGGCCCCCGCCCCGGCTGCGCCGCCGGCCGCCGCGCCCGCCCCGGCTCCGGCTCCCGCGCCGCGTCCGGCCCCCGCGCCCGCGCCCGCGGCCCCGGTCAGCGAGAAGGTGACGTACGCGGCCGACACCTTCTTCGATTTCGACAAGGCGGTGCTCAAGCCCGAAGGCAAGGCCAAGCTCGACGACCTGGTCGAGAAGACGAAGGGTATCTCGCTCGAGGTCATCATCGCCGTCGGCCACACCGACTGGATCGGTACGAACGAATACAACCAGAAGCTGTCGGTGCGCCGTGCCGAGGCCGTCAAGCAGTACCTGGTGAGCAAGGGCATTGAGGCCAACCGCATCTACACCGAAGGCAAGGGTGAGACGCAGCCGGTGGCCGACAACCGCACCCGCGAAGGCCGCGCAAAGAACCGTCGCGTCGAGATCGAAGTGGTGGGCACCCGCCGCCGCTGATCGCGCCACGCGGACTTCCGACAAACCCCGCTGCGGCGGGGTTTGTCTTTTTCAGGTCGATTCCCGCAGCGGCGGGCGGCGATCTCCCGCGCGCGATCTCGGTGTGTCCGATCGCACTAACATGACGCCATGATCAACGCCGATCCGCAGGAACTGGCCAAGTTCAGCGAACTCGCCCATCGCTGGTGGGATCCGGACAGCGAGTTTCGCCCGCTGCACCAGATCAACCCGCTGCGCCTGGGCTGGATCGACTCGATCGCACCGCTGGCGGGCAAAGACGTGCTCGACGTCGGTTGCGGCGGTGGCATCCTCGCCGAGGCGATGGCGCAGCGCGGCGCGCGCGTGCTGGGCATCGACATGGCTGCCAAGCCGCTGAAGGTCGCGATGCTGCATGCGATGGAGTCGGGGTGTGCCGGTGTCGACTACCGCGAGACCTCGGCCGAGGCGCTGGCTGCCGAGTCGCCCGCCCGCTACGACGTCGTCACCTGCATGGAGATGCTCGAGCACGTGCCCGACCCGGCCTCGGTCGTCGCCGCGTGTGCGAAGCTCGTCAAGCCCGGCGGCTGGGTTTTCTTCTCGACGATCAACCGCAACCCGAAGTCGTTCCTGTTCGCCATCGTCGGCGCCGAGTACGTGCTCAACCTGCTGCCGCGCGGCACGCACGAGTACGCCAAGCTGATCCGCCCGAGCGAGCTGGCGCGCTGGTGCCGCGATGCGGGGCTGCAGGTGCAGCGCACACGCGGCATGGAGTACAACCCGCTGACCAAGCGCTACTGGCTGTCGGGCGACACGAGCGTGAACTACCTGTTCGCGTGCCAGCGGGGCTGATCACACGCATGGGCCGACGCTTCGCGGTGCGCGCGGTGCTGTTCGACCTCGACGGCACGCTGGCCGACACGGCGCCCGACCTCGGCGGCGCCGTCAACCGCATGCGCGCGCGGCGCGGGCTGGCGCCGCTGCCGATCGAGCAGCTGCGACCGGTGGCGTCGTCGGGCGCGCGCGGCATGCTCGCCGCCGGCCTTGGCAAGACGCCGGCCGACGCCGACTACGACGCGCTGCGCGAGGAATTCCTCGCCGAGTACGCCTCGGCGCTCGACGTCCACTCGCGCCTGTTCGACGGGGTGGCCGAGCTGCTGGACGACCTGCAGCGGCTCGGCCTAGGGTGGGGCATCGTCACCAACAAGGTCATGCGCTTCACGGCGCCGGTCGTCGCCGGCCTCGGCCTGGCGCAAGCGCCCGTCGTCGTCGCCGGCGACACGACACCGCACGCCAAGCCGCACCCGGCGCCACTGCTGGCGGCGTGCGAGCGGCTCGCCCTCGCGCCCGCGCAGTGCCTGTACGTCGGCGACGACCTGCGCGACATCGAAGCCGCCCGTGCGGCCGGCATGGCCTCGGTGGCTGCCGCCTGGGGCTATCTGGGCGAGGGCGGCGACGTGCGCCAGTGGCGCGCCGACGCGATCGCCGAGCATCCGCGCTCGGTGCTGGCGCTGCTGGACGTTGCCGGCGCGTCGTGAGCGGCGGCGTCCGCGTGCCCTTGAAAGCCGCGCACCCGGCGCCACCTACAATGCGCGCAAGGGGCCGACCTGGTTTCGACGTGGGTGCGGATCCGGCGCAGGGCATGCCGAGCACCAGTACGCTCGTAAATCCACTGGAAGCAAGTAACTGCGAACGACGAACGTTTCGCTCTCGCCGCTTAAACACCGGTGAGCCTCTCAACGGTTGGCCGATGGGCCGGGCGCGCAAGCGCTGAGAGGTCATTCACATCGGCTGGCTGTCGGCCGGGTCACTCGACCGGCAGCGAGACTCAGTGACTGGTGGCGTCCGCAGCGTGCTCCTGCGCGGCGGCGTCACGAGACCCAAATCAGAGAGCTACGCATGTAGAACTGTCCGGTGATGGCTTGCGGACGGGGGTTCGATTCCCCCCGGCTCCACCAAATTACCCATTTCATGCGGCCGCCTAGGGCCACGATACTAAGAAAATCAAGCACTTAGGCGAGGCGACGCACCTGCATAGGGCCACGAGTAACCGCTAGTTGCGGGTAACCGGGTGGGGCAGACTGCGGGTAACTTGGCCATTTGCGGGTAACTGCGGGTTAAAGTTACCCGCATGGCGACTGATCTACTCACCGACAAGGCGATCCGCTCGGCGATCAAGGCCGCGGTGGACACGGGCAAGCCGGGCAAGCACGCCGATGGGCGCGGCCTGCACCTAGAGGCGCGGCCGACCGGCGTCGGCTGGTGGCGCTTCCGGTACAGGTTCGGCGGGCGCGAGGCGATGCTGAGTCTCGGCGTGTATCCCGACGTCCCGCTGGCGCTGGCCCGCGCCCGCCGTGACGAGGCGCGCCGCATGGTCGCCGCTGGCGTTGATCCGGCGCAGGCCCGCAAGGCCGAGAAGGCCGAGCAGCGGCGCCAGGTCGAGCTGCTGCGCTACGCCGAGGCCGGCATTCCCGGCCCCGGCACCTTCGAGCACACGGCCCGGGAATGGCTGACGACGAAGCACGAGCACGAGGTGAGCCCCGGCCACGCCGCGCGCACGCTGCGGCGCTTCGAGGTTGACGTGTTCCCGGCGTTGGGCTGGCGCCCGATCGCCGAAATCGAGCCGCCGGAACTGCTCGCGGTGCTGCGCAAGATCGAGGCGCGCGGCGCGATCGAGACGGCGCACAGGGCAAAGGATTCGTGCTCGCAGGTGTTCCGCTTCGCGATCGCCGCCGGCCTGTGCACCCGCAACCCCGCGGCCGACCTGCGCGACGCGCTGCGGCCGGTGCCCACGCGCCACCATGCCGCGATCGTCAAGCCCGACGAGGTGGCCGCGCTGCTGCGCGCGGTGGCCGACTACAAGGGAAACCCGATCACGCGCGCGGCGCTCGACTTGTCGGCGCTGCTGCTGCTGCGCCCGGGTGAGCTTCGTCATCTCGAATGGCGGTGGATCGACGGCGACACGATCGTGATTCCGCCGCACCTGATGAAGCGCCGCAAGCACGAGAAGGCCAACGGCGAGCCGCACCTCGTGCCGCTGGCGCGGCAGGCGGTCGCGATCTTCGAGGGCTTGCGCCCAATCACCGGCGGCGGGCGCTTCGTGTTCCCGGCGTTGACCGGCCGCGACCGCTGCATGAGCGAGAACACCGTGCGCGCCGCGCTGCGGCGCATGGGCTATGCGAACGACGAGATGACGGCGCACGGGTTCCGCGCGATGGCCCGCACGCTGATCGCCGAGCGGCTCGGCGTGCCGGCCGAGGTGATCGAGGCGCAACTTGCCCACGCTGTGCCCGACGCGCTCGGGCGGGCCTACAACCGCACGACGTTCATCGAGCAGCGCCGCGAGATGATGCAGCGCTGGGCGGACTATCTCGACCGGCTGCGCGACGGCGGCGAGGTGATCGAGATGCCGCAGCGGGGCGTTGCGTGAGCCGCTACGGCGGGGACTGGGGCGACGCCGCTTTCGGCGCGCTGCTCGGCAACGATCACCTTCGTCTACTGCTCGCCCGGTGCGCGACGCGGGCCGAACGCATGGCGCTCGTCGAGCGGCTGCGCGAGGCGGCGGCGCAGCGGCTGGCCGACGCTGCCGCGCGCCTAGGGGCCGACGTGACCGACTTCGCCGACGACGATCGTGCCGTCGTGCTGTGTCTCGCGCTGGCCGACGCGAGCCCCGCCGAGCGCCGCGCCGCCGCGCTACTGCGTGCGTGCGTGCTCGCCCGCGAGCTTGGCGACGTGGCGCCATACGCCGACAAGGCGAGGGGCGCCGCCTTCTCGGGCGGCCGTGCACCGGGCAGCGGCGGCCCCGTGCGGCTTTGGCTGCGGCGATACGTCGCGGCGCACCCGCAGGCCAGCGCCGCCGAGGCGTGGGACGCGCTCAAGCGCCGCCCGCCGCGCGGGTGCAAGGTGTTCGGCGACGCCGGCCGACGCGGGGCGCACGTCACCGTCAGCGGCGGCCCCGACATGGGCTACCGGCGCTTCGCCAACGTGCTCGCCGAAGAGCGGCAAAAGGCCCCAAAGTGAGGCCGCGAATCACGGGTTAGCGACCCCGTGAGACCCCGTGCGGATAGTGCGCCCCGTACCGACCACGGGGGCACAAATGACCGCAACGAATCTTCACAGCAGCAGCACCGACGCGGGCGATCGGCCCGCACTGATCCCCGACGAGGCGCGCGCCGCCGCGCTCGTGAGCAAGCGCACCGCCTGCGCCATGGGCGACGTGTCGTCGTCGTGGTGGGACGAGCGCGTGCAGCGCGGCGAGGCGCCGCAGCCGGTGATCCGCGCGCCGCGGTTCACCCGCTGGCGGTTGGCCGACGTGGCCGCGTTCTATGCCCGGCTCGCCGAGCGCGGTGATCCCGCGGGCGCCGCCCGGTTGGCCGCTGTCACAGCGAAGGCGTGCGCCGCTGCGCGTGCCCGGCGGGCCGAAGGCGGCGCGAAATGAGCCGGCCGAACGTGAAAACGCCCCGGCCGGCTGGCACCGACACGGGGCGCATGGATTTGACGAGCGACGCGATCGTAACGTCGGTTACCAATGTGGGCAAGCGCTTCGCGACGCTGCGTGCGTGTGCTGCGCTGCTCGGCGCGACTCTGCACCGGCTTGAGGATGGGCGCTATCTGCTCGCGCGTTGGGGTCTGAGCCGCGAACTCGACACGCTCGACGACGCGGCGGCGCTGCTCGACCGCATGGGGGGCGGGCGATGAGTTTCGACCGCGACCGACTCCCCGACCCCGTGGGCTACTTCGAGGGCGAGGGCTTGCGGCTGCAAGGCCGCGGCACGTGGCGCACCACGTCGTGCCCGTTTCACGGCGGCGGCGACTCGATGCGGATCAACGTCAGCACCGGCGCGTGGGTCTGCATGAACTGCCACGCGAGGGGCGGCGACGTGGTCGCGTTCCACATGCAGCGCCACGGGCTCGACTTCGTGGCGGCCGCGAAGGCGCTCGGCGCATGGGTCGAGGATGGCAAGCCGGCACCGACGAGGCCGCGCGCCTTCTCGGCGGCCGACGCGATCGCGGTGTTGTCGAAGGACTTGCACCTGTGCGCCATCGTGCTGTCGGCTGCCCGCCGTGGCGTGCTTCCGACCGATGCCGACTGGCGGGCATTCCTCGCCGCCGCCGGGCGCTGCATCACGATCGCGGAGGCCACGCGATGAGCGCCGTCCCGAACTTCACGACGGCGGCGCAGAGCCGCCTAGACGCTGCCGTGTGGCCGGAACTTGACCCGCTGCCCGAGCCGGCCGACGAGGCGCCGCAGCCGTTCCCGTTCGATGGCCTAGGGCCGGTGCTCGGGCCTGCCGCGCGCGCCGTGGCCGAGCTTGTGCAGGCGCCCGATGCGCTTGCGGCGGGGAGCGTGCTCGCGGCCGCTGCCGTCGCGGCGCAGCCGCACGCGGACGTGCTGATGCCGCACGGGCAGGCCGCACCGCTTTCGTTGTTCGTCGTGATCTCGGCCGAGAGCGGCGACCGCAAGAGCCGCACCGACACGCTGGCCTGCCTGCCGATCGAAGAGCGGCGCCGCCTTGACGCACGAGAGCACGCGAGGGCCATGCAGGCATACCGGGCCGAGAGGGCGTCACGTCGCCCCGGAGATGCCGAGAGCGAACCGCCGCCACCGCGGTCAGTCATCGTGTCGAAGGCGACCGTCGAGGGGCTGCACATGCTGTTGCGATCGCAGTCGGCGATCGGTCTGTTCTCGCCCGAGGGCGCCGAGGTCATCGGCGGGCACAGCATGAGGGAAGAGCGCAGACTCGCCGGCATCGCGTGGATGCTCAAGGCGTGGGGAGGCGAGACGCTCGACTCGTTGACCCGCGGCGATGGTTTGTCGGTGTTGATGGGCCGGCGCACGTCCGTGCATTTGATGGTGCAGGCCGTCGTGCTGCGCACGCTCATGGCCGACCCGCTCGCGCAAGGTCAGGGACTCATTGCGCGCTGCCTGATCGCGGCGCCGCGGACGCTCGCCGGCACGCGGCTGTTCCGCGACACGACCATGCCCGGCGAGGTGCCAGCCGTGGCCGAGTATTACGACAGGCTGCGCGCGCTCGTGAATGCGCCCGCACGCCTGCATCCTCAAGGCGACGGGTTCGAGCTTGCGCCGCGGCACCTGCCGATGACGCCGCGGGCGCGCGCGCTGTGGATTGAGTTCTACAACGAATGCGAGCGGCAGCAGGCCGACGGCGGCACCCTTGCGGGCGTGCGCCCATTCGCGTCGAAGGTGGCCGAACACGCCGCGCGCATCGCCGGGATCATCGCGATCATCAACGACCCCGACGCGAGCGCGATCGAGATCGAGATCGACACGATGGCCGGCGCGATCGAGGTCGCGGACTTCTATCTCGGTGAGCACGTTCGGCTGATGGGCCAGTCGGTCGAGCGCCAGCGCATCGAGCGCCTGCGCGCCCTTGTAGCGTGGATGCGTGAGCGCGGGCCGTTCGTCCCGCACCGGGACGTGTTGCAGGCGTCGCCCCGTCAGGTGCGATTGCTCAAGGCCGAGGGCATCGGCAACCTGATGGACGAGCTTCAACGCCGCGACTACGTGCGCCGCGACGGCGACCGTTGGGAGGCGCGGAAGTGATCGACCTAGCGGCCGTTCGCGCTCGCGCCGCTGCCCGCGCCGAAGGGCAGGCCGGCGAGCCTGCTAAGGCGGCTAACCCGGCTAATTGGCTAATCGGCGATGGTGCCGAGCGCCCGTCAGGTGCGGCTAATGCGGCTAACCGGCTAACCGTCGCGGCGACCGGTCAACACGAGCCGGCGGGCCCGATTAGCCAATTAGCCGCGTTAGCCGGGTCTGCACGAGTCACCGACCGCCGCGCCGACGTGCTCGCCCGCCTGCTCACGTGGGGCTGGCCCCGCGCCGAGGCCGAGGCTGTGGCCGACCGCATCGCCCGCCTCGACGCCGACGACGATCGGCGCACGTGCCCCGAGTGCACGCACTACGCCCCCGGGCGCTGCCGCAACCACAAGCGCGCCGACCTTCGATCGCCCGACGTGGGCCGCGACCTTGCGGCAGCGCCGCAGCGGTGCGGTGGGTTCGGCCCACGGAGAAACGAATGAAGCGCCCGGCCGACCAGTTCAGCGTGTTGATCGCGAAGGCGCTCGGCCGGCCCGTCGTGCTGCCATGTGCCGTCGCCGTTCACCGGCACGAGTGCCCGCACCCGGCCGGCGATCCGCACGCCGCCGCGTGGTGCGCTGCCCGGGGGCTGCCGCCGCCGCGGCTCGGGCAACCGGACAAACCCCGCCGCCGCCGCGTTGCCGGTCGCGACGACGGCGACCCAACGAACCGGCACAGGAAGTCACACGATGAAACCGACTGATGCAACCCGCGCGGCTGTGCGCCGAGCCGCGCTTGAACCAGCTGCCCGCCTGCTCGAGCTCGACGCCGAGATGCTGCTCGCGATGGTGAAGCGGCACCGTGCCCGTGCCCGTGCCGTCGTCGGCGCGCCCGCAACTATCCGCCGCCAGCGCGGCGCTACTCGCTGAGAAAGGACGCCGACATGGCAACGATCCGAATCGAGCACGTCTCGAAAAACCCCGACTTCGCAGCCGCGCAGCAGCGGCTCGCCACCCTGCTCGCGCGCCGCGGCGAGCTTGAGGCCGCGCGCACCGCGCTGTACGACGAGCTTGCGCACACACGAGCGCCCGCCGCTGACGAGGTGCTCGCCGCCGCGCTGGACGGCCGACGCCCGCCGACGCGCGAACAGCGGTACCACGAAACCGTCGAGCGGTTGCAGCAGGTCGAGGCGGCGCTCGTCGCGCTCGGGCCGGCCGCTGAGGACAGCCTGCGGCAGGCCGTCGAGCGGCAGCGTGAGAAGGTGCGTTTGCAGGTGCTCGGCCAGCACGAGGCCCACCTGCGCGAACTGCGCGCGACCTACCGTCGCGCGCTCGAAGCCGCGGCGCGAGCGGCTGCGGCCGAGGATGCGCTGATGGCCGAGCTCGTCGCGAAGGGCTTCGGCGCGCACGAGCACAGGCACACCGACGTGCTCGGCGTCGATCGTGCACGGCTGCTCGAACTGCTCGACGAGCGCGAGGCTGTCGGCGCGTGACGACCCGCCGGGGGGGGGGCCAAAAACTCTGAGCCCCCTCGCCAGAGGACCGCGCCCGATCCCACGCGCGGAATTTGAGGGGGGCACCCTATGAAAAATCCGAGCCGATCAAAGCCGCGAACCGTCGATCTTGCGAAGCCGCCGGAGCACTTGAGCCCGGAGTCGCGCGAGCTTTGGCGGCGGCTGCTGGACGACTATCACCTTGATGACGCCGCTGGGCTGGCGCTCGTTCGTGCCGCCTGCGAGGCATTCGATCGTGCCGAAGGCGCCCGCCGGCTCATCGCCGCCGAGGGCGCGACGCTGCGCGATCGTTTCTCGCAGTTGAAGGCGCATCCGGCGGTCGCGGTCGAGCGCGACGCGCGTGGGCAACTGATCGCCGCCGTGCGCGCGATGCGGCTGCAACCCGGCGACGTGGGGGCTGGCGATGACTGACCCGAAATCGACGCTACGCAAGCGCCGCACGGGCGGCACGTCGGGCGGCCCGAGGATGCCGCCCGAGATCGCCGAGTGGTTCGCTGGGCGGCGCGAGATGCCGGTCACCGCGTTGTTTCACCCGTACTACGACGCGCTCCCGGCGTGGTGGCGCGAGTACGCGCAGCGCAATCCCGCCGCCCGACCGCCGTCCGACGCGCCGCCGGCTCTGGCGTCGATCATGTTCGGGCAGTGAGGCGCGACACCGCGATCTGAGCCCCACAGGCGCGCGTCGAGGCGCCCGTGTAGGGTGGCCCTGCCCGATCCACGATCGCGCCTCTGACGCCGATCTGGCGCGTCGCAGGGGCATCCACGCCGCTGCGCCTAGCCGGCACCACGACCGCCGGCTGCATCGCGCTGGCGGTGCGCCGCGATCGCCCCGCCTGCGCCCGTTTGACGCGACGGCGCCGCATTCCCGCCCGTGGCCGACTCTGCACGCTGCCGCTCGACGCCGACCCGCCGGCCGGCGCTCGCCGACCGCGGTGGGGCGCTGGCCGGCGCTCATCGGCGAGTGGGCGGCCGGCTGCGGGCATCGGCAAGCCCCGGCCGCTGCGGGTAACGATGCGGGTAACTCGTGGTTTTCGTGCCACGTTGCCGAGGGCGTTCAAGTGACCCTGGCTCACCAGGGCCCGGAAAGTCTCCGGGCCCTTTCCTTTTGGCGCCGCCCGCGCGCCACGCGGGGTTCCGGCCATCCGTCCTGCGGGTGAAGCCCGGCCAAAACGCCCGACATCGGCCATTTTCTTGCCCCAAGCCGTCTCTGTTCTCTGTTTGGCCTGCGGGTAGCCGCAGCACCTGATCCCTCTAAATCAATGGCTTACGCGCGGCAGTTCATCGTCAACCAAGGTTGCCAATCAGGTATCGAACGCCGCCAGAGCCTCACCAGAGGTGACTTGACTGTATCTCAATCGAGACACACAATTGCGGGAACGGAGGATTCGATCATGGCCCGTTCCACGATGCTGCACGTCCGGGTGGACGACAAAATCAAGACGCAAGCCAGCGAGGCACTGGCAGCCATGGGGCTGTCGGTGTCTGATGCCGTGCGCATCCTGCTCAAGCGCGTGGTGAACGACCAGGCCTTTCCGCTGGAGTTGAAGGTGCCCAACGCGCAGACCCGCGCAGCGATGGAAGAAGCCCGCGCCATGGCCAAGGCGTGCACCGCCCGCTTTGACTCTGCAGACGCCCTGATCGATGACCTCGAAAACGCAAGTCTCGGCGCAAGCCAAAAAGCCCGCCAGCAGTAAGCGGGCGTCGCTGCCCAGGGCGAGCGATTACACCAAGACTTTCCTCAAAGACTGGGAACGCCTCTCGCGTTCGGGGCGCTACGACCTGAAGCGGCTGAAGGAGGCGATGTTGCTGCTCATTGGCAACGATGCCCCGCTGGGGCCTGAATGGCTGGATCACCCGCTGAAGGGTGATTGGGCCGACCACCGCGAATGTCACATCGGCGGCGACTTCCTGCTCATTTACCGCCTGGATGGGAACACCATCATCTTTGTGCGGACGGGCACGCACTCTGAATTGTTCGAGGAGTGATCCGTGGCGATTGAATCCGTGCCGACCTTCACCAAGCCCGCCCGCCAGCGCTGGGAGTCCATCCCTGCCGACATCCGCAAGCGGCTGCTGTCCAACGTCTGGTGCGGCCACTGCCGTCACGAGACCACGATCACCCATTGCAGCGGCGCCATCAAAGGCGGCGACTTGCTGCTGGTGGGCAAGTGCACTGCATGCCACGGTGATGTGGCACGGGTGATCGAGGGCCCGTAACCCGGTCAGGCGTCGAACCCCGCCACCACCTCCCGCTGCGCCACCCTGACCTTGCCCGCGTTTCCCGGATCCCATAGCCGAGACCATCACGCGGCTTGCCTTTGCTGGGCGGCAAGCCAAGCCCTCTCGAACTGCAT